>JAPLNX010000538.1 GCA_026400935.1 Planctomycetia bacterium | reverse complement strand
ATCAACGCTCCCGCTGGAGCCGCATTCACGGCCTCCATGATCTTCCGCACGGCCTCCTCGATTTGCTCCCGAACCACCGGCATCAACAACTCTGATTTCACTTGTGGCACATCGTCCATGATCGTTCCCAGAAAGAGGTTTCGTAGATTTCTAACCTCATTCTGACAGCTCGTTACGAATCGCGCCAGGCATAATTGGCACACCCGATGAAGATTTATTCCGTGCAGGTTGGTTTACCGCGAACTCCGGAGGTCGAACACACGCGGTTGGTGAATTGAAAGCGAATCCGTATGGGCTATGCGATACGCACGGCAACGTGTGGGAATGGGTCGAGGATTGGTTGGATCCGAACTACTACGAATCATTCCAAGGGAAGCCCACGGTCAATCCAAAGGGCCCAACTTCCACCAGTTCCACCCGTGTACTACGGGGAGGCAGTTACTTCTTCCATGCGGCCGTATGCCGTACCGCACATCGCGGCGGCTACATCGCTCACCATATTTCCCATGACGCTGGCTTTCGGGTGGTGTTGTCTGTGGACGCAGTGGGTGAGTCATTGAAGCTGACCGGACCGGCGATACCGAACGGTGCGAAAGCCGTAGCCTCGAAGTTCCCGGCGCTGGCTCCGGGGTGGTTCGAGCGGGTCTCGAAGCTGCCGCCCGAGGAGCAGGTGAAGGAAGTCTCGCTGGAACTGAAGCGGCGGAATCCCGAGTGGGATGAGAAGCTGGAACACGGCATGCAGGATGGTCGCGTCGATAGGATGACCTTCGACGGTTCAAAGATCACCGACATCCTGCCGTTGTCCGTACTCACAGGACTGAGGGTACTGACTTGCCCTGCCCACAGTGGGTCGAGTCGGCTCACAGACTTGTCACCGTTGGCGGGCTTGAAGAATCTGCAGATCACCGATTTCTCATTCTGCAAAGAACTCACGAACCTCGCACCGTTGCGAGATTTACCGATCGACCACGTCTTACTGCAGTTTGCTGCCGTCACGGACCTGTCGCCGTTAGCAGGCAAAAAGATCCAACTCCTGCATCTCTGGGGGTGCATGAAGCTCACTGATCTCGCGCCACTCAAAGATGCCCCCCTCGCCCACCTCGTCATTCATGAGACGGGCATTCGAGATTTGAGTCCGCTACGAGATTCCAAAGTCAAAACCCTAGGGTTGATGGATTCCCAATTCGATCCCGACATCATCTGCCGTTGGCCTCTGAAGTCGATCGGATTTAATAAGTCCATCCAAAAGGTGCCGCGTGAGAAACTGCTCCGGCTGAAAGAAATCAAGACCCTCGAAACGATCGACGACCAACCCGTGGCCGAGTTCTGGAAGGAGTTCGAGAAATAGCGAGATCAGGCGGCTGTCGCTTATTTGCGAGAAGCTGTTTCAGAGCTGTTTTACTAACCCGAAGTGTCAGCGAGGGCGAACGCTTCACAACGCGAGGTCTTGGGAGTCTCTTGAAGCATTCGCCCTCGCTGACGCTTCGGGTTAGTTTCGAAACTGCCTCTGGGAGATTTGTGGTCATGCCCGTCGACGTGTGTCAGTTCGCCGGGGTGCGACCAACGCTGTTCTCAAAGATTGGCGGTGGCACTATAAGCCCGCTCGATAGGATGAGCGTCGCGTTCGTCGCATGAATCAAGGAGGGAGAGATCGACATGCCGCAACGGATTTTGAGCATTTCTGGCTTACGAGGTGTCATTGGTGACGGACTTGATCCGCAGTATCTGACTGAGTTCGCGATGGCGCTCGGCACGATGGCCGAAGGTGGGACCGTCGTGTTGTCGCGAGATGGTCGCTCAACGGGAGAGATGGTGCGTCATGCGGTGATCTCTGGGTTGATGGCGACGGGCTGTCGAGTGCTCGACGCGGGGATTGCGACGACGCCGACCTGTGGAGTGCTCGTGCGACATCACAATGCGGCGGCCGGATTGCAGATCACTGCGAGCCACAATCCGATTCAATGGAATGGCCTGAAACCGTTTTCCAAAGCGGGGGCGGTGCTCAACGCGGCTCAAGGCGAAACGCTGTTGAGCGTTCTCACGAACAAGTCGTTCAAGCTCGTCGGCTGGGAAAAGTTGGGATCGGTGGAAGTGCTCGACGACGCGGCGGCTCCGCATGTGGATCGAGTCTTGTCGCTGGTGAATGTTGCGCGCATTCGGCAGCGGCGATTCAAGGTAGTGCTCGACTGCAATCATGGTTCGGGCGGCGTGGCGACTCCGAAGTTTTTACAGACGCTCGGTTGCGACGTGACCGTGTTGGGGGGGACGCCGGATGGCTGCTTTGAGCACGTTCCCGAACCGCTGGCCGAGAATCTCACCGGATTGTGCGACGCAGTGAAGCGGCTCGGCGCAGATGTTGGCTTTGCACAAGACCCCGATGCGGATCGGCTGGCAATCGTGGACGAGAACGGTCGATACATCGGCGAGGAATTGACGCTCGCATTGTGTGCGGACTTCGTGCTGGCGACTCGCAAAGGGCCGTTCGTCGTGAACGGTTCCACCAGCCGAGTCACCGCGGACATTGCCGCTCGACACGGCTGTCCCTTCTTCCGCTCTTACGTCGGCGAAGCGAACGTCGTCACGAAGATGAACGAAGTTGGTGCGGTCTTTGGTGGCGAAGGAAACGGCGGCGTGATTGATCCGCAAGTCGGCTTCGTGCGCGACAGCTTTGCTTCGATGGCTTATGTACTCAACGGCTTGGTCGATCCGCAGCAACGCTTGTCGCAGTGGGCCGGTTCACTGCCGCAATACACGATCGTCAAAGACAAACTGGAATGTCCGCGTGAGCGAGTCGACTTGGCATGCTCGGCTCTGAAGGCCGAGTTTCGAGATGCGACTGCACAAGAAGGGGACGGCCTGCGACTCGATTGGCCCAACCGCTGGGTACAAGTTCGCGCTAGCAACACCGAACCGATCATCCGCATCATCGCCGAAGCCCCGTCGAGCGATTCCGCCAAAGCTCTTTGCGCACAGGCGGTCGAAATCGTGAAACAATCAGTGCGTTAGAGATCACAGCTAAGGCGAAGCGATACCTGCGGCGTGATGTCGTAACGTTTTCGCTTCTCTACCACACCACAATGTCAGTTCAAGACGCTCTCCGTCCTCAACGAGTCTTCGTTTTCAGTTCTGAAAGCCAAACATAGAAAACAGTGGGGCAAACTTAAAACAAGGCGGCGATCGGCTTGCCGTTATCGAGCATGTTGTTGGGACGCCCGGCTTGGTTGGTGTACTGCAAGTCGAGCGGTACGCCGAGGAATTGGAACAGCGTGGCGAGTAGATCGTTGGGCGAAACAGGATTGGACAACGGCACGTCACCTTTCGCCGTTGATTCGCCGATGATTTGTCCCATCTTCATGCCGCCGCCGACCAAGACTTGATTGCCGAGCTGCGGCCAATGTTCGCGCCCACCGTCTTTGTTGATGTGCGGAGAGCGTCCAAATTCGCCAACGATGGCGAGCAGAACTTTCTGGTCTAAGCCGCGTGCATAGAGGTCTTCGATAAAGACCGAGACCGCATGATCGAACTCCGGAGCCAGCTTGTGCATCTCCTCTTCAATAGTGCCGTGCATGACGGACGGATTCGTACCGTGAGAATCCCAGCCACCGTACCAAACAGTGACCATGCCAGCGTTCGCCTCTGCAAGACGGCGCGCGAGCAACAAGTTCTCACCGAGCTTCTTCGCACCCTTACCGTAACGCTCGCGGAGTTTTGGATCTTCTCGCGATAGATCAAATGCCTCACGGGCCTGACCTCGAATGAGTTCGACCGCACGCCCTTCGTACTCGTCCATCGCGAGCATCATGCCGCTTTGGTCGATTGCTCGATCCAATTGGTCGAACGTCTTGAGCAGCGAACGCCGATCCTGCAAGCGATCCAGCGTGAGACGCGGCATCATGTTGGCCAGCGAGTTGCCACGCGCATCAAACGGTGCGTGAGCGGCTCCCAACCAGGCCGGGCCTTCGGCGTAAAGATGATCAAGCCCGACATAGGTCGGCATTCCACTCGCAGGATGATTTGGTCCGCGATAGCGCGACAGAATCGAACCGATGCTCGGCTGAATCGGCGGAGCTCCGTTGCCTGCGGGCGGATGATCGTGGCCAGTCGAAAGCCAGTGAGTCGCCGCCGTGTGATCCGCCGCCGAATGAGCGAACGAACGAATGATCGAGTATTTGTCAGCCAGATGAGCAAGATTCGGAAACAGCCCGCCGATGTGCGTTCCCGGCACATTGGTCTTCTGCGTCCCCACGGTGCTGCGATACGGCAAGGCGTTGTCAGGCTTCGGATCGAACGTCTCAAACTGCGTCGGTCCACCGGAAAGAAAGAGCCAAATGACTGTCTTGTCATTATGGTTCTCGCCGGATTTCGCCAGCGCAGATCGTGCTCGCAGTAAGTCCGGCAACATCAAGCCGGTCGTACCCAACGCACCGACTTTGAGAAAATCTCGCCGACTGCTGCCGTCGCAGCATCGTGATCTCTGTGAGCCCCAAACGTCGAGCATTGCTGGCACCCCAATTGCTTTTGAAAACCGTAGCCACAAGCTGTGAGCTTGTGGCTGTTGAAGGCAAGCTGGCAGCTTGCACAACGTTACTCACCGATTCCTTGCGAGAGATTCTTCAAATGCACAACCGCTCCATTTTGCGCTTTGCTTTCTTCCGCCGCCTGCATCAGAGCGAAAATTTCCAAAGTTTCCGCAGAAGTGACCGGCACCGGGCCTCCTTTGAAGAACTTAGCAATTTCAGTCGCGAGTCCTTCGTAGCCCACATACTTATCGGTTGTCGGGACGATTCCGTTAACGGGAACGCCGTGCCCATAGATGCCCGACGTCGAAACTCCCTTTTCGCCGAAGACCGTCGCACTGTACTTGACCGCCCCTTCTTTGATGCCGCGATACGTTCCGACTCGACCATCTTTCCACAGAGCCGTGATCGACTCGGTCGTCGGCGTTGAGGTACAGGTCACCGAGACAACTCCCGGCCCACCCATGATCGTGTAAAGCGTCTCGATGCTGTGCAGCGGGCGAGTGAACTTGTCTGCATCAGGTGCGCTCACCGTCCAACCGCCGTAAACATCGCAGCCAATGACGCGGCCTACTTCGGGATGGTTTCGCATTCCACTAAAGCCGCCGCTGAAACGATGCTGTGAACTACTCCAACACGCGGTCTTGGTCTCCGCAGAGAGTTTCAAAATCGCAATCGCATCCTCCGGCGACGACGCCAGCGGACGGCTAATGAAGAGCCTCTTACCTGCCTTGAGTACGGCTTCAGCTTGTTTCAAGTGCAGGCGACCGTCCATGCTAAAGATCATCACAACGTCGCACTTCTTGAGCAGCTCTTCTGTCGAATTCACAAACTCGATCGGCGGCACTGCGTCCTTTGGGTCTTTCGGATTCTGATACATTTTCGTGAGCTGGTCCTTCCAGCTCGCCACAAGCTTGTCGCTATCAGGATAGTCGTTGCTCCCAATCGGATAGGCCGCCACAACGCGAACTCCCTCGAAGACACCTTCCGCATGAGGGCGGTTGAGGAACTCTGTGTAAGCGACGGAGCCAAAGTTATCGATTCCCAGGATGCCGACACGAACGAGGTCAGCAGAATGTGCATTCGCTGAAAAACACAAACTCAACACAAGAACCATGATCGCCGAAGTAATACACCGCATGAAAAACTCCCTGATAGGTGACATACAAGATCTCATCGAATGAATCAAATTGGTCTTTGGAACATAGGTCGCGCGAACAATCCGCTTACGTAGCTCAGCCGCAGACTCGACTGAGATTCAGGGCCAGCGTCCACTAACTTCGTTTGCCGGTTAGGACTTGCGACAGGTAATCAAAATCCCATCCGCAGCTTCGGCGTTTCATGGCAATACTTCCGGGGCCTTTGTGTTGGTGGAGTAGCGAGAGTGTGAAGCGATT
>JAPLNX010000166.1 GCA_026400935.1 Planctomycetia bacterium | reverse complement strand
TCCGCAGGATTTCCAGTTGCCGCTCCGTCGCCTCAATCCGCACTGCCTTCCTTGGCATCGCACCACCCTCCGTTAAAGGTGATGCAGTAATGACACAAACTCGCTTTTTATGGAGGATCAATTCTCGGTCGTGGTACTAGGTATCCTTGAACGAATGCCGCTTCATCATTGCCGCGGTTGCCATTGACGCATCCCAAATCGCAGAGGATGTAACCAATCAAATAGCTCTCTGCGGCGTTCAGTCTTTCACTGGGAACTCCCCAGGCGAGGATCGCCCACTGAACCTCATCACCGAACGGGCATGGCCCAGTGTTCTGGCGTAAGTGCTGTTCCCATCTGCGACCGGGATCTTTCGCTTGTCCAACATAGTAAAAGTAGTTGCCGTCGTAGGCGTCGGCACGCCCAAGATACACCACGTTGGTAAGTCGAGCCACTGGCATCTCGAACTCTCTCGTTGTACTTCTGAGTGCGATTAAGTGGGCATCTCCATCCATTCTGGCTTCACCTTAAACCGTTTGTCGGGATTGCCCATTCCCTTACTTGCAAGCAGATATTCACGCGATTGAATGTGCTGCGGATGTCGGCACAAGAACCCATCTACAAACTCTACCGGTGTGACGTGCAAACATCGTTCTGCGACTCCGCCGTCGTCGTAATGACTTTCAACGGCCTTCTGAAACGTCAGCAAGTCGTCGAGTGCTTCAAAACTTGATCTTGATTCAAGCAACATTGGTGTTCTCCTTTACGACATACGAAACGAGCCACCCAAATTGGGTGGCTCGCTGCGATTCAAACTGAATTGAAAGGCACGCGAGCCGCGTGCCAACTTATTGGCCTCGCTCGTAGCCGATGATTTCGTCGGTGTCGGAGTTGACGGAAACCGTCAAATCGCCTCCCGCTTGAATCGTGCCAGGAGCGGGAATCGGGGAAAAGTGAATGTGGCAAACTCCGTCGGACACGGAGGCCGTGATGTCCATCGTCTCGACGTGATCACCCAAGCCACGAGCTTGTCGCAACGCGGTTTGAATGCCTCGCACGAGTTGAGTATCGAAGTCGGAAGCTGCGGCGACGCTCATCGTTTCGTCTCCTCGGACATCATTTTCAGGACTGCGGCAGTGCGCCCAACGACCGAACATGCTGTCGTTTGTAATTTGAGTTATTCCGGCGGGATCAATGACAGCCGAAAGTTGCCGCCGACTTCCCAACGGGCTTCCAGGTCATGGCCGCGAAGCATCCGCGTTCCAATCAAGGGTTCATCAAGAACCTGGGCACGAATGACTTTCGGTTGGTCATCCCAAATCACGCCCACGTCGACCGTGTCAAAGTAGCTGACTCGCCCGTCGGCGGTCGCCCCTCGCTGAACCGTGGCCAGTGGAAGGCTGAGTTGGTTGACCGCTGACTGAGGCACTGCCAGATAACCATTGAAGCCCGAATCCACCAAGAACTGGAGGTTCAGACTGCGTTCTTTGTGGATGAGCGACAGTGTCACTCTGGCCTCAATGTTCGCATCAATTTCGCCGACGATCATGGCCGTCCCCGCATTCCCATCGCGTGAAAGACGACGGGATATCCAATACGCTCGACCAAAATCTGTGCATCGGGACGACGTTCCCAAAGTCGATCGCTCGCCACATCGGGGTCAATGCCGACTTCGTAATCTTCCGTCTCGACATCAATCGCCACGAATTGCCCGTGACACTGCGGTTCCAATAACGGACGGAGCTTGGAGGTGTAAATCGCAGCACCTCGATCTCCAATCTCGTCCCGAGCCAATTTACGAACGGACATGAGACATCTCCTGCGGCAATTGAACAGAAACTCATACTCTCGTCTCGCCGTTGGGCGGATCAATCCAACGGACAGGAGCCCGTCGCTTCAGTTTGGAACACCGCGCACAAAAAAGCGAGCCACCCTTTCGGATGGCTCGCTGCGTTTCACTCCATTTTCAACGGCACGCGAGCCGCGTGCCCCTCGCTTATCTCACCGAACCTTCGACCTTGGCTTTCTTGCCACCTTCGAGGTCGTCAGTGCGGGTAACGCAGACTTGGGTTGTCAGCATCAAGGCCGCGATCGAGGCGGCGTTGGACAAAGCGCTGATCACGACCTTGGCTGGGTCGATGATGCCCGCTTTGAACATGTCGACGTACTCGCCGTTGTTGGCGTTGTAGCCGATGTTCGTGTCCTTTTGCATAACTTCGTCAGCGACAACCGAACCGTCCACGCCGCAGTTTTGGACGATCTGACGGATCGGGGCTTCCAAGGCTCGGCAGACGATCTCGATGCCGATTTGCTCGTCGCCCTTGGCCTTCACCTTGCGGATCGGCTCAATGCAACGGAGCAGGGCCACGCCACCGCCGGGGAGGATACCCTCTTCGACGGAGGCTCGCGTCGCATGGAGTGCGTCTTCCATGCGGGCTTTGGTTTGCTTCATTTCGGACTCAGTCGCAGCACCCACCGAGATAATCGCCACGCCGCCGGTCATCTTGGCCAGCCGCTCTTGGAATTTCTCGCGGTCGTACTCGCTCTTCGTCCCTTCGATCTGCGTGCGGATCTGATCGACGCGAGCTTTGATCTGCTTTTGATCGCCAGCACCATCAATGATCGTGCAGTTGTCTTTGGTGATCTCGACCTTCTTGGCTCGGCCGAGCTGCTTCAGCTCGACGCTTTCCAAGGTGATGCCGAGGTCTTCGGAAATCAGTTGGCCGCCAGTCTGAACGGCCATGTCGCCCAGCATCGTCTTGCGACGATCACCGAAGCCAGGAGCCTTCACGGCAGCGACTTGCAACACGCCTCGCAGCTTGTTGACGACCAGAGCGGTCAACGCTTCACCGTCGACGTCTTCCGCGACGATCAACAGCGGCTTGCCAGACGTCGCGACTTTCTCCAAGACCGGCAGCATGTCACGGAGGTTGGAGATTTTCTTTTCAAACATCAGGATGAAGCAGTCTTCCAGAACAACCTTCATGTCGGTCGGGCTGGTGACGAAGTACGGGCTGATGTAGCCCTTATCAAACTGCATCCCTTCGGCGAGCGACAACGTGGTGTCGTTGCCTTTGCCTTCCTCGACGGTGATGACACCATCGCGGCCGACCTTCTCCATCGCGTCGGCAATCAAGTCGCCAATCGCTTTGTCGTTGTTGGCGGAGATCGATCCGACTTGAGCAATCTCGGCCTTGCTCGTCACTGGCTTGACCAGCGACTTGAGGTGCGTGATCGCCGCCTCGACAGCCTTTTCGATGCCGCGTCGCACGACCATTGGGTTGGCACCCATCGAGACGGAACGCAAACCCTCGTCGTAAATGGCTCGCGCCAGAACCGTCGCGGTCGTGGTGCCGTCACCGGCCACGTCGCTGGTCTTGGTGGCGACTTCGTTAACCAGCTTCGCACCCATGTTCTCATACGGGTCTTCGAGTTCAACTTCCTTGGAAACCGTCACGCCGTCTTTGGTGACGACTGGGTTGCCAAAGCTCTTGTCGATGATCACGTTTCGGCCGGTAGGCCCCATCGTGACCGCGACCACATCGGCCAACTGCTTCACACCGCGCTGCAATTTCAGCCGCGCTCGGTCATCGAACAGAAGTTGCTTAGCCACGGAAGGCTCCTTGAATAATTTGAATGTCACAAACCCCACCGGGCTTGCCCCGGTGGCTCGCGGGCTTTTGCACTACTGCGATCGCAATTGTCGCGTTGAAAAAGTAGTGCAGAAGCCCGAATCCACCGGGTCAAGCCCGGTGGGGGGGGAAGACTTTTGAACTACACAACCTTCGCGAGAATATCACTCTCACGGAGAATCTTGACTTCCTTCTTCTCGATCTCAATGTCAGTGCCGCCGTATTTCGCGAAGAGCACTTCATCACCGATGGCCAACGCCACTGGGCAACGATCGCCACTTTCGAGCAACCGGCCTGGGCCGATCGCAATAACGCGACCGCGCTGCGGCTTCTCTTTGGCACTATCAGGAAGCACGATGCCTCCCGCCGTTGTCTGCTCGGCACTCAACGGTTCGACGACCACACGATCATCCAGAGGATTCAATTTCATGCTGCGAACTCCTAACAAAGAACTTCAAATTGCGAAATTTGAGATTTGAAAAACACGTATCTCGAACGACTACATCATGCCGGGCATTCCCATACCACCCATGCCGCCGCCCATGCCACCCATACCGCCCATGTCATGGTGGTCATCGTGGTGGCTATCGCCACCTTCCTTCTTAGGCTCGTTGACGATGATGCATTCAGTCGTCAGCAGCAGATTAGCCACGCTGGCCGCATTTTGCAGAGCACAGCGAACCACCTTCACCGGATCAACGACACCGAAATCAAACATGTCGCCATACTTGTCATTCAAGGCGTCGTAGCCGTAGTTAGCATCGTTCGACTTGCGAACGCGATTAGCCACCATCGCTCCGTCGAGACCAGCATTCTCGGCAATCATTCGCAACGGCATGTCGAGCACGTTCTTTACGAGCGACACACCAAACTGCTCATCGCCACCAAGCTTAAGCTTCTCCAAAGCAACTCCGGCTCGCAACAACGCCACGCCGCCACCAGGAACGATTCCCTCTTCGATGGCTGCACGAGTCGCCGACAATGCATCGACGAACAAGTCTTTGCGTTCCTTCATCGCGGTTTCGGTCGCGGCTCCGACGTTGATCTGAGCCACACCACCGGCCAGCTTCGCGAGCCGCTCTTGCAGCTTCTCACGGTCGTATTCACTCTCGGTCTTCTCGACTTCAGCGCGAATCTGAGCACAGCGGCCTTGGATCGCATCCTTCTTGCCAGCACCTTGAACCACGGTCGTGTTCTCGGCGTCAATGATGATCTTCTTCGCGACACCGAGATCAGACAGCTCGACAGCTTCGAGCTTGATCCCCAGGTCTTTGAAGATCGCCTTGCCGCCGGTCAGGACCGCGAGGTCTTCCAGCATCGCCTTGCGACGATCGCCGTAACCCGGAGCCTTCACAGCCGCCACCTTGAGGATGCCGCGCATCTTATTGACGACCAGAGTCGCCAGCGCTTCACCTTCGAGGTCTTCGGCGATGATCAGTAGCGGGACGCCAGCCTTGGACGTCTTCTCCAGCAGCGGCACCAGATCGCGAGCCGCCGTAATCTTCTCTTCGTAGATCAGAATGCGGCAGTTTTCGAGTACCACTTCTTGAGCATCTTCGTCGGTCACGAAGTGCGGCGAGAGATAACCTCGCTCGAACTGCATCCCTTCGACCAAGTCGATTTCAGTCTCCACTTGGCGACCTTCTTCGATCGTGATCACGCCGTCCTTGCCGACTTTCAAGAAGGCTTCCGCCAGCTTGGAGCCGATCGTCATATCGTTGTTGCCAGCGATCGAGGCGACGGTTTCGAGTTCTTTTTTGTTTTTCTCGTTGATCGGCTTGGCGAGCTTTTTCAATTGCTCAACCACAGCTTCAACAGCGGAGGTTACGCCACGGCCGAGCGACATCGGGTCAGCACCCGACGCGATGAACTTAATGCCTTCACGATAGATCGCTTCGGCGAGCACGGTTGCGGTCGTCGTCCCATCGCCAGCAACGGCGTTGGTCTTCGAGGCCACTTCTTTGATCAACTGCGCGCCCATGTTCTCGAACGGGCATTCGAGCTCGATGTCCTCAGCGACGGTGACACCGTCCTTCGTGACCTTCGGAGCGCCCCACCCCTTGTCGAGCACCGCGTTGCGGCCGCGAGGCCCCAACGTGCTGGCGACAGCACGAGACAACTTGGAAGCACCTTCCAGAAGACTCTTACGAGCTTCATCATCAAAAACCAACATCTTTGCCACAGCTTCTCCCTCGATCGAAAGACTCGGGCGTTCTGGCCGAAGAGCCCACCAAATGCTTGCCCCAAGAACCACAACGTCCTCAGACACTCGGCAGGCAGACAATTCGCTACAAGTGTCGCCGCCGGGAAGCAATCGCCGTGCCTGCAAGTGGGTTTCGCCGTAAGAGACTGTGGAATCAGGAGTTTCTGAACTTGCTGTCACTCGCGACAGCATCAGGCAGTCCTGTCAACTTGGCAGAGAACCCGCTTTTTTCGTCCGCTGATCTGCCGCGCAATAAGATTAGAACGGGCAATCCTCTTCTCACACGGCAACCCTTACCTTTCCCGGCGCTTCTCCCCAAGTACCGTCAATCGATTCGCTCGAGTCATCAGCATAAACGGTCCCGCTGCGAAGAGATGTCCGCCGGACTCGGCGATTGATTCACGCAGACGTACTCGGCGTTGAATCTGGCCATCGGTCGCGTTGACGACAACGAACTCCTCTCGATTTGGCCACCAGACTTCGTTTCCGATCAGAAGGGCACGACCAGCTGAAAATCCTTCGGGATCATCCTCGCCGACTCGCCGTTGAGGCCACGCGGATTCGCCGTTTGCTATGTTGATTCCCCACAACGAGTGGCCTGATACGACCAGCGTCTCCCCGGAGATACCCACGATGTGTTGAATCGGATCGGGCCATTCCTGCTGCCACAAACGAAGTCCACTCTCGGCATGGATGGCCAGCATCAACGAGCAATCCAAAGGCGCGACGTACAACACTCCGTCGTGGTAATGCGGCGGTATTGATCCAGCGTGGCGGCGATCGTGAATCGGATGTGAGGCGTCCGCGTGATAAGTGCGCAGCCAACGCAACGAACCATCGTGTGTATCCAATGCGACGATCGCTCCGGAATCCGTGGAAAGAAACAGACTCTCTTCGGCCAGCGTGAGTCGTAGGTGTGTGGTCGAATTCACCGTCTCTTCCGTAGCCGCGACAGTCACGCCAATACGCCGATTCCAAAGCAAGCGGGCGGTTTCCGCATCGAAGCACGCGACATTGATTTGCTCTTGAGGCAGACTGCGACGCAGCACCGCAAACACACGTCGAGAGTCAGCGACCGGAGAACCCTCAAAAGACCAGGGCGCGGTCGCCCGCAGCGGGTCTTGTGGATCGACGTCATCGGCGGAGACACGCCACACGAGCCGCCCTTCGCCTTCACCAATATCCAACCCGATCAACTCGCTTTGTGCGTGTAGTTCTTGCTTCGCTCGGCCTGTGATCGGTGTACCGAGTCGAGCGTAAAGACGATTGCCGAACACCGTCAGTGTATGTTGCGGACGACCGGTAGTCGGCAACTTCGGAGCGACCGGATCCGCTAACGTATGGATCATTGCTTGCTGCGGATCAACGTCAACGAGTTGACTATTTTCATTCACTGCTCCAGACCACTTCGGCTGCCCACTCCGCAGATCAAACGCGAAGACCGATTCACCGTTCGAAATGAATGCCGCATTGTCGGCGATAACGGGAAAGAGGTCGCCGACGCTGGCGGCTTTGCCGCTGTCCTCTTCGTTGATCCAAGTGGGCCGAGGCAGCTCAATTGACCAAAGACGTTGATCAAGTTCGGGGGTTGGCGACACCGAGGGGCCAATGGTGCCATGATCGCTGTTGTTGAGAAAGGTATTGTTGATTTCATCCCTCAGCAAATCGGCTAGCACTCCGCCCCGTCCCGCCACTTGACCACCGGCGTCAGCATGCAATCGGCGTAACGCAACCAATTCTCTTTCAGCCCGTCCGATATCTCCGGCCAAGAGGCTGCACAGAACCAAGTTTGCTCTAAGTTGAGCCACATTTAATGTCGAATCTGGATATCGCAGTAACCCGATTCCGGCCGCTGATCGCAACGCACCGGAGGCAGGTAGAAGCATTTCCCACCACGTCCGCGCGGCCGCGATGTCACCCGCTTCAAACGCTCGTGCAGCCAAACGATTTAACGCAAGATCGCCTGACGAACTCACAAACGTTTGCCGCACAACCTTGAGAAGCGCCGTATGCTCTCGTTGCTGCTCGGCTTCAACGAACCATTTCTTAGCAATCGCATTGACCTGTTGCTGATACGTGGCTAACCCGGCTGTCGGCAACATCGCAGCGCGACACTGACAATATCTCGCGACGCTGACGTACCACCCGGGGCCGATTGCAACCAGTTTTTCGGACTTCTCTGCTTGTGATTGTCGCAACATGGCTGCCACGACTTCCCATTGTTTTTCGGCAACGAAATCCTCGATCACAACCAGTCGCTTTGTTACAGAATTGTCGAGATCCAGTGTGATGGGTTCATCGGAAGCCTTTGTCGAAACAACTTGCGCATTGAGCTCAGCGGAAGCCATTGTGGTGCCAACGACGACAACAGTGACCACAAAAAACAACTGGAGACAGCAGGCTACAGGTTGATGCACATTGAAATGGCTTCTGGCAGGACATGAGAACCTGATTGAATTCCACAGCATGAAGCTCGCCTTTTTATCAGACTAGCACGAATTATTTATGGGCTGATGACAGCACCTTCCGGCTGACTTGCTCCGCGCGACGACCAATCTGCGCGTTAATCATCCATCGTACTGGCTTGTGCGAAAATTTTATGGCAGTATGACTTTTCGAGGGAATATACCTCCGGGACAAGACTCTTCTCATCACGCTGCCATGGAATCTCCAGAACTTCAACAACGCGTGGCTGAACTGATCGGACAGCATTACGAACTGCTGTATCGTGTTTCGTTTCGTTTGACCGGTTCAACTGCCGATGCAGAAGATCTTACGCAACAAACCTTTTTGACAGCTCACCAAAAGCTGCATCAGCTTCGCGAGTTGGAAAGCGCTAAAAGTTGGTTGCTCGCGATTCTGCGACATCACTTTTTTCGCAATCGCAGCCGAGCGGCTCGGCAATCAGTTCCGTTGGACTCGCTTCCTGAACCGAGCGACTCGATTGATGAACCGACCGTGTTCGACTCGGAGGAACTACAACTCGCCCTCAACGAACTTCCTGAAGAGTTCCGCTTTCCGCTCGTCCTGTATTACTTCCACGAACTGAGTTACCAAGAGATTGCGACACAACTTGATATTCCATTGGGAACCGTCATGAGCCGCTTGTCTCGCGGCAAGCAACATCTTCGTCGTCGATTGATTGCAGAAGAAACGACGATTCAAGCTCTGATAATCACACCAACTTCATCACTTACTCGCTGATTGCCATGACGTCATTTTGCCCTGAATCAGATGCTGTAAACTGCGCTGTCGCGTTAGAGCGACTCGACTGTGTCTGGATTGATCCAGTTCCAGATGAACCGCTCGACGCCGATTTGTCAGCGGCAATGGAGCACGTTCGCCAATGCTCGGCCTGCTGGACCACATTCGAAAAACGCCGCGAGTGCGATGCGCGACTGGCAATGATCATGCAGACGATTCTAGTCCCCGTTGGCTTGCGAGAACAATTACTGGCTCGTACTGCGGAGATGTCGGTAGATTTGAACATAAATACCGACGCCATTTTGAAAACGGGTAACGATCTACCTGTTAATGGGAAGCCATTGGTTGAGAAGCTGGGGCATCGAGAGGGCACCTATGAGGCAGCTTTACTGCGTCGTCGAGCGTGGACCATCACAACTGCTGCGGCGATGTTGGTCTTCGCGGCCAGCGGTTCTTGGCTGTGGCACGCGATGCAAGGACGACCGACTTCCGTGCAGACATTGTGCGAACTGACGCCGCTGACAGCAGAGGGTCTCCCAATTGTTCAAGACCTTTCACAGTTGCCCGCATTGCCGCAGAGTTGGCCACGAATCAAAGGCCTGAAAATCATCGGAGTTCCGTGTTGGTTTCAGCCCCCAGGATCGAAGACCGCTGCATCGTGGATTCCTTTTGAATTGCGGCAACCGAAGTCAAAACCGATTCATGGCGTGTTGCTAACGATGCTCCGAGAGAACGTACTCGATCCGCCGTCGGAATTGATGGTGCAAAGTGCGTTGCTGAAATACGCACATCGCGCAGGCAAACCGCTGTCGGTTGCCGGCTGGTCTGAGCAGGGTGTGGTTTATCTGTGTTTCGTAAACGACGAACCCGCCGCGATTGAGCGTCTGATGAAATTGACGATGCCGACTGCCGCGTGAAAAGAACGCCGCGTCAACGAATGGAAACGTCTTCAACCACTCACTGGTACAGCGTTTTGGAATCAGTCTGTAGGCGGCATTACAGGACCGATTTCACCTTCTCCAGAAACTCATTGTTGGTTGGGAAGCGGTCCAGTGTGCGGGTGAGTTGCTCCATCGCTTCGACGGGACTGAGTGATATCAAGCTACGACGCAACATCACGATGCTGTTGAGTTGCAGCGGATCGTAAAGCTTTTCTTCGTGGCGAGTGCCTGATTTTGTGATGTCGATGGCCGGCCAAATGCGCCGATCGGCGAGATCGCGGCTGAGGACCAGTTCCATGTTGCCGGTCCCTTTGAACTCTTGAAAGATCGCTTCGTCTGCTCGACTGCCGGTGTCGATCAAGGCGGTCGCAACGATCGTCAGAGACCCTCCTTCGTCGAATTGTCGAGCGGAACCGAACATCTTTTTCGGGATATCAAGAGCTCGGACATCAAGTCCGCCAGTAGCGGTGCGTCCGGTGTTCGTCCATTTGTTAAACGCGCGAGCTGCGCGAGTGATCGAGTCCATCAGGATGAAGACGTTCTTGCCTTCCTCTGCCATTCGTTTGGCGCGTTCAATGATCAATTGGCTGACACGAACGTGATTTTCGGTGTCATTATCAAGCGAGGAGGCGATGACTTCTCCTTTCACATGACGGCGCATCTCTGTCACTTCTTCAGGCCGCTCGTCGATTAGCATGACGATCAAGTGCATGTCTGGGTGATTGCGACTGACTGATTCGGCAATTTCTTGGAGCAGCATTGTCTTGCCGGTACGTGGCGGTGCGACAATCAGAGCTCGCTGGCCTCGACCGACCGGGGTCAGCAAATCCATGACTCGCATCGTGGTCGGCTTCGAGCCGATTTCCATTTTGATCCGCGTAAACGGAGTGATTGCCGTAAGATCATCAAACTTTTTGACGTTGGCATACTCTTCGACGGTCATACCATCAATGAGCTCAATCGTCTTGAGTCGAGGGCCTTGATTACGTGATCCTGAGCCGACTGCTCCTCGAACCGTGACCCCTTCTCGGAGTCCCGCCTTTTCGATCAAAGAGCTGGAGACGAACGGATCAGATTCTTGAGAGGTGTAATTTTTTTTGGTGTCACGCAAGAAGCCGTAACCTTTGGGATGCAACTCCAACACGCCCTCCAAGATGGAGGTTGTTTCGTCGGGATTATTGACTTCGTCATTGCGCTGGCGTTGATTGCGTTGACCACCACCTTGAGAACCGAAGTCTCGCTGCTGCCCGTACTGACGCTGCTGACCTTGTTGGCCGTATCCTCGTTGGTTGAATTGTCGCTGTGGTTGCTGCCCAGGCTGGCGTTGTCCAAATCCACGTGGTGCCTGTGGTGGTGGTGATCCGCCACCATTACGAGGTACATCCCCATCGCCAGTTCGACGACGACGACGACGACGACGACGACGTTGCCCGTCATCTTCACCTACGAATCCACGCTCGCCGCCGGGGCCGCCGTCCTGATTTGGAAAACTACTTGTCTGATTCGAAAAGCTACTGGCTTGATTGGGATATCCACCACCCGGGGCCGGATACCGTGCGCCGAAATCTTCGGTCGTTACAACCGATGGTGCTGCAACTGGCTCCGGTGCGATTCGAGAGGGCCTATCTTCGGGAAACACAATCTCGTCATCAACATTAGCACCAAATTGATCTTGGTGGTTATCTCGGCTGGTATCGCGACGTGCCCGACCGCGACGCTCCGGTGCCGGACTTTCTGAGACAGGAGCGGAGACTATCACGACTGACTCAACTGATGATTCACTTTGCGGAGCCTCAACCGAAACATCAGGAGTCGATTCTGCATCCGCTGTCTTCCGAGTGACCCGGCGACGACGGACCGGACTTGTTGTGGACTTGGCTCGTTTCTCTTCCGCCATGCGATAACCCATTGAGAATGTAAAACAGAAATCGGCGTAAGAACACTTTCGTGGCCGATACAGACGCCATCAGAATTGCTCAGATCCTGCAGAATTCCTCGCGACGGTTGAAAATCGTCGCAATGGTCGAAGACCTTATGGCAAATTGCAGACTGGGAGCGGGAGCTGATTGCTCCCCCAAAACTCTTTTAGTTGATTTGAAGCCGCACTCGAAAGACTATCGAGTCAGCCTCACCCACACCGCCAAATAGCGGACGAGCCCCGAATTCGCGAAATCCATCACCAAGTGGTTAGCTAGGCGAACATCAATTCACGAATCAAAGTCCAAAGATCAGCAAGGCTGTGGCTCAGTCAGCATTGCCTCCAAAACACGCTCACACGTCGGGAGATTGTCTTGGGTCGCCAAACATTTCAGGTGGAGAACCAATTCACCGAAACAATTCAGGGCGTCGCGAGACCCAGATTTCACGGGCTCTCATTGATTTTTGAGAGCAGCATCACCGAGTCAACTCTTCCTGGGCAGCCACTTTTGCAAGAGCCGCATTTGAACAAGACACCAGGAAAACCGAAACGTCGTAAGCTCAAGCGACACAGGTAATATATCTCCCGCCCTTCATGTGTCAATTGCACTCGCTCCGTATTCTCGGTACCACAGCGTGAGCAGCACATGCTGTCCGACCACCTGTGGGCTCATGTAGAGACACTTCATGAATGAGCGCGTAGGCGTCGAATCGAAATAATGCTTCTTTGACACGCTCGATCCGGTGATATATTCGCAACCGAAGTTTGATCGTGTGGCGAGTAATCTAACGAATCGTCCCCTTTTCTGAAGTCCTCGCGAACATTTCGCAAACTGGCCCAACCAGCGAGTGTCCCTGCCGCCGATTACAAGGCTTCAACCAAGCCTTGAGCGAAGAAAACACCACCTTTCCGCTGCGGACATTACCTGCGCGTATTCCGCAACCAAAAGAGTTCGTGCGGCGATTGTATGGTGTTTTGCCCAAGGATACCGTCAATGCCGTCGAATCATGCTATCACGACAACACTACCATGCGTGTGATTGATCGTCGCAGAAATCACTCGGACTCGCCGCTGGCGTTCCAGCTCCGATGGGCAAAATCTGACGACCAACACATGCCACGATCAGGACGAGTTTTATCTCGCAAACTCAATGTCTGGATAACCATTCCAAACACGCGTTTCTTACAGATCTTCTAAAATATCTCACGAGTTGTCACGCCCCAGTCCCCCTGTCTGAACTCAGAGTTCTAGTGCCACGACCAAGAAATAACCTGCCATTAGATTTGGAGTGCGGCTTGTTGGATTTTTGTGGTGCGGGTGATGCGCCGGTGCGGTGGGCAGAACCGAGCTACGGGCTGCGATTGTGTCGGTTTGCCGGTGTAGGT
>JAPLNX010000103.1 GCA_026400935.1 Planctomycetia bacterium | reverse complement strand
TGTTTCCGGCTTGGCGCGCGCCAGTTTGTCCGGTGTCGGATACTTCTCCAGCAAGCTCAGCACCCCGTTGGCGGACAGGTCGGTGACATGCACCGCGAGTTCGGGAAACACGCGAGCCAACAACCCATGCAGTTGGTTGATCAACCGTGTCCGCTGTTTGGCCGAAGACTCCATCAGAGCGACGGCATCGCGGAGTTGCTGGAATTCCGGCGGATTGTGCGGCGTGGCGGCGGGCCGTTCGACAATCGCGAATCGAGCACACGCCAGGCTCTCTACGGGATCGGCTTTTCGCTTGTCGAAGTGAACCTGGCGGTACGCTTTGTTGCGTGCCGGCTGCCCCACGGAGATCGTGGTGTCAAACGGCAACCGGTGCAGCCACTGCACGAGGTTCTCGGCATACTGCCCGGCGGCATCCAGCCGAATGTGAAAGTGAACTCCCGGATGTTTTTCCGCCAGCTTCTGCAAGACCGCTTGGAACTGTTGATATCCCGCCGCCGATTCGGTGAAGTGAAACGACTTGGCGGCAGATCGTTTCTGCTCGTCCAAAAAGGAGACGTGATGACCATAACGAGCCGTATCAATCCCGACTCCGAGTGGCACCATTCCGACTGACGCAGGAACATTCGCCGAAGACATGACAACCTCCCCCAGAAAGAACCGGAAAAACGATTGTCATGAGACTCCTCCGCTGGCCTTTGACCGGAAACGCTCGTGATCAGACAGTTCGGAGGGAGCAATCTAGCGCGAGTGGTCCAGCCACAGCGAGTGTTCAACGCTCCTCACGAACAACCACAACCCCAAACTCTGACATCCGCTGGGCTGTGGTTTCAACATACGAGCGAGTGGTTGCATGCAATCACGCCAGACGAGCGAATGATTTTTCCGTGTCTCGTACAAGCGTCGGATCCGCTCGTTCTCGCGTCGTGCCAAATGACACGGTGAGTGACATCATCAACATGGATTAAGCGGTCGCCGTGCTGCTGGATAAGTACGAAGTCTGCTGCGACCTAATGCACGGCTTCGACTGGTCGAAATGGATGACCGGCACGTCGGCCGAACGGCTCGGCCTGCTGCCCGCCGGTCAAGAACACGTCTTGCAACAGGAAGACGGCAAGGCCCGCTGCACCGAGATTGTGATTGCTGACAGTTAGTCATTTACTCATTACGAGAAATTACTATTCATCGCGAGGTGCAACTTCTATGACGAGTTCTCGGAACCGGTTGGACAAGGTTACGAAGGCATCTGGATCAAGCTGTTCGGCGCGGACATCCGGTCGCAGGCCGAGTTCTTGAATCGCGTCGTCGATCTTGGCTTTGGGGAGATCGCGGAAGTGGTTGCTCAGCCCAACACGGAGGTGCTTGCGGCGGTGCGTGAAGACGCCGCGGACAAGTTCGTGGAAGAATTCACGGTCGATGATTTTGGCTTGCCGATCTAAATCGGGCAGGATGCTGACGATTCCGGAATCGACGTTCGGCTTTGGCCAGAAGACTTGCGGGCCGAGCTTTTTCAGCATCTTTAAGTGGCACTGTGCTTGCAACCAAATGGAAAGCGCTCCGTAATTGCTCGACGCTTTCGGCAGCGCAATCATGCGTTGAGCGAGTTCATATTGAATCGTCACGACCATCCGCTCCCACGGCAGGTTCGTCGCCACCAAATTCGAGATCACCGGCGTTGCGACCGCATAAGGCAAATTGGCAATGAGTTTGAGTTGCCGCTCGGGACTCTCTGCTAGCATTTGCTCAACGACAGACATCACTTCGGGATTGAGGTGATTTTTGTTCTTCAGCGCATCGGCGTTGATCAGCGTCACGTTCGGGCAATAACTGAGCACTTCTTTCGCGAGCACATACATGTTGGGATCGAACTCGACCGAGACGACCGCTGCTGCGTCACGTGCCAGTGACGTCGTCAGTCCGCCAGTCCCCGCACCGATTTCGAGAATGACGTCGTTGCGAGTGATCTCCGCTTCGAGCACCACGAAGTCGATGATATTGAGGTCGATCAAAAAATTCTGGCCGAGATCCGCACGCGGATAAAACCCGTGTCGCTCGAACAGCCGCATCAAGTGCGTTCGCGTTTGTCGATCAGCGAGGCTCATTCCGAGCCTCCTGCGACGGAGCCACGACTCATCAATTTTTGCACGTACTTCGCCAGCACATCAGTTTCAAGATTCACTTCGTCGCCAACCTTTCGCTGACCGAGTGTCGTCACCGCCAGCGTGTGAGGAATAAGCATCACTTGGAATCGCGTCTGATCGACCTTCGTCAGCGTCAGGCTGACTCCATCAACTGTGATCGAACCCTTCTCAACCATCTGAGCCGCCAAGTGCTCAGGAACCTCAAACGTGTAATCAGACCAATCTCCGCGTTGCGCGATCACAGCCACTTTGCCAACTCCATCGACATGACCTTGCACGATATGACCGCCGAACCGGCCGTTTGCCGGCATCGCTCGCTCAAGGTTCACGGCGTCGCCGATCTGCAATCGTCCCAGGTTCGTTCGCGCCAACGTTTCGTGTCCCGCTTGAAAGCTCCATAAAGTTTCGTTGGTTGCAATGCGAACATCAGCCGCGACCACCGTCAAACAACAACCATTAATCGCCACGCTGTCCCCCAAACGCTTCTCTGGCGAAGCCGCTTCGAGAAACGCCGGTGGCACGGCAACTTGCAATCGGCAGGAGTCTCCTTCTGGCGAGATCGCTCGCACAATGCCGAGAGCTTCCACGAGTCCAGTAAACATGGCGATTGTTCTCTCCCGTAGAATGGTTTTTCAAACCGTTTGGCCGAGTTCATTAATCGTGCTGAGTCAGACGACCGGTCTGAAAAATCGGTCTACATGGGCTGCGATAACCATCAGCTAGGCGTCATCCATTTCCGAGTGATCCGTCGGCGGTTCTGAATTCGGTTCGGTGTCGGGCGGTGAGACCGGACCTCCTCCATCAGACGCCGGACTCGGGTGCCATCGACGCCACCAGCGCATCACCGACTCATTCCACAACGCCCTGATCGGCGCGGCGAACGCGAACCAGCAAAACAGCACAGGAGCCGACATCTGCGGCATCACGAAGATCACCGCCATCGCACACAGGAGTTGAATCAAGTGCTGCCGATTGCGTCGGCCGCGGACGAGTTGATTGAAGAGATGCACGTAACGAATTCGCGAGACCATCAAGCCCGCGACCGCTAACGTGATCCACGGCAACATCGTCACCGTGACGGGATCGAGCCAATCGGCGAATTGCTCCCACCAGAGATTTTTCCCAGTCTCTTCCAGACGCTTCAACCCAAAGACCATGATCGGAAACGAGGCGACGGTCCCCGCCGCCGCCGGTGACGGAAGCCCGCTGAAAAAGGCATGAGAATCATCTTCGTCGGTTTCAACGTTGAACCGAGCAAGTCGCAACACCGCTCCAAAAACATACAAGACCGCGATCAACCAGAGCAGCCGAGGGTGATAATCGCGTGAGTGCGAAAACTGGAGCATCAAAAAAGCTGGCGCTGCACCAAAACTGACCGCATCACACAACGAATCGAGCTGCGCACCGAACTCGCTTGTCTGTTTCGCCCAGCGTGCTGCACTGCCGTCGAGTGCATCGAAAACCATTGCCAAATAAATCAAACAAGACGCAATAAACAGCGACGTCGCAGAATCTGATCCCGACCATCGAGCTGCGAATGTAATCGCACCAAAACCACACGCCGCATTCCCCAATGTGAGCAGGGTTGGCAGCGGCGCAAATAACTTTTCGCGACGGATCATGGGGTGCTCCCTTGTTGATACTCAGCCAAGATCGTTGAACCCGCTTTGACCTTGTCGCCGATCTTCGTGCGGATTTTCAAATCGGCGTTGCGCGGCATGACCAATTCAGTACGCGAACCTAATTTGATCATGCCGAACTGCTCACCACGAGTGAGTTCATCACCCGGCTTTAACCAGCAAACAATGCGTCGAGCGATCGCGCCGGTGATCTGCCGAATGATATAGCGGCGAAATGGAGCGACCGTTTCCTGCATTCGCACCGCAAGTTGCTCGTTCTCGCGAGCGGACTCTGGCCGCATTGCGTTGAGGTATTTACCCAGCTTGTACCTCAAGCCGATTACCCGTCCTGCCACCGGCGTCCGATTGATGTGCACATTGAAGATCGACAAGAAAATTCCGATTTGAACTGCCGGCCCACCGATGAATTCGTCGTGTTCAATCTCTTCAATGAGCACCACTTTTCCATCTGCTGGCGACACAATCTGGCCCGGTTCGAGCGGAACTCGTCGCGGCGGATTACGGAAAAACCAAACGATCAAAAGTCCGATGACCGTCAACGCTGTCACGCCAAGCCAACCGACTACTTGCATCGGTTTAGCAATCCTCACTTCGGGACGAGACAGCCAAATCGCCAGTCCAATCGCAGGACCAAAAGTCATCAGCGAAAAGACCAACAATTCGGCCATTCCCGCGCGAGCGAACGGAATTTTGTCACGCCACCGAAACGGATCATCTTGTGGCTCCCAATAGAAGCCCCCTTGATTTCGATAGAACTTCAGATCTCGTGGATCGATCACTTCGTGTGGGCAGCCATTGAAGCTCCCTTTACGAGTCGCCGCCATTTTGCGCACGTAGCCCGGCCGAAAAATCTTCAGGCACATTCGCCGCCAATACCCCCACGCTAATTCGAGGTGACAAATCACGCCGCCGCCCGGCTGAATCCATTTCAGTTGCGGATCCATCGGCTCCAGTGGCAGTGGCTCGGCAGGATGCGATTGGGAAGGCTTGTCGGCAGAAGAAGCTGTCATTCGTTTTGTCGATTCCTGATATTTTATGTGCTGCAGCAACAAGGTGAATCTGTAGTGTTGTTGCGATTTCACGCTCAAAAACAATTGTGATTCAACTTGCCTGCGATTTGGCGCAAGGCCAATGCGAGGGATTCAAAAGCTGATTTAACAAATTCTCATTCAATTGAATTGGAGATTGTAGTCCCACCGATCAAGCCTCGCGACGATACGTTGAAGCTCCGAGCCGACTTCTTCGAATAACGGTCCGTTCAGCAGGTGAGTGGCGATTCGGAAAATCTCCAACCGCCGACAGTGGCATGTGTGAGCAATCTGTGACAAACTCCCTGTCGAGATTCGCCGCTGCGTTGCGGTACAGGGAGAGGCCACGCGAACGTCAGTCATTGAGTGAGTGCTACGCACGCTCGATAACCCGACCGTTTTGGTGTTCGTGGCCCCCGTTTGATGGTGCGTTTTAAGCACCTTACCAATTTGAGGTGATCGAATGAGTGTGGAAATTTTAAGCGTCAAGGCGAGAGAGATTCTGGACAGCCGAGGGAATCCGACGGTTGAAGTGGATATCGAGACGGATGACGGACACCGAGGCCGTGCGGCTGTCCCTAGTGGGGCGAGCACAGGATCGCACGAAGCAGTCGAACTCCGTGATTCAAATGATAAGAAGCGATATCTCGGCAAAGGTGTGTTGCAAGCCGTTGAAAACGTCAACGTTAAGATCGCTAACGAGTTGATCGGACTCGACATCTGCGATCAAGCGGCGATCGATCACGCCATGCTCGAACTCGACGGCACCGAAAATAAATCCAAGCTCGGTGCGAACGCGATTCTGGCCTGTTCGCTGGCAGCGGCGGATGCGGCGGCTCAGGTGAGCTATTTACCCTTGTTCCGCTATCTCGGTGGTGTCGGTGCCTGCACTCTGCCGGCCCCGATGATGAATATCATCAACGGCGGAGCCCACGCGAATAACGGTATCGACTTCCAAGAATTCATGATCATGCCGTTGGGTTTCGACACGTTTAGCGATGGTCTGCGTGCTGGTGTCGAAATCTTCCACAACCTCAAGAAAATTCTTGAGGCAAAGGGTATGAGCACGGCAGTCGGCGACGAGGGCGGATTCGCTCCGGACATCAAGAACACCGAAGAGGCGGTCGAAGTCATCCTCAAGGCGATTGAGCAAGCCGGTTACACGCCAGGTGATGAAATCAAGATCGCATTCGATTGCGCGGCGACTGAGTTTTTCAAGAACGGCGTTTACGACATCGACGGCAAGAAGCTGAAAGCGGCGGAGATGGTCGCTTTCTTGGCGGGCCTCGTTGACAAGTACCCGATTTGTTCCATCGAAGACGGTTGCTCTGAAGACGATTGGGACGGCTGGAAGCAGCTCACCGAAAGTGTCGGCGATCGATGCCAATTGGTCGGCGACGATCTGTTCGTCACAAACTCGAAGCGACTGGCTCGTGGAATCGAAGAAGGGGTCGCGAACAGCATCCTGGTCAAGGTCAACCAAATTGGCACTCTGACCGAAACGATCGAAGCAGTGCAGTTGGCTCACAGCAGCGGCTACACTGCTGTCATGAGCCATCGTTCTGGCGAAACCGAGAATACGTTCATCGCCGACTTGGCGGTGGCGTTGGGAACCGGCCAAATCAAGACTGGTTCGGCCAGCCGCACGGATCGTATTTGCAAGTACAATCAATTGCTGCGAATCGAAGAGATACTCGGTCCCTCAGCCCGCTACGGCGGCACAATCTAATCGACTCTTCAGCCGGAAATTTTCCAAAGCCATGCAGCCCGGCACCATCATCGGTGTCGGGCTTTTTTCGTGCGATCAATCACTAAGATGAGCAAGACGATCAAGGGCTACCAAATCGGCAATGTCATTTTCATCGGCCAACCTCATCGTTCCTGAGGTTGGCCTTCACTTCCGATCTGAACGACCACGCGATCTGATCGGTCGCAGCTAAGCGACTTTGGTTGAACTCTAAGCTCGCGTTTCACGAGACCACGTTTTTCTCGTTTACATCGGGCATACTCAGACATCTCTGGGAGAGATCACACGCCATGAGTAACGAGCTAGAACAACCAGACACGACAGTTTCATGGGCCGTTTCCGTCGCCTTTTGGCTCGCCTTGTTGGTTGCCGCGACCGCTTATGCGGCGGTCGTCATCTCCCCGAAGTTGATCAACTTCGTTCGCCTACGGCATGATTTCGGCACCACTCAACTTCGCTTGGTGATGCTTGAGCATGAAACGTCCGACCTACAAGAAATGGTCGATTCACTAGAGCGTCGTGATCCTGTTTTGCAGCGAAAACTGGCCATGTTTGATTTCGGTGCAATGCGTCGCGGAGAAGAACTCATTGCCGTTGATGAGGATCTGCAATTGAGCATTCACGACAACGATCCCGTCTTCGATCTGTCTCAGAATGCACTCCCTTGGTACGGCGTGCTCATCGAGCCTTTTGCGACCAATCAAACTGTCCGGCGAAGTACCCTGCTAGCGGCGTCGGGAATTCTGATTTTTGCGTTTATGTTTCTTCAGGAATCGGCAACGATCGCGGACTCCGAGATGAGCTCAAAAAATCAGAGCTTGGCGGAACGGACTGTCCATCTTGATGTCGCTGAAATCCGCCAATTCTGAATTCTTCGGTGCCTGCACCTTAATGCCACGACATACGAAGACGGCTTGATTCTCGCGTCAAATAATTTCGACGCCAGATCGTCCACATGCGATCGGGGTTTGTGAACCGCCGCTCGGACAACGTTTCCGAAAACCACGCTTCGATCAAGTTCGGCGATACGAAGCGACCAGAAGTGGCCACCATCCAACTGAAATATCCTGCTTGAGCAGCAAACGTGTCGTTGCTGGCCCTGACCGGGAACCCCGCGAACTCCCAATCAATTAAGACGTCATCAGCCTTTAGATCAGGTGCCATCAAAATGTTGTGTGGCCCAAAATCGACATGCACGCAGCCTGAGTCCTGAAGCTGATGCAACAGCTTGGATACGCGTCGCATGAGCCTCCACCGTTCCGCCTCATTGTTCGCTGACGAAAGTTGCTCAAGCAAGCTCGGCCACGGAAGGTATTCCATGCTGAGGACAACACGCCGACGACAAAACCACCATCCCCATGTTCCGCACGCGTACAGTTTCGGAACGCGCAGCCCGCGTCGTTCTGCGCAAACCAAAGCAAATGCCTCCGACTCCAATCGACGTCGTGTTCGAAACCGGCATCTTCTTTTCAGTGCAGTCGTCACCTTCACAATCGTTGGCAGAACCGCCTGAGCCTTGTTCTGCCAGAGCAGGACTCGCTTATCGGGATGCTCTTTCAGCATCAGGACATCCGATGGAAGCGACGATTGTGTCATCAGCGATTCGATTTGAGGAACACAACTCAGCCAAGCCTCATCACGACATTGCCAAAATCCATCACCCGAGGTGCCGAAGGGCAACACTGCCCTTAACAGGGCGGTCGAAGGGACTGCGATTTCAACCTTGTCAGAAATTTGACGAGGTGTCGGATCACCATTCAATTGGGCGGTCATTACAGCTCAACTCCGTCTCCGGCACGGACCAAACACGCATCGACAGATCAAGCTTATTCCAAGACCAATTCTGGACAGCGTGCCGCTCGGTTGTGTCTGTAATTCATCAGAACGTAGATGGCTCGCTCAATGAGTTCGCTAGTTCAATGTTTAGCAGACGTCAGCTTGCTTGTAGCGCCGATTTCGCAAACCCGTCAAGAGGCTTCGAGCGCGAAACACAACATCCACGACAACATCTTGACCCAATTTGACGTTTTCCTCTAAGAGTCCGCAACGATTCGCTGTCGAAGAAACTGCTCCACCAATAGGTCCGAAGGTTGATCATGTCTTTAACTCTGGAACGAGACGTTCGTCTAACAGCCGAGCACAGCAGTCACGCTACGATGGAACCACTTTCTGGAAGATTCATCGAACGAGTACCGTCTGCTTCCAATCGCAAGTCGCCATTTTTAAAGCAGGTTTTTCAAAAAGGGCATTTTCATTTTTGGCGATGGAAACTTTCACTGGATGCATTTCGACGAAATACCGCGTTTCACGGCTGCGGCGATCGGCGACTTGATTTGGCACCCGATCGCGTCGTCTTCGATGCGTCGAATCATTGGTCACAGAAAAACCTTTGGACTCAAGACAACCCTCCGCGAGAACTCGGTGGTGACTGGGATCAACTGGAGAACCTCGAAACAATCAACGCGACTCTGCTGACAAGTTTTCAGCAACACTTTCTTGACGGCGCAGATTGGACGACCACGGATTTCCACCGCTCGCTGACACAACGCATTAACAATGGCCAACCAACGGGCGGACCGCAAACTCATGCCGAGCTGGCGATATGGTTGAATCAGTGGGATGAACTAGCTTGTCAAATCAAGAATTCAGCCAGCGACGCAACCTCCACTGCTGAGCTCAATGACCGTTGGCCAGAAGTTTCATTGGCAGTCCGGAGGGACGGTCGATTGATCGCACTGACGAATGCTCCTGTAGTCGCACTGGCTACAGTGCTGGGAATTCCGCGCATTCCCTGTCGAGTCGCCATGCGACATACCAAGTGGCTCGAATTCTGCCGTGAGTTCCTTTGCTATTCGGAAACACTTCACGAAGGTCGTCCGTATCAACCATGCACCCACATCGACTTGGCCGACCTCTCCTCTTCATGGAGTGAGCAGCGTTTTCAAATCATTCAAGAGTGTCTCAAAGAGGGCAGTGGACGGCTCATGGATATCGGAGCCAACCTCGGCTACTTCTGTCATCGAGCTGAAGAAATCGGGTACGACTGCACGGCGGTCGATCCGTGTCCCAAGCTGGCGCATTTCATGGAGCGTTTAAAGCTGTCTGAAAATAGGCATTTCGAGGTGCTCTGTAGTTCGATTTTGGAGCACCCGTTCGAAGAATCCTACGACGTCATCTTGGCACTCAACATCTTCCATCACTTCCTGAAGAAGGAAGATAGGCATCAACAATTAATCGCCATGTTGGGACGCATGAAGACAAAAGAAATGATCTTCCAATCACATAACGCTCGCGAATCACAGATGAACGGTGCGTACCGAAATTACTCACCGGAAGAGTTCGTGAAGTTTATTCTTGATCACAGTTGCCTGAAGACCGCCGAGTACATCGGTAGCGACCAAGACCGTCCGCTGTTTCGACTGCGTGCGGAATAGCTCGATCGATCCACTTCGGCATTCCTCCATTCGCCATTACTTCACCCCGATGTCATTGAGAAAGATTCGATATGTTTCAAGAACAAATTAGCGACCGAATGAAAGTCATCGGCCCGCTAGTGGCAACAGGATCGGTGTTGGATCTCGGATGCGTCGATGCTCGCACCGGCAAAGAGGCATCATCGAAACGTATTGAACGAAAGCCCGATGCCCTCTTCCGCCAAATCATTGAAATCAATCGAGACACTCTCGGCGTCGATATCGACGAAGAGGGTGTGCGAGTTCTGAATCAACAGGGGTTCCAAGTTGTCTGTGCGAACGCCGAGACAATGGAACTGGGACGACAGTTTGACACGATCGTGGCTGGCGAGATCATCGAGCACCTCGAAAACCCAGGTCTGTTTCTGCGCAATCTATTACGGCATCTGAAGCCAACAGGAACGTTGGTCCTAAGCACTCCGAATCCGTTCTACACCAATCAGGTGTGGAAAATCTGGCGTTACGGCGCACCGCAGGTTCATGAAGATCACATGGGTTGGCAAGATCCAATCACAATGACCCAGCTTCTACGACGTACCGGCTATGACCCTATCGGTGGCTATTGGATTCAGCATGGAGGCAAGTTACTCAAGACTTGGCGAACGCTCTTGCGTCCATACTTCACCCACTCCTACATGATGTTGGCGCGGCCACATGCGGAATCACAACGTGCGGCAGCTTGATCTTCATGCTGAGAGGGAGCCATGACCTCACCGTTAGTTTCAATCATCATCCCGCACTTTCAGACGCCAGAGTTGGTTCGGCTCTGCTTGCGGTCGATTCGGCATCACACGCACGATGTCCCATACGAAGTGATCGTCGTCGATAACAATTCACGTGACGGTCGTTCGCTCAACTACTTGCGATCAGTCGAATGGATCCGTTTGATCGAACGCACGGAAGGTGTGGGGGCGATCTCACTTGGACACAAAGAAGCAGTCGATATCGGATTCGCAGCAGCGCGGAGCCCATTCGTCATGGCCTTTCACACCGACACAATCCCAATTCAAAAAGATTGGCTGACGTGGCACGTCGAGCAACTGACTGCCGATCCCCAAATCGCCGCCGTCGGCACTTATAAGCTCGAATTCAAATCGCCTTGGTCACAGCGTTTGCAAAGCTGGAAAGAGAGTTTCTTTGGCTGGAGGTCAGTCGACGCGAAATACGGCGACCATCGACCATATATCCGCAGCCACTGCGCGCTTTATCGCCGAGAGGTGCTCGATCGACTCGGCCTGCGTTACAACGGTAATCCGACTGAGACTGCCGGACGCGACATCCATTTTGGCATCGAGCAAAGCGGTTATATCGCCAAGATGTTGAGTATTCCGGAAACCATGCGGCGCGTGACTCACTTGAATCACGGTACGATGGTCTTACTCCCCGAATTGGGAGCCAGCAGCCGAACCGTCCGCCGCGGCCAATCTCGAATACAGCAATTCTTCACACGCCCGGAAATTCGAGCAGTTTACGAAGACAATTCGTTAGATAAACTCAATTCAATTCGTCACGTGGCCTGACCCACAACGACAGTGACGTCATCGCTACGCGTGATGAGTCGGTTACTCAGAAACGCCTCAGTGCATCATTAAAGCTAAGGCTTGGGATTCATGTGAGTGAGCAGCGAGCCCTCGGGTCAATGGGACTTACTTTACGAGTCTGGCTTAGTGCCGCTCGGTGCTGGCTGCTCGGCTCAACCAATTTCTCAATCACATCCCACAATCGCCTCGAGCGGATACATCGGGCGGCGACGCTGATATTTCAACAGGCTGAAATCGTGCGAGTGAATTCCTGCTGCGTTGATGTTGAAGATCTGACCGCCAAGCTGTTCAAAGCCCGATCGAAAGTGGACCGCCGATTTGACGGAGATGTATTTCATTGCTGAACAATCAATTCCCAATGATCGAGCAAACGCTTGATCGAGCGGCTGCATGCGGACGCTCACAACGACGATATTGATACCGCGATACCTGAGCCACGCACAAAGACCGAGGTTCCCGTTCGTCCCGGCGTACATCGGCCCGTCGTATCGAAATCGTCCGTCGGAAAGGGCGATGACTTCGACGTCCAACGCAACCGGCGGGCCTTGAATCGGATCGGACTTGCCGCCGAGTTGTGCGTGAAACTTGGCACCAATTCCCGCCGCGTGAGCCTGCTTCGCAACGTCCACATCGACGAGATACAGCACCAGTGCATCAGGCAAGTCTTGTTCAACAAACGTCCGCAGTACTTCCGTCGAATCACCGGGAGCACCACCACCAGTATTGTCTGCCATGTCGGCCAACATGATCGGAAAGCGTCCGACGTTCTGCCCTTCAGCAATCGCTTCGCAAACCGTCGGCGGCGTCTTGTACCAACGTTCGCGCCGTGTCCAAATCCAATCACCGATCTCGTCGGCAGTCTGCTGAGCCAACACTCTATCTCCGTCAGCAACGACGATGACCGCTGCCCCGACGTCTGTGATGTCAGCCCACGGGAAGCCGGTCGAAATCGTTGCCGACAGAATCCCTGGCCGCTTCTCAATGTCATAGATCAGTCGAAACAATTCGTCGATCGGCGGATGAGCGGTCACCTGACATGCCGCGCTCCAAAACATTGGCAACTGACGCAACGCGCTGACCGGGCGCACTTCACCCTGAATGGTCCGCACGATCAAGTCTGCCGCTTCGCGACCACGCTCGGCCATATCGATATGTGGGTACGTGTCATAGCCGATGATCGCGTCCGCCGCCGCGACTCGCAGCGGCGCATGATTCCCGTGCAGATCGGTCGTCACCACGATCGGACATTTCGGCCCGACGACTTCTCGCACAGACGCGATGAAATCGCCGTCGCCATCGTCGATCCCTTCCACCACCATCGCACCATGTAAATCGAGCAACACGCCGTCGAGTCCCTTCACCATTTCGCGGCGCAGCCCATCGAGAAACTCATTTTTCAATTCGTCATAGCTCGCACGCTCAATGATTCCGCTCGGAAAGGCGAACGCCCAGAGCAGCGGGATCAGCTCAAACCCATGCTTCGCGGCACCGTCGATGAACCCGCCACAGCAGAAATTCGCCCCGCGATATTTCTCAAACAGTTCTGCCCCGCGAGCAAACCCGATTCCCGTTTCAAAATCACGAACGACGGTCTTCCCCGCCGCAAAAGTACTTGTCTCATGAAGCACACCGCCGGTCGCAATTCGCATCTGAGAGGCTCCCAATAAGAACGAGATTCATGTGAGTCACAATACCACAATGACGCTTAAGGCTATCGAGTTTGCTTGCAACCGTCAGCCAAGCTGAAAGAAGAGATTCATCACGGAACCACGGAGAGAAGGGAGTGAGAACAGAAATTCGATAATGCGTGAAGACGCCCATACGGTCACAGGCGATCGTAAAACACCGCGTTCAAATCTCCTCGCCCTGCCTCCGTGTCGCTATGGTGAATTCCATCCCTCGCTGCGGCCAACATCGCTTGAGCTTTCGTCTCCGCACCGATCTCACCAAACTGTTGTCGTGAGTTCGGATCAAATTCTGACCAAGGACTGTGTGATGCAAATTCCGCGAATCGGTTTGCTGCTCCTGACACTGGTTGTGATTGTCCTCGTTGCGTATCAGTGCGAGGTCGCTCATCGCGGCCTGGCTGCTGATGACACGCCGCCGAAATTTGAAACCGACATCGTGCCGATTCTCGAAGCGCGGTGCGTGAAGTGTCATGGCGATGGAAAGCTCGAAGCGGGGTTCGATCTACGACGTCGTTTTTTGATCCTTAAAGGTGGGGACAGCGGCGCAGGCTTTGTCACGGGTAAGCCGGAAGAAAGCTTGCTGATTCAAAAGATCGACGCCGATGAGATGCCGCCCAAGGACGAAGGGCGGCTCGATGACAAACAGAAGGCATTGCTCAAACGCTGGGTCGTGAGCGGGGCGATGACCATCGCGGAGAAAGAGACGCCGCTCGATGAGGGTGACCAGCCCAGCCGATTGTCTGACGAGGATCGGAAGTTTTGGGCGTTTCAAACGCCGCGACGACCGGCGGTGCCGGAAGTTCGAAACTTGAAGTCCGAAACTCGAAATCAGATCGACGCGTTCCTGCTTCAGAAGCTCACCGCCAAAGGTCTGTCGTTCAATGCCGAAGCATCGAAGCCGGTCTTACTGCGGCGAGTGACTTTTGATTTGCTCGGTCTACCGCCGACGATTGAGCAATTGGAGGAATTCCTCGCAGACGAATCGCCGGACGCTTACGAGAAGCTCGTTGATCGTTTGCTGGCGTCGCCGAAGTTTGGTGAGCGATGGGGACGGCAGTGGCTCGACATCGCGGGATACGCGGACTCGGATGGATATCTCGCAGCGGATCGACTGCGACCGGAAGCGTGGCGTTATCGCGATTGGGTTGTGCGTGCGCTCAATAACGATTTGCCGTTTGACGAATTTGTGACGCATCAATTGGCGGGAGACGAGCTCACTGACTGGCGGCGAGCCGACGAGATCATGCCTGAGGTCGCCGAGCAACTCGCGGCGACCGGCTTCCTCCGAACCGCGCTCGATCCAACATATCCCGGCTACACGGAGCCAAACGAAATCCATCAGGTTCTCGCCGACACAATGCATATCGTCAGCAGCACGTTCCTGGGCGTGACCGTGCAATGTGCTCGCTGTCACGCACACAAGTTCGATCCGATCTCGCAACGCGATTACTACTCTCTGCAAGCGGTCTTCGGCGGAGCACTCGATCCCGCTCGCTGGCAACCGTCCGAGACACGTGGCATCCCGCTGGCGACTGAAGCTCAAGAAGCTCACATCGCCGAACACAACAAGAAAGTTGACGAACGAATTGCCGCGCTGACCGCATCGCTCAATGAACTCACCGCGCGGTTTCGCAAGAAACACGTAGGACAGGCGGCTCGCCTGTCTGTCATTGGGCAACCGGTTGCTGTTGGAAAAGAAGGAGCAGGCGAGCCGCCTGCTCTACGAAATGAACTCATCTACAAGCTCATCGCCGCGTTGCTTGTGGCTGCTGACAAGCGAAACGAAGAACAGAAAAAACTCGTCGCCGACTTCGCGCCGGATGTGTCGGTGGCCGATGACGAACTCTTCAAGCGTTACGACGAATTCAAAGAGGACGCGACAAAGCTCAAAGCGGCGGTCGCTGCCGAGCAAGCCCTGAAGAAAAACATCACGCGCATTCGCGGCTTGACCGATCTCGATGAAAAGCCAGCAGTGGGCCACATCATGCGACGCGGCGACTACAACAAACCGGGAGCCGAGGTCACTGCCGGTGTTGTCGAAGTGCTCGCTCCCGCCGGTTTTCTGCTTACGCCGCAAGCGAGCTACAAAACTTCGGGACGTCGCACGGCATTAGCAAAATGGCTCACTTCACCGGAGCATCCGCTGTTGGCTCGTGTGCATGTGAACCGTATTTGGGCCGCTCATTTTGGACGAGGCATCGTCCCCACGATTGCCAACTTCGGACGCAGCGGTGCGAAGCCGAGTCATCCAGAATTGCTCGATTGGCTCGCAATGGAGTTTGCCAACGTAGACGAGTCACTCCGTGACTCGAAGACTTCCGGTCACGGAGTGACCGGTCTACGTTGGTCGCAAAAGCGATTGCATCGGTTGATCGTCACCTCTGCTGCGTATCGACAATCAGCCGACACTGATCCCGCGAAGTCGGCTGCTGATCCGGACAACGCGTTGCTCGGTGCTTGGTCACCGAAGCGACATCAGGGCGAAATGGTTCGCGACAGTTTGTTGAGTGTATCCGACCGATTGAATCCGCGTCCGTTCGGTTCGCCGACGAATGTCGCACTGCAAGGAGACGGCTCGGTCATCGACACCGATGATGAACCGGGCCGCCGCCGCTCGATCTATCAAATTGTCCGACGCAGTCAACACCTCACAATGTTGGAACTCTTCGACACGCCGCTCATGGAAATCAACTGCCCCGAACGGACTATCTCAACCGTTCCTCTGCAAGCGCTCGCGATGCTGCACGGCCCCGCCGCCGATCGCGCCGCTGGTGGCCTCGCTGAACGCCTCTGGTCAGCCGCCTCCACCGATCACGAACGTATCCGCGTCGCCTTCCGTGTGCTCTTCACTCGTGAGCCGTCATCCCAAGAATTCGATAACGTCACGCACACACTCGCCGAACTCACTCAAGAACAACTCGCCAATAAACCCAACGCTACCGGTGCTGAAAAAGAAGTCGCCTTCAAAGCCGCATGGCGACAAGTCGCCTTGGTGCTGCTCAACAGCAATGAATTTGTGTATGTGCATTGAGCCCGTTTTCCTGGGCTTCCCCTTCCTTCGTTCCCTTTGATTTCTTCTGTTTAAATTGTGTTTTGAAAGATTTTGAACAGATGAAAACGAAGGCAACAAAGAAGGCATTCTGAATCGCTTCATTGAGGAATGATGATGAAAGACCATTTCACAGAACGATCGCTGGCGAGTGTTGTCTCTCGGCGTGATCTCTTTACTCGCAGCGTGTCGGGCTTTGCTGGGATCGCGCTCGGCGGAATGTTGTGCGACGAGGTTGCACGAGCGGAAGGTTCTTCAGGCAACGCAAACGGCCATCATTTTCAGCCGCGAGCGAAAGCGGTGATTCAGCTCTTTCAGCATGGCGGGCCGAGCCACATGGATACGCTCGATCCGAAGCCGGAACTCAATCGGCAAAACGGCAAGCCGATGCCGAAGTATTTCACCGACTTGGTGAAGATTTCGGCGCACGGCAACTTGTTGGGGACGCCGTTCAAGTTTCGACCGCACGGCGAATGCGGCGTTGAATACAGCGAGTTGCTGCCGCACACGGCAACCTGTGCCGACGACATTGCCGTTATTCGCTCGATGCACACCGAGCACAACAATCACGAGCAGGCACTCTGGCACATTCACACCGGCCGCATTGTCACTGGGCGACCGACGATCGGAGCGTGGGCCAGCTATGCGCTCGGCAGCGAGAACCAGAATCTGCCGTCGTATGTTGTACTTCGCAACGACGGCGGTTTGCCGACGGACGGGACGCGCAATTGGTCGAGCGGTTTTCTGCCGCCCCGTTATCAAGGAGTCCATTTTCGCCACAAGGGAACTCCAGTTCTTTATCTGCAACCGCCGACTACTGTAACTGACAACACACAACGAACACGCCGAGAATTGCTGGCGAAACTCAACGAAGAGCATCTCACGCAACATCCTCGCATCGCTCCAGACTTGGAGGCTCGCATCGCCAGCTACGAAATGGCCGCGCGGATGCAACTCTCCGCCGGAGCCGCGTTGAACCTCGCCGAAGAAAGCGCTGAGACACAAGCAGCCTACGGACTCGGCCAACCGAAGACCGACAGCTACGGTCGCCGTTGTTTGATCGCTCGTCGACTTGTCGAACGCGGAGTTCGTTACATCCAAATCTTTGTCGAAAGCCAAATCTGGGACACACACGGCAACAACGCCAACGGCACGAAAAGTTGCTGCGAGCAAACCGATCAACCCGCAGCCGCACTGTTGAAAGACCTCAAGCAGCGCGGCCTGCTCGATAGCACGCTCGTCGTCTGGGGTGGCGAGTTCGGTCGCACTCCCGTCAGCCAATCGGGTGACGGTCGCGATCACCACAAGCAAGGCTTTTCGATGTGGCTTGCTGGAGGCGGCATCAAAGGTGGCCAAGCCTACGGAGCCACCGACGAACTCGGCTATCACGCTGTCGAAAATCGAGTCATGGTCGCCGACCTGCACGCCACGATCCTGCACCAACTCGGTCTCGACCACAAACGAGTGATCTACAACGTCCACGGACGAGACGAACGTTTGACCGACGTCTATGACGCGAAAGTGCTAGCACCTCTGCTGGCTTAGCGTCTTCCATCAATCCACACCTGTCTCAGGCGAGTCGAATCTCCGCAGTCAAAGCCAAGCAACTACGCGATCTTTGAGGGATTCCGGAAGCCGTTGCTGAATGGCTTTCTCGAACTGTCGCTCGTTGTATCGCGTACTAAAGTGGCTAAAGATCACCAATTCATTCTTGAACTTGTCGGCTCGCTCGATCATGTCATCCAAGTGCATGTGGCCGAACTTGTGAATCTTTTCTTTGCGATGTTCCGGGCGGAAGAAAGTCACTTCAGTGATCAAAATCTGTGCGTTGAACAAGTCGGGGCAATTGTCCAAGCCGGCTGGCGATGTATCTCCCGTGTAGCAAACCAGCGGCGAGCGAACCTCCATGGAGACCTCTTTGCCGGAAAGCCTGACTTCGCGAATCTGGTCTTGAGTCAGGCCGATATATTCGAGCTTCAGCTTCTTGCGTCGTTCCCAAACAATGTAGCCCAATGACGGAACGGTGTGCTTCGTTGCAAAAGTTGTCACGAGATGCTCGCGAGAGAGTTCAAACTGATCTCCCGGCTTTACTGGAATCAAGTTGCAATTCATGCGACCTCGATCCAACTTCTGCCACACCTTGAGCAAAAGCTGAGTGGCCTCTAGCGCCTGCTCTGGCAGATAGATCGTCGGTGGTTCCATTTTCATCATTCGCCGCCGCGCGACATAAGCCGGCAGTGCGGCCATATGATCCAAATGCGCGTGAGTGACGAAGATCGTGGGCGTGCCGATAAACGACCACGGTGAACCACCTAGATCAAATCCAAGTCGTAGTTCTGGAATTCGCCAGTAACTCTGAACGGCGGCCCGCGAGTATCCCTCAATCGTGAGTGCTTTGTGCTTGTGAGTTCGAACAGGCAGGTTATCGACCATCGGGTTCTCAAATCATGTAGCGTTGAGTGCTGGCACGCCGTGAGTGTAGTTGCTAACCAACGGCGACTATCTGGCCGCTGGCAATACTTTGACGCTCCGCATCGCAAAGACGCAAAGCATTGAGTGCCAGTGTTCCTGAAAGTGCAGGAGCTTCGCGACCTGTTTGCAAACTATCGACTGCCGCTTGTAGTTCGGCGGTGAAAGCGGAGTACCATTCTGTCCCACCGGGAAGCGCGGGTTGCTCTGCCTTGCCATCGTTGGTAATCAAAGTCAACGGACGATTGACCGCCCATTGCCCAGCGTAGGTTCCAGCGTCATAGACGATCGTCGCACGCTCAAGATACAGCTCAAAGCCGTGACCGAATGCGAGTCCCTTTGCGGCAATTCCGCCGCTGACGCAAGTCACCGCCAAGTTTGGGTTCTCGAAGATGTAGTTGGTGTGAACGTGATTCACGAGTCCTTCTTGTAATAGTCCGCGAGAGAAGACTTGCTTCGGCACTCCACAGAGCAGGCCGATGAAATGGTTATCGTGGATGTGCAAATCAATGCCCCAGCCGCCGAGCTTACGGAAATCGTTCATGCCGTTTGACCAATCTGGCGGCGCGATAACTCTCCGAAAGTGCCCTGCCAGAAGTCGTCCGTGCTGGCCGCCCCGGACAGCTTCGGTCGCGAATGCAAATTCCGGAAAGAAGGGGAGAACTTGCCCGACGAGCAACTGGCGTCCTGCCTTCTGGGCAGCAGCCATCATTCGTTCGGCAGCCGCTAGCTCCGTGGCGATCGGTTTTTCAACGAGCACATGCTTGCCCGCAGCCAACGCCTCCAATACGACCGTTTCGTGCTGGTCGGTTGGCAGGCAGATATCAACCGCGTCAATCGTAGGGTCCGCCAACAACTGCCGGTGATCGGCGTAGGTCGCTAAGTGCGACAAATCCATCTGGCTACCACGCGGACCAAAGTTCCCTTGAATCGAGGTCCAATCTCCAGCGAGCTTTTTGGGGTCACGAGTCGCTAGGGCGACAATCTCACCACCGCTTAACTGCGAGCCAACTCGCCGCCGTCGGCCGGTGTCTGCATCCACCACAAGTTTATTGGCCGCTTCATAGTGGGTCATCCCCATGAAGCCGATACCGATTAAGCCAATCCGAACCATGGGTAAACTCCTCAATAAACTGTAGCCGTACCGAAAACGACAATGGCACCGAAGTCGTTGCGTAGCATCCGGCTGAGACGCGAAAGTTTCAAGTCGTCGCGATTGCTGCTTAATTCCGTAGCAGTTAGCAATTGCTTAAAACGGCAGCAGGTCGCCGCAGCATTCAGGGCGGCAGATTTACGATACAGGTAAGTTCGGTACTTTAATTGCTCCGGAAGACAGAGTTGCGGAAAAAACAGGCTGCGGCGGGCTATTTTTGCCTGATTTACGCAACATTCCCTGTTGCCTTATTGGCTGCTGGTTCGGTTTAGTTGAAATCTCCAGGTTAGTCTAGAAATGGCAATCCTGACTGTTATCATTCCGGCGACGTCGTCAGGTTGGCGACGCGGCTGAGTGCCGGAGAACGGTCGGCTCGAGGTGGAACTGAGCAGGCAGCCTTCTGTGAACACTCGGCGAACATGGAAGAGAACCACGAAGGAGGCAAGGAAATGCTCGTACTTTCAAGGAAGGTCGGTGAGCGGGTGTTGGTGGGAGACAATGTCGTCATCACCGTGGTCCGGATTGGGCCAAATGCTGTCCGGTTAGGAATAGAAGCCCCCAAAGACATGAACATTGTCCGCGAGGAACTCTGCGACGAGTCTGGGGCAATCAAAGAGCAAGTCGAAGTTGCGCTCTGCGAGACCAATTCGTAACAGGCTGAAAGTTATTCGTTGCGATGGCAGCCATCTCAACAACAAGTGAATGCAAGCGGGCATCGAAATTTCGATGCCCGCTTTTTTTATGATCGAACCGCGATCAGGCTGCGACAGAGACCAGTTGGTGATAAAGTTCTGCCGAAAGTAGTGCCAACGGGATTCACGCCATTTGCGTCGGCAATCGGTGCATGTGGTTTCCTAAATGGCCTGAGACTGTCTGACTCAACTCAAGCGGAGTGAACCATGCTGCAATTTACTGGCGACGGTCGTGCTCACACCTGTGATGGAGTTACTCGGCGTGACTTCTTGCAAGTCGGCACCCTTGGAGCAACCGGATTGACTCTTGCCAACGCGGTTGCCGCACAGGCGGCCGAGGCGACAGATAGAAAAGGTCGCGACGAGCGGTCCTGTATCATGATTTTTAACTTAGGCGCGCCTAGTCAGTTTGAAACGTGGGACCCGAAGCCAGACGCGCCTGCGGAAATCCGTGGTCCATTCAAACCAATTGCCACCGCGTCTCCAGAAATTCAGATCAGCGAAATCTTCCCCAAGCACGCTGCGATCGCTGACAAGTTTTCGATTGTACGGAGCTGCTACCACACCGGAGCCGCAGTCCACGACACGGGGCATCAGTTGATGCAGACGGGGCGACTCTTCTCAGGCGGGATCATTACGCCGCATGCTGGATGCGTTGCGAGCTACTTGATGGGCCGCCGATCTGATTTGCCGGCTCACGTCATCATGCCGCAAACAATGGGCAACACGGGAGGCGGACTCCCGCACGGGCAGGACGCTGGGTTCCTCGGCAAAGCGCAGTCGCCGTTCTTTTTGAATTCAGACCCATCGAAGGAAGACTTTCGAGTCCCTGATCTTTTGCCGCCAAAGCAAATCGGTGAGGTGCGTCTTGATCGACGACGCAAGTTGCGCGATGTCGTCGATACGACTGTTAGTAACTTCGAGAAGAGCGAGAATGCGAAGCTCGTTGACAGCAGTTTTGAGGCGGCCTTCCGCATGGTGACTAGCGAGCAAGCGCGAGCCGCTTTTGATCTCTCTCGCGAACCAAAAGAAGTTCGCGAGCGATACGGCATGAGTCGCTTCGGGCAATGTTGCTTGCTGGCGAGACGGCTCGTCGAAGCAGGCGTTCGGTTCGTGACAATCAATACCTTCTTGACCGTATTCGACGAAATCACTTGGGACATCCACGGGACGAAGCCGTTCACGTCCATTGAGGGAATGCGCGATATCGTGGCGCCGATGTACGACCAAGGTTATTCCGCTCTGATCGAAGACTTGCATCAACGCGGAATGTTGGACAACACGTTGGTCTGTAATCTCGCCGAATTTGGTCGAACACCGCGCGTTAATCCGGCTGGCGGTCGTGATCACTGGCCTCAATGCTGGTCAACTTACTTTGCAGGCGGCGGCGTGAAGGGGGGCCGAGTGATTGGCAAGAGTGACCCAATCGGTGGCTATCCTGCGGAGCGCCCCGTGAATCCCGGCGAAGTCGTCGCGACGATTTTCCATAGCCTCGGCTTCAACATCGAATCACATCTTCCTGGTCCTGCCGGAAGACCTTTCCCACTGGTTGATTTCGGGACAAAACCGATTCACGAATTGTTTTCGTAAAGGCAATTTCAAAACCAGCTCGATACGCAGTCGAGTGGTCGTGGTTCTTTGTAGCTCTCAGCGCTCGTGCGCGTATCGAGCCGGTTTTGAAACTGCCCAGCCTTTTTGCGGAGTCCGCTCATGCAATCGTTGCTCGCATTTCGCGGTCAACTTGTGCTTCCTGATCGTATTGAGCGAGGCACTTTGCTTGTTCAAGGCGGCCGCATTGTAGGCTTGCTACCAGTCGGCACCTCGTTGCCTGCAGGCACTGAAGTCATTGATACAGGAGACGGCTATCTGTCGCCAGGGTTCGTTGATTTACACGTGCATGGCGGAGCCGGCGGTGACTTCATGGATGGAACCGCCGAGTCGTTTCGCCTCGCGCTGCGGTCTCACGCGCGACATGGGACGACACGCATGGCGATCACGACCACCGTTGCAACCCACGAGCAAATCCTGACGACGCTCGATCAAGCACGGCAATTTCGTCTGAATCCTGATCCCCACGGGGCACGAGTAATGGGGGCTCATTTTTACGGCCCATACTTTCGCTATGAGGCTCGTGGCGCACATCCTGGTGGGCCGATTCGCCCTGCCATGCGTGACGAGTTCGATCAATACCTCGAATACTCTGACGATCTAGTCACTGCGACCGTTGCACCAGAAATCGGCGGTGCAAAAGAGTTTGCAATGGCTTGCAAAGCGAAGGGTGTGCGGACCAACGTCGGACACTCGTGGGCCACGTTCGATCAAATGACTGAAGCGGTTCAACAGTGGGGTGTGCGGCACGTCGATCATCTGTTTTGTGCGATGTCTGACAAAAGTAAGCTGCGTCAATTTCAGATGTACCCCATGCAAGGGGGTGTGCTCGAAGCGACGCTCTACTTCGACGAACTCACGACCGAGGTAATTGCCGATGGGAAGCATCTCGACGCTGGGTTGTTGCAGCTCGCACTGAAAATCAAAGGTCCTGATCGGCTTGCGTTAGTGACAGATTGCAGTCGTGCGTTGGACATGCCTGATGGCGATTACATGATCGGTCCACGCGTTGGTGGCGAGCCGCTTACCAAACGCGACGGCGTCGGCATGTTACCTGACGGTACCGCGTTGGCTTCGAGCGTGATGGGAATGGACCACATGATTCACACCTTCGCGAGCCTGACTGGTCGCCCAATGTGGGAAGTCATTCGCATGGCCTCACTGACTCCGGCTCGAATTGCTGGACGTGAACAGGAACTAGGGAGTCTTGAGGCAGGCAAGCAAGCAGACGTCGTCGTCTTTGACCGCGACTGGAATGTGACGCGAGTTTTCATCGACGGCACCGAACTCGCGCTTTGATACAGCACGCTCTTGACTCAATTACGTTTGTACGCCACCATCTCACTCAATGACAGTTGTCCTTGATCGAGATGCGAGGCAAGCGATGGCGAGCAGAGCGGCGTTGTCCAAGGGTGAGATGGAAGTGGCGCGGGTCTTATCCGACCTCAAGAAGGCCACGGTTCGTGAAGTCCATGAATCGTTTCCGGCTGAGCGGGCGATCGACTTCACCACCGTGCAAACTTACTTGCGACGGTTGGAAACGAAGGGCTACGTGACGGCGGAACTCGATGGTCGGACTCGCGTTTATACGCCGAAAGTCAAGCTGCGGACGGTGATCCGCGAGACAATGGACGACCTCATTGACCGACTCTTTGGTGGCGAGGCGTTGCCGCTGGTTAGACACCTGATTGAAGAACGCGGCGTCAGCGACGACGAGCTTGCCGAATTGCGGCAACTGATTGACCGGCTGGAAAAGGGACGTTCGTAACAAACGTTGCTGAGCATGTAGGACGGGCATTCTTGCCCGTCATTTTGTGGGGCAAGCTGACGGACAAGAATGCCCGTCCTACAGCTTCAACAGGCCGAAAGTCTGACCTATTTGAGGAGTGCGGCTCATGGCGGATTCGGAACTGATGCTGGTTCTGGCGGCTCAAGCATGGCAGGTTACGGTGTTGATCGTGCTCGTGGCGGGTGTGAATCGTTGGCTGGGGAAGTCGCGTCCGCATTTGTCGCATCTGTTGTGGTTGGTCGTGCTGGTGAAGTGCGTTGCGCCGCCGATGTGGTGCAGTCCGAGCGGCCTGTTTTGTTGGTTGCAATCGCCCCGTGAAGTGGTCATTGAACAGCCACATGTTGCGGCGAAACAGTCGTTGCGAAACTGGAATGAACTGCTTGATGCGACTCGCGACCTCGAGCAATCTCGCTCGAACGAATCGGACGATCACGGATTTTCAGAATTGAGCGGCGAGCCCGTCGAATCGTTATTGGGCATCAGCGACCTGTCTGTCGTTAAAGCTCAGCCTCACATCATCGCGTCACCAATCAGTTGGCCGAGGGCGTTGTTGGGCTTGTGGATCGCGGCCAGTTTCGGAGTAATCAGTGTGGCGGTCGTCCGTTGGCTGCGGTGTTGGCGGACGCTGCAAAGTACTCCGCAGCGAGAGTGTTCGGAACTGGTGGCGCAGTTGGAAGTACTCGCCGAGCGGTTGCGAGTGCGGCGTCACGTGCGGTTGATCGTGACCGAAAGCCGCATCGGGCCGGCAGTCATCGGCTTGTTCCGCACGACTGTGTTGTTACCGGCGTTGATTGTGGATCGGTTGGCTTTAGGTAGCCGCCACGCTCCAGGTGACGAGCAGGATGCACATCAACGCCTCCAGAAGCGACCGGTTCATCACGCGAAGCTTGATAGCTACGCAGAGGACTTCGTTGATTCTCCACTCACGCCGATTCTCGCTCACGAGTTGTTGCACATTCGGCGGGGGACTTATGGGTCGGGTTGTTACAGACGTTGGCACAGGCGGTGTGGTGGTGTCATCCGCTGGTGTGGTGGGTGAACCGGCTGACGACTCGCGAAGCGGAGCGTTGTTGCGATGAAGAGGTGCTCGCCGAACTGGGCTGTGATCCGGCGGCGTATGCGCGAGCGTTAGTTGATGTGCTGGAACTTAAACGTGAATTGAAACCGGTCCCCATCTTCCCCGGCGTTCGTCCGGTGGAAGTCACCTCTCAACGATTGGAACGAATCATGCAACTCGGACAAGGATGTCACCGAAGAACCCCGTGGTGGTGCTGGCTGATCGCAGCACTTGCGGCCGCCGCAACGTGGCCCGGAGCGGCCTTCGTGGTCACGGCGGAAGATGACACGCCGCTCGCCAAAACGTTCGATGAAGCGATCGACCTCAACAAAGAGCCAAAGCTTGGGCTGGCCTATCGAGTCCGGGTCATTAGCGGTGCGGAGGATGATCTGCGACCGCTCGCTCAGAGGCTCAATGAAAAATTGATCGAGAAACCGGGCACACCTGTCATTGTCGAGCACGACGCGTTGCTTCGGTTGTTGAACGAAGCACAAGCATTTCCGCGACTCAATTTAAATTCGTATCCCGTTGCGAGAAGCCACGGTCGCAAGAGTGTCACCATCGCCGACACAGCAACGTTCGCCGTTCCAGTTGAAGCGACTGCAGCCGATGGCACGACAACGTTCATCGAACAGAGCCACGAATATGGCTGGCGGTTGACGATGAAACCGCTGTCCGTTGGCATCGAATCACTACGACTGCATGTGGAAAATTGTCTGAGCCGATTGAACAAAGACGCGGATGCGAAGATTCGCTTTCCGGTGACCGGCGAGGAACGACTCATCCCTGGACTTGATCTGCATCACATCAATACGACCGTCGAATTGAGGCACGCCCAACATGTGGTCTTCCCCATCACCAAAGTTCCCAATGCCGACAGTCAGGATGTCATGCTGGTAACGATGCAGGCTTGTCTGGTCGTTTTAGACGACGCTCCGCAGCAACCTGAGCCAACACCGACAAACGTGCCGGGACCATCAATCTTTCGCGGCGTTGGCGTGAACTCCAATGCGGGAGTCACCGGCGAGGTCGCGTTGGAAGAAGCCGACGCCCCATCGAGCAAGCCGAGCGTCGATGAACCATCAGGCGATCACAAGAGGCCAGCGTTCCCTGAGCCGATTCCCGAAGGAAACATTGCGGAGATTCGCGTCGAGGGAAATCGTTCGGTATCGACCGAAAAGGTTCTCGAAATGATCAAGTCGAAAACGGGCGAGCCAATTGATGGAGCGCAGCTCCGAAATGATGTGCGAGCCATTTACTCCTCGCGACGGTTCTACTCCGTGAAACCTCGAATCGAGAACTCGGACAAAGGTCCCATCCTGGTATTTCAGGTCAACGAAGGACTCAAGCTCATGCAGCTTGAGTTTCAGGGCAACAAGCGGATTAAGACTGCGGAACTCGCCAAGCTGACAGGTCTCCGTGTCGGAGATCGATTAGGTCATGCGGACAATCGAGAAGCGGCTCGCAAGATTGTCGAACACTATCAGTCAAAAGGTTTTTCGCAGGCGAAGGCCGATGTGAAACTCGACGCGAAAATCGAAGACAATCCGATCGGGCAGAAAGTCGCTGGATTGTGCGTGGTCTTCGTGATTGATGAAGGTCCGAAAGTCAGCGTGGGTGACGTGAAGTTTGACGCGGCGGGTAAGAAGTTAGAACTCGACAGCTTAGGCCAACTACTCTGGCAGCACGGTTCGTGGTTTGTTGTTGTTCGACCGGAGCCGGGGAAGAAGTTGATCGACGAGCGCGAGTCGCCGAGCAGATTTCGATCGAACGGGCCGGTCACCATAACGCTTTCGAAGACCGCTCAGGGCTTCAGCAGCAAGGATCAAATTCGCATTCTGGCAGATGAATTCAATCTGTGGTCGGATGAGTTCGGCGAACAGATGCGGTTCGGTGACGAAGTCCTGATGGAGGGAAGCGGCTTTCGAGCAACCAGCAAATCTTTGGTGCTCACCTTGCCCCGCCAATCTGAAGGTCTCGTGAGCGAACCGCAGATGACAGCAACACTGCGTGGCGACGTTCAACTCCAATCGAAAACCAATGGCGAGGCAACAGAACTCAAGGCGGACATCATGATGCTCTACCTGAATGGCACCGCGATGACGCAATTGAAGAGTGACGAAAACGGAATCGTCGCCGTCCTGCGCGACCCACCAGTTCGTGATGAGGCATTGATCCGACAAGGACAGAGTGCTCTAGCCATGACCAAGTCGGAAAAACTTGTCACGGTCAACTTTGACAACGTCCCGTTGAAGGAGGCGATGAAGCAGTTAGCTCAATCGACAGGTCGCAACATCGTGCTCGAAAAGTCGGGACTGGCGGAAGAAGCACTGACAGAGCGTGTGCCGATCACGTTGGCGGTCGATCAAGTCAAACTCGACTCTGCGTTGAAGCTGATGCTCGACCCGCTGAATCTGGGCTATCGAGTCGATGAAAGCGGTGTGATCGTCGTGACCAGTCGACAACGGCTGCGTGGCGAAGCGATTGTCAAAACTTATGCGGTCGCCGACTTGGTGATTCCAATTCCGAAGCATGCGACGCTGATGTTGAATCGCAACGCCAGATCTGCAGACGAAATTCGAGCGACAACCAAATCGATTGAAGATCAAGCCAAGAAGTCGCAGCCGCAGCTTCGAGAATTGATCGACCTCATCACGGAAACTTGCCAACCCGATTCGTGGTCGGAGAAAGGTGGGAATGGCAATATCAAGGCAAACGATTCCACGCTCAGCCTCGTTGTCCGGCAGACACGAAACGTGCATGACGAGATTCGCGACTTGTTGGATCAACTGCGAAGACTGCATGACATCCAAGCGACGTTGCACGTCGAGACACTGACGGTGCCTGCCGATTTCTGGCAACAGGTTGGGAAGGACTTTGATGATCCCAACACTGCCGACCCGCCGATTCCGCAACTGCAGGACAAACCCTCGCCGCGAAACATCGCTCTGCTCACGAAGAAGGAAGCCGCGTTGTTTCGCAGCCTCAGCAAGACCGAGAGTGCTCCGAAGGTGACGCTCTTCAACGGTCAGGAATTGGAAGTCTTCTTCGGCGACGAATCGCCGACGATGCGATTGGCCCTGAAAACAATCGTCAGTGCCGATCGAACCGCACTACGATTACAAGCCGCCGCGACAAAGCCAGATGCTGAACTCGACTTCGCCCAAATGCCGACCTTCCTCGTTCAAAACGGCCACTCGCTGCTGCTCGACGTGACCGAGTTGTATTCCGTCGGCCCAACTTCCGGAGTGCCGATCCTCAGCAAAATTCCCGGCGAAGATCGCCTCTTCAAAAACACAGGTAAGTCCGACCGCCGCACACTGCTACTCATCACCGGCCAAGCCATCGTCGTCGAAGAGGAAGAACAGCGGGTTCTCAAGGCCGAATAGGACATGCAAGAGTGCCCGTCCTATGTGAGTCGTTGAACCACCGGTCCTGACACAGGCCGCTCGCTGATGTGAGCGACATTCACTGGACTGCGTGCAGCAACTCAGAGTTGTTTCTCAACACCAAGTCATCCTGACTCCGCCGATTTACTTGGTTGTTCATGAAGTTACATAGGTCGAATACGAAAAAGTGAGGGCGGAATGATTTCGGCTAAACCATTCCGCCCTTCGGTTTGAGACTTCTTAGGCAGCCGGTCTGAAATGTTCTACCGGTTAGTGCGGGTGGATGGTCACGCTCCATTTGGGTAAGGTGTCGGAGCGTTGGATGTGAGGAGCGTATTGTTGGAGGGCGGTTTTGGTGAGTGTCACGCCGCGTTCGTAGGTTTTTTCCAGAAGATGCACGAAGGGTCGCAAGCACCGCCAGGTCATCGTCGCAGCCCAGGCCAACGCGGTGCAGATGGTGGTCAGCAGCGTACCGTTCCAATGGTTTTCCAGGATCCCCCAGCAGCGTTCGATCGGGTTGTATTTGCTGTGGTAAGGCGGGTAGTAGACCAGCTCGATTTCCAGATGCTCGCGTTGAGCGAACTCGACCAAGCGTTTGAGGAACTGCGTGCGCGAACTGGCGATTTCGGGGCCGTTGTCGAGGTCGATCTGCAAACGCCGGATGCCCGGATGCACCGCTTTCCGTTCAGAGCACCAGTGTTCCAGGGCGTCGGCCACGAAATCGGCCGTATCGCGCGACGTGCCAAACACGATCGTGAGTTGGCCACTGACCACTTCCAAAATCCCGGCCGGAGCCAGCACCGCGTCGGGGTGCATGTCGTGGTCAACGGCTTTCACCGCTTCGTTTCCACGGCCGCGACCGCCGCGTGAGAACTCACCGATCTTCACCTTGGCCTTCGTGTCGATCGACAGACGCAGGCACGTGGGATCGTTCGCGGCCCGTTCGTGAGCGGCGCGCACCTGCTCGAAGATCGCGTCGGTCTCCCGAATCTTTTTTGAGGACGCGTCTTCAACACGCGCCGCAGGCAGTAGCCCATCCGATTCAAGATTGTCACCAACGTCCGCTCGGCCGGCACGTCCTGGGCACGCAGTCCGGAAGTCCGCACTCCGGAAGTCCGCAGTTCCGATTTCGCCAAGAGCGCCTCACGCACGGCCTTCGAGGTGATCCGCGTGAAGGCCAGCGGCGTCTGAAATTTCGGATCGGCCTGACTGTGCGGTTCGACCACCGCCCGAATCTCCACGGCCAGTT
>JAPLNX010000244.1 GCA_026400935.1 Planctomycetia bacterium | reverse complement strand
CGATCGACGGCACGCCGAATGAAGTGGTCCTCAACATGCCGAAGACCAACGACACCGCCGTGCTCTCTGAAGTCGATGCCAACACGATGAAGCTGTCGAGCACCACGTTTGAAACGACGACGTTCTCGATCGCCGCCGCGACGTCATTGACGATCAACGGCGGACTCGGCAACGACATCATTCGAGTCGATAGCATCGCGGCCAACTACACCGGAGTGCTCAACATCATCGGTGGCTTGGGAAGCGATCAACTGATCGTCGATTTCGCCGGCGGCACGAACCGCTACTCCGGCGGCATCAACTTCGACGGCACCCCCGGCCCGGCAGACGCGCTCATCCTGCGTAACACCGGAGCGAAGTTCGATTCGCTCACCTATCGCACGACGACGCGCTACACCGGCAACTTCACGCTCATCGACGACAACGACATCGATGTCGGCGACAATTTGCAAACCGCCTCGCTGATCACGTTCAAGAACATTGGCCGCGCGTCGCTCGACGGCACCGCGACTTCGGAATTGATCTTCGAACTCCCGACGAGCAACGACAACGTGGCCCTGAGCGACACACCCGCTGTCGGTGGCGAACGCTTCGAGTCTGTCTCCGGCGTCATGATGCCGTTGGACTTCAACATCAGCGGAGTCAGTTCGCTAATCGTCAACGGCAACAACGGCCACGACAAAGTCACCATCAAGAGTCTCGACAACGCCTTCCGAGGTCGAGTTGAACTGACGGGCGGCGAAGGGAACGACATCATCGACGCCACCGGTGCCAAGACCATCAAGCCGAAAACCAGTGTTTCACCGATCGTGATCACGCCGGTCAACGTCCTGATCTACGGTGGCAACGGCAACGACAATCTGATCGGCGGCATCGGCAACGACACAATCCTAGGCGAAGGAGGCAACGATACGATCGCCGGTGGTGACGGCAACGACGCCATCAGCGGCGGTATCTGCAACGATCGGATCGACGGCGGCAACGGCAACGACACGCTGCTAGGTGACGCGGGCAAAGACACCCTCAACGGCGGCAACGGAGCCGACCTCCTCCTCGGCGGCGACGACAACGACACCCTCAACGGCGGCACCGCCCCCACCGGTCAACGAGACACCGTCGCCGGCCAAGCGGGCACCGACGTCATCGCCGACCCCCTCGCCGAAATCGACGAAGCCTTCACCTTCGATTTCAATGCCCTGCTCGTGTGAGAGTGAGCCTGGGTGTCAACAAAGAGAGAGGCTGCCCGAGAAGCTCGTAAATAGTCGTGGTTCGCTCCGCGAACCAACGTGTTCAGAGCCTCATGCCCGGTAAATCATGGGAAAAATCGAAGCGTTAGTTCGCGGAATGAACCACGAGTTTTGACTTTTCAGACAGAGGGTTTTGAACGAACCCAGAACCAGCGGTTAGGGCTCCGTCAAGTCTTGTTTTTTGGGGTAGTCGAACTCGTGAGAGTTCGGCGATTTCTGAAGTCTCACGACTTCAGCTACCCATAAACTTAGGGCTAACGACGCACTAGCGGCTTACAATCCGACTTCGCGGATAGCCACTGAGAGAGTGTGTGTGTCTGGTTGGCACGCCCTGAGTCATCGAAGGGCGTGGAAGTCGTGGTAGCCGCGCTTTCCCAATAGACCCAAGACGCACGTGCCTGCGGTGTGCGGTGAAACGACACGATCATCATTCGCTGAGCTGCGGAGAAAGAAGCACCATCGACACGTTGTGATTGCTGAGCCGTCCAGCGCTTTGTAACGTGGGCACCCCTGCCAGAACCCTCCGACTGTGATTCCTTCACTCCCACCTAAGAGTTCCTATGGCTTCGTTCACACGGCGAATGATGTTGTTGTTGACGACCGTGTTGTTGTCATCGTTTGGCGAGCCTGTGGTTGCGGCGGAAAAGACTCCGCCCGATGACGCCGACACAGAATTTTTTGAGCGAAAGGTGCGACCGCTGCTCGTGCAACACTGCTATTCGTGTCACGCTCGCGGGCAGAAGAAGGGTGGGCTGAGCTTGGCCAATCGAGCGGGGTTACTCGCGGGAGGCGAAAGTGGTGCCGTCGTGGCTTTGGGCAAGCCCGCGGAGAGTTCGCTGATTGCTGCGGTCGAACAGACCGGCGACGTGCAGATGCCTCCCAATGGGAAGCTGTCGAAAGATGAGATCGCAGTTCTGCGGAAGTGGGTGGAACTCGGCGCACCGTGGCCGGAGTCGGCGACGAAGGATGGCGGTGGCATCCGCGCGGCGGGAGTGATCACTGATGAGGATCGTCAGTTTTGGTCGTTTCGTCCGGTGCGAGCGAGTGAGCCTCCGGCAGTGAGGGATGTGGCGTGGCCTCGTCGTGCGATTGATCACTTCGTCCTCGCTCAATTGGAAGCGTCTGGATTGAAGCCGGTGGCGGAAGCGGATCGTCGCACGCTCATTCGTCGAGCCACGTTTGATTTGATTGGCTTGCCGCCGACGGTTGAAGAAGTCGAAGCGTTTGTGGCGGACGAACATCCGCAAGCGTATGAGCGGCTGATTGACCACTTGTTGCAATCGCCACATTACGGCGAACGTTGGGCGCGGCATTGGTTGGATGTGGCTCGATACGGCGAAGACCAAGCTCACACGTTTGCCGCGCGGATGTATCCGAGCGGATTTCGGTATCGCGATTGGGTTGTCTCGTCGTTCAACAATGATCTGCCGTATGACCGATTCATCGTCGAGCAGATTGCGGGAGACTTGCTGCCATCGACCGAGGAGACCGACCGACTGAAGCGACTTCCGGCACTCGGCTACTTCGCGCTCGGCCCGGTCTACTATGCCGACGCGGGATGTGCCGGGAAGGCGCAGGCCGATGAGATCGACGACCGGGTCGATACGCTCACGCGCGGGTTCCTCGGGCTGACAGTCTCGTGTGCTCGATGTCACGATCACAAGTTCGATCCGATTCCGACCCAGGATTACTACGCACTCGCCGGAGTCTTCGCCAGCAGCCAGTACCGCGAAGCACCGCTCGCACCGGACGATGTTGTGAAGCAGTACGACGAGCGAGCCAAAGCGCTGAAGGATTTTGAAAAGAAGCTGGCCGACTCGCAGACGGCGGAAGCTCGCAAGTTCGGCGAATCGCTCGCGCCGCAGGTGGCCAAGTACGTTGTTGGCTCGTGGAAGCTGCAGAACCGTCGCAAGAAAGAGAACAAGTTTGCGATCGCGAAAGTCGCAGAAGAACTCGGCCTGAATGAGTTCATCCTCGAGCGCTGGATTCAATTTCTGACTCCGGACACAGTGCGGCAAAAGCCATATCTCATCGCGTTGAAGCAGGCTCTTGAAGGACAAGATGCGGCAACCGATTTGGCTGACGATGCTGCTGCGCTCGCCGTTGTTGAAAAAGCGGGCGTGACGTTGCAGGAGCAGTTTGTCGCCGCACTTCGCACGCGCGATGAACATGAGGGGGAGTACGCTCGCAAAGTGGCCGAAGCACCTGAAGCGGAGAAGAGCAAAGTCGCGAAGCCGAAGCTCGAACAGTCTCAGGCAGATTTGCTGAAGGACTTGCTGACCGACAACAAAGCTCCGTTACTGATTCCAAAGGAACGCTTTGAAAAGCTGTTGCCCGACGCGAGCAACGCGTTGCTCACCGAGATGCAAAAGGAACAAGAACGTCTGAAAAAAGAATTGGGCGAGAAGTACCCAGTTGCTCATAGCCTGACCGAAAACAAGCCGACGAATTTGAAAGTCCATCTGCGGGGCAATCACAAAGAACTCGGCGACGAAGTCCCGCGACGGTTCTTAGCGATCCTCAGCCCAAACGAGGCCGCTCCGTTCCGCGAAGGAAGCGGGCGTTTGGAATTGGCAAAGTCGATTGCCGATCCCGCGAATCCACTCACGGCACGAGTGATGGTCAATCGCGTTTGGCAAAATCATTTCGGCCGGGGCCTCGTCGGAACGCCGAGCAACTTCGGCCTGCTCGGCGAACGCCCAACGCATCCGGAACTGCTCGACTACCTCGCCGCACAATTCATGACGTCCGGCTGGTCGATCAAGCAACTTCATCGCGAGATCATGCTGTCGGCCACGTATCGGATGCAGAGTGGAGAGAGTGGAGCACAGAATACTGAAGCGACGACTGCCTCCGCCGATCCCGACAACCGTCTGCTCTGGCGACAAAACCGACGTCGCTTGGACATCGAATCGTGGCGTGATTCGGTCCTGGCAGTTTGCGGAAATCTCGACCGGACTCAAGGTGGTCCTTCGGTGAATCTCAACGATGGCAACAATCGCCGTCGAACGTTGTACGCGGCCGTCAGCCGTCACGACTTGAATGCCACGCTGCGATTGTTCGATTTCCCCGATCCCAATCTGACCAGCGAGAAGCGAGTCGTCACGACCGTGCCGATGCAGCAGTTGTTTGTCCTCAACAGCGACTTCATCGTGCGACAAGCCAAGTCACTCGTCGGACGACTCAACGCCGAAAAGCTGACGGAAGAAGGTTCACGCATCGAACTCGCTTATCGCATACTCTTCCAACGCTCGCCCAACGAGAGCGAAAAAACGCTGGGACTCAGCTTCCTCTCCGCCACACTTCCCGAAGGGATCACCGCCGACAAAGTCAAACTGACCGCGTGGGAACAATACGCTCAAGCCCTACTCGGAACGAACGAGTTTGTGTTTGTGGATTGATAAGGAACGACCGATGAAATCACCAATCACTTACGGGCAGTTGCAGGGATTGCTTCGCGAACTGCAATTCGTAGACAAGCCCTCTCAGCCTCATTGTCGGGCGTTTGAACATCCCGCGACGGGTCTGCTGCTTGTCTGGATGTCTGATCGACTCAATGAACCCGCCAGAAAAGAGGACATCATTTCGACGAGAATTCACCTCGATCAGTTTGGACTGCTCAGCGCCACGGACTTCGAGAAGTATTTCGGAGTGATCCCACATCGGACGCGGCGAACAACTCCGCGTCAAAGCAAATGACCGGAATTGTCACTTCGGTTGGAAATCTGCGTCTCATGACCGGCATCTCGTTCAAGAGCATCAGCAACGTCTTGGCGATCACTTCAGGCTTGTTGATCATCAAAGTCACCGTCGAAGTGGTGCTTGGTTACTCGAATTACTTTCCGCCGAACTTTGAGTCCGAATTCTTGTATGGTCGGCAGCATTATTTCTTCGGGACTTACCGCTGGGCCTTCTATCCGCACATCGTTTCCGGTCCGTTGGCGTTGTTGTTGGGACTGGTGCTGATCAGCGAAAACTTTCGACTGCGGTTTCCGAAGTGGCATCGGAATTTGGGCCGGATTCATGTTGTGAATGTTTTGGGCCTCGTCGTACCGAGCGGCCTATGGATGGCTCGCGACACTTCGACGGGGACGATCGCGGCTATCAGCTTTGCAATCCTGTCTGTGTTGACCGGCGCGTTCATTGCACTCGGTTGGCGAGCGGCTATCAGGCGACAGTTTCCAGTCCATCGCCGCTGGATGTGGCGCAGCTTTTTGCTGCTATGCTCGGCCGTGGTGCTCAGGCTGTTCGGCGGATTGGGAACCGCGATGCAGGTGCAATCCGTGTGGTTTGATCCCATCGTGTCATGGGCAAGCTGGATTCTGCCGCTGACGGCATTTGAGTTGATCAATCATCTGACGAGGATGCGCAGCGTTAAGTTGGTTCAATCGGCATCGTCTTCTTATCAGCGATGATGGCGTCAAAACTCCTGAGTCTCTCCTCCCGCGATCGAGATGATCGCGCGAAGCACTTCCGGTGAAATATTCTGATTGATGAATCGGACGCTGCCATCAACACAGGCTCCGTGCATTCCGCCGGTATGAGAGTGCTTGCCTTGAGGAAAGAGGCTTTGCAGCAAGGCTTCGTCCGCATCGCTGGGAGCCATCCACGGAACTGCGTGTTCGACGTCCACTTCGATCACCATCAACGTTTTCGACAATCCATCCTTGATGTCAGACAGCAATCGAGGCTCAGTCGCTTGGAAGCAACTGTTTGAGGTCACAACCGCCATGTAGGTGGTGTGGTTCGTCGGAAGAATTGTACTCGGACACTGATAGGCATGGATGCTCGTATTGAATGCCACTGCATTGGCAGGATCATCCCACGCCTTTGTTAGGTCAATTTTGCGGTAAAGCGTGTTGCTGTCCAAATATGGCAGGATCAATGTCCGCCAGCTATGCAGCGGTTTGCCATTCGCATCGACAGTGTATGCCGGAGGTAGGGCATGGTAGTGAGATTCGTAGTTGAACAACGCAATCGAGATTTGTTTGAGGTTGTTCTTGCATTGGCTGCGGTGAGCTGCGGGCCTGGCAGATCGGGTAACAGGGGTCAAAAACAATGCGAGCAGTCCGAGAGTCACAATTGCAAAAAGAAATGCGCTGAGAGTCTTAACGAGGGTGAATCCACTTCGTTGCTTCAGATAGTTCGCTGCCACTCTCGATTGAGAATTCGCGGTCATCGTTTTGCCTTTCACGTCATCAGGACGGCTCGATTCTGCCTTCGGGTGGCAACGATGCTACCAAGTCTGACGTCATGATCCGCCACTGAATTCGGCAGAATCTAGGTCAACCGCCCCGGACGGTGTTGTCCATTGGGCGATATCGTCTTAAAAAGTCGTTCCGCAATCGTGCCTCCCACCTTCCGAATGGAGCCATTCCATGTTTGAACGAAACGAAATTTCTCGCCGACAGATTTTGGCTCGCATGGGAGGCGGCTTTGGGTTGCTGGGGTTGGCGGGGGTGATGTCGGATGGCGGGCTAGTCAGCAATGCGTTGGCGGCTTCGAACGCAGTCAGTCCGCTGGCTCCGAAGGCTCCGCATTTCGCGCCACGAGCGAAGCATGTCATCTTCTTGTTTATGAACGGCGGCCCGTCGCACGTGGATACGTTCGACCCAAAGCCGGCGCTCGAACAATACGCCGGACAGAAGCCGGAAGAATTGGCCAAGGACTATCAGCGAACCGTTGGCAAGTTGTTTCCGTCACCGTTCAAGTTCCGCAAGTACGGTGAGAACGGCATCGACGTCAGCGAGCTGTTTCCCAACGTCGCGGGAGTCATCGACGACATTTGCGTGATCAAGTCGATGCACACGAACATCCCGAACCATGAGCCGGGTTTGTTGATCATGAACTCGGGGAACTCGCAGCCAACGCGACCGAGCCTGGGTTCGTGGCTCTCGTATGGCTTGGGGACCGAGAATCAAAACCTTCCCGGTTACGTTGTGCTCTGTCCGGGCAAGCCGGTTGTCGGGCCACAATTGTGGGGCAACAGCTTTCTCCCCGGCATCTATCAAGGCTGCCATATCAACAACAGCAATCTGAACCCACAGAGCGTCATTCAACACGCTCACAATTCGTACTTGCCTCCCGCAGTGCAACGACGGCAATTGGACTTGTTGCAAAGTTTGAATCGCGAACACTTCGAGACTCGCGCGGCGGACAATCAACTAGACGCGCGCATCGAATCGCTGGAGATGGCATTTCGTCTTCAATTCGCCGCTCAAGAAGTGTTTGATCTGAACCGCGAATCGCAGCCGACTCGCGAGGCATACGGCTCCGGCCAATTCGCCGACGGCTGCCTCGTCGCGCGACGCTTGGTCGAACGAGGCGTTCGCATGGTTCAGCTCTACTACGGCGGCGGTCAGCCTTGGGACGATCATGGCGATATCTTCAATCACCGAAATCACGCCAAGCAAACCGATCAACCGATCGCCGCGCTGATCAACGACCTGAAGAGCCGCGGCCTCTTTGACGAAACGTTGATTGTGTGGGGCGGCGAGTTCGGTCGCACGCCGTGGTCCGAAGGACAAAAGGGCCGCGACCATCACAGCCGAGGCTTCACGATGTGGCTCGCCGGCGGCGGTGTGAAAGGTGGCCTCGCCTACGGCAGCACCGACCAATTCGGCAACGTGGCCGCTGAAAATCCTGTCCACGTCCATGACCTCCACGCCACTATCCTGCACCTCATGGGCCTGGACCACGAACGCCTCACCTACCGCTACAGCGGCCGCGACTTCCGCCTGACCGACGTGCATGGAAAGGTCGTGAAGGACATCATCGCTTAGGGTTGTTGTCGTGAGGGTCAGATTGAGGTCGGCCGTTGTCTTCGAGGTCTTCGCGTTTTCCACCGCGAAGGTGCGAAGAACGCAAAGATAGCTGCAAGGAAATCAGGCAGGCGTAAAGATCAGCCGGGGATCAAATCATCGGTAGGTGATCGCGGTGTGAGCGAGCGGGGCGTTTTTCGATGTTGCGCCCACGCCGGTGGCGTTAAACAATGAAACCGACCGACCCTAGCCGAGGACAGCAAACTGCGGAGTGAATTGATAAGCTCCCGCCGCCAACAATCCTCTTCTGAATTCTTGATCCATGATTAAAGCAGTTGTCTTTGACCTCGACGGTTTGATGTTTAATACCGAGGAGATTTTTCACGGAGCTGGTGTCGAATTGATGCGGCGGCGTGGGAAGGAAATGACTTCGGAGTTTTTCACGCTCATCATGGGGCGGCGGGCTGAAGAAGGATATCCGTTGCTCGTCGAGGCGGCTGAGTTGGCCGATGATCCGATTGAGTTGTGGATGGAATCGAAACAGCTCTTCCTCGACATGCTCGATCAGCAGCTCGCTCCGATGCCGGGGCTGTTTGAGTTGTTGGAACACATCGAGCGGAGTGGCCTCCCGAAAGGGGTCGCGACTTCGTCAGACCGAAACTATCTGCATCGCATTCTCGGTCGATTTGAGATCCTCGATCGGTTCCACATGACGCTGACGGCGGAAGATGTGACGAAGGGGAAGCCGGACCCGGAAATTTATCTCAAGGCCGCTCATCGGCTTGGTATTGAACCGCACGAAATGATGGTACTTGAAGACAGTCACAACGGGACGAAAGCGGCCGCGGCCGCGGGCGCTTACATCATTTCGGTGCCGCATCAACACAGTCGCTCGCAAGATTTCAGCAAAGCTCGGCATGTCGCCAGCAGCTTGATTGATCCAGTGGTGCTCGGCATGCTCCGAGCCACTTGAAAGGAACCTCGCATGTCCAATTCCGAAGAAAGTCTGATCGCCGTTTTTGTGGATTTTGAAAACCTAGCGATCGGCGTGCGGGACATGCACCAAGGTGACTTCAAGATTCAGTTGGTTCTGAAACGGTTGCTGGAAAAGGGCCGCATCGTTTTCAAGCGGGCGTATTGCGACTGGACCAACTACGGCACGTCAGTTCGCGAGTTTCACTCGCAAGGGATTGAACTGATCGATGTCCCGCACACTCGGATGAGTGGCAAGAATAGCGCGGACATTCGCATGGTGGTCGATGCGCTCGACCTGTGTTACTCGAAGTCGCACATTGATGCCTTCGCGCTGTTGTCCGGTGACAGTGATTTCTCGCCGCTGGTTTCCAAGCTCAAAGAAAACAACAAGCGTGTCATCGGTTGTGGCGTGAAGAGTTCGACGTCCGATTTGCTGATCGCCAATTGCGATGAGTTCATTTATTACGACGACTTGCTGCGTGCCGTCCAGAAGGCCAAGGCCGCTCGCCCTCCGAAGCCGAAGGTCGCTGAGAAGGACAAGGATAAAGAGAAGGACAAAGACGCGGACAAAAAGGTCGAAGCGATCGAGAAGCTGGTTGAGATTGTTCGTTCTCTGCAGGGTGACTACGAAACGCTGTGGGGTTCGCAGGTCAAACAGACCATTCGCCGAGTTCATCCCGGCTTCAATGAAGCTTACTACGGTTACAAGAGCTTCACTGATCTCATCAAAGACGGTGCTTCGCAAGGTTTGTTGATGCTCGACTACGATGAGTCGCGCGGCAACTACAAGGTTCGGCTGAAGGACGAATGATCCGAAATTCGCCCCGCGCGTCCGAAACTTGAGCGAGTTGTTACCTCCGGAATCACTCGCTCGCGCGTCGTGCTACTCCGCCGAAATGCCGGTGAAGTAATTCGGTTCATTGCCAGGTCGCCATTTGATGTTGCAGCCGATGCTCGCACGCTGTTCGGCGATTGGTTGGCCTGCGAGGACGGCATCGCAAGCGGCACGCAGATTCGAACCCGTGACGGGGATTCCGTTCGAAGGGCGGCTGTCGTCGAACTGCCCGCGATAGACGAGTTGTTTGTTGCCATCGAACAAGAACAAGTCCGGAGTGCAGGCCGCTCGATAGGCCTTCGCAACCGCTTGAGTCTCATCGAATAGATACGGAAAGCTGTAACCGGCGGATTCGACTTCCGCTTTCATCTTCTCGGGCGAGTCTGACGGATGCGCGGTAACGTCGTTCGAGTTGATCGCCACGACCGCGATTCCCTTCGCTTGATACTCGCGAGCAAATTTCGCGAACTCTGACCGAATGTGAATTACGAATGGGCAATGGTTACAGATGAATGCGACGACGATTCCTTTCGCCGTTGGGAAATCCTTCAGCGACATCAGCCGGGTATCCACATTCGGCAGCGAGAAATCCGGAGCCATTGTTCCCAACGGCAGCATTGTCGAAGCGGTCTTAACCATGAGGAGGAACCTTCTAAAGAACAATTTACGAGACTCGATCGCGAGTCATTGACGACTCAACGCGACCGAAGTTTGAACGGTCAGCATGAACGCCGCAAGCGGGCCAAGCGGTGCAGCCACATCAGCAAACCTCAGACGAAACGAGAGGGATTATTACCACCGCGGAGAAGGCACGGAGAGGTTGGGTAGTTAGCAGCAACCAAACAATCTCATCCAATTTGCTTGAACGGTCGCCAGGGTCATCTCGTATTGGCGTTCAAATTCCTGGCCTTTTTCTTCTCCGTGTCTCCGTGGTGAATTCGCTCTTCGGCTCGTCCGCAAGTGCTCATTAATCACGGTCGTAGATTCGCCACGCCGATTGATCGACCATATTGAGCCAATAACTCGGCCGGGGTCATGCCATAGCAGCGGTCGAGTGCTTCTTCCGGTGCGTCACCTTCTTTGATGCTCAGGAAGAACGACCGGAACCTGCCGGAATCGAGTTGCACCATGAAGTTCACCAAATGTGACGCGATGTCGTATTGCCACGCTTCCAACGAACTTCGCTCGTCAAAGAAATTGCCGCCGAGTGAGCCTGATCTTTGAACCCGAGCGACCGATTGCTTTTGGCGTTCGGCTGCGATGCTGCGCGGGACCACAGCGTGTGCAATCCAATCGGCCATTCCTTCGCCGAGCCACGGGGGCAGACCAACCGTGGAACGGATTCGGCTGGTGACTCCGTGTGTGGTTTCGTGAACCATCACTGCTCCGAGAGTCGCAGCATCTGTGTTGCCGCGAAAGCAGGCGATGATGGCTCGCCCGTCGCTGGAGCCGTGGTAGAGACCTTGCGTCCCCTTCGCATTGGGATTGTCGAGGAACTTTTGTTCGAACGCCAAGTACGATTCCTCTGTCGTGAATGCGCAGATAATGCACTTGCCGAGGAAGAGGTTTTTCGATTTTGGTACTCCGAAGGCTTCGCACAGTTTGACGTACATCTTGTCGAGGTTCGCCACGTACTGCGGAATCTGGTTGGCAGGCAGGTCTGTGAAGAACAGGAAAAATTGCGTTTCGTGCAAATGGCTTTGCGCCTGATAGCTCGCCCGCACACGTTCCAAGAATTCTTTGTAGTCGGCGATCGTCTTGGCTCGTTCTTCGTCGGATTGTTCCGGCCACAAGCGTTGCCGTTGCGATCTAAGTCGCTGGTCGATGTCAGCGTCTCGCGCCGTGATGTCGATGAGGATGTGCCCCTTCTTCGTGGAGTCGAAGATGAGTTCGTATTGACGCTCTCCGGAACCGATTCGAGTCACTTGTGTGGATGGGAGCTTTTGCTTTTTCTTGCCATCGGGGTCAGTGATCGACAAGAACTTCAGAGTCTCGTTTCCTTTTCCGAGTAGCGACTCAGTCACTTCGAAATCGGTCAGAGTCTTGCCGTTCGAGAGAAGCAGTGTGACCTTTTTCTGTGGAGCAATTGGCGATTCATCGCCAGTGAGCGCGACCACATATTTCCCAAAATCATCGCTCGAAGGACTCGCTTTCGATGCGGCCCCCTTAATCTTGGCCTTTGAGCTCTGAGAGTAAACGCATTGCTCAGACGGCAATCCGACCGCTATGGCCAAAACGGTCGCCAATAAAACCCACGAACGAAGATTGATGCGCTGGTTCATTGAGCGGTGATTTCCTTGTGGTCGAGCCCCCAAATTGAGCCTTATCGTTCGTCATTGCAACGGGCTATTGAAGTGGCCGCAAGGGCGTAAACACGGCTGATTGACACACTCATGCCGCCCCATACAATCGCTCGCTTTCTTCCGGCCAAAATAGGGGTTTTCTCGTGGATGAAGCGATTCGAAAAGCAGAAGTGCTCATTGAGGCATTGGCTTGGATTCGCCGGTTCCGCGGACGACATGTCGTGATCAAGTTGGGCGGGAGCGCGCTCGAAGAACGCGAAGCAGTCCGCAGTTTTTTGACTGATGTCATCTTTCTGCAATCGGTCGGTCTGCGGCCAATTTTGGTTCATGGCGGTGGGAAAGACATCGACAAAGCGATGGCCGCGGCGGGCATCACTCCGCGCAAGGTGCAGGGTCGGCGATATACCGATAAGGAGACGCTGGAGATTGTTGCCAAGGTTTTAGCGGGCGATATCTGTGGAGGTTTGGTCGAGGAGATACGTCGTCAAGGTGGTAATGCGATCGGTTTGAGCTTTCGATCGCAGAATTGCCTCATCGGCAAGAAATTGGAGTTGCCGGGCGCGGATGGGCAACCGGTCGACTTAGGGTTTGTCGGAGAGGTTGTTGATATCGACCGCAGGCTCCTTGAAGACGTTTGCGCGGCAGGAATCATTCCGGTGATTCCGTCCGTCGCGATGGACTCAACCGGGCAGTTGCTCAACGTGAATGCCGACACGGCGGCGGCAGCGATTGCTCGGATTTTGAAGTCCGAGAAACTGATTTTTGTGAGTGATGTTCCAGGTATCTTCCTCGATCGCAAAAATCCTGCGACATTGCAATCGAATCTGACAGCCGCTCGCTGTCGTGAACTGATCCGCGACGGCATCATCGACGCGGGCATGGTGCCCAAAGTCGATGCGGCACTCGAAGCTCTAAGCGCGGGAGTCGGTAAAGTTCACATCGTTGATGGTCGCATGCCACACTCAGTGATGTTGGAGATTTATTCCGACACGGGTGTGGGGACGGAGATCGTGCTGTAGCTTGGGTCAAGAATCATGCGACCCCACTGAGGCAAGCTCGGTGGGGGTTTGAAAGTATCGTTGGATATTGGTTATTTGAAGAAAAGGGTTTCCCGTGGATTCGGCAGCAACTCGAAGTAGTTCTCAGACGATTCAGCAGTTCGAGCAGTTCGTGATTCCGAACTATCGCCGCTATCCGATTTCACTCGTGCGCGGCGAAGGCTCGTATGTTTGGGACGCTGAGGGGAAACGATACCTCGATCTGTTTCCTGGCTGGGGTTGCAATATTCTTGGCCACTGTCCACCGCGAGTGGTGAAGGCCATTCAAGATCAGGTGACTCGGCTGATTCACATCCCGAATACTTGGTACACCGAGGCTCAAGGTGACTTTGCCGAAATGTTGTCGACGCGTGGCTTCGGCAAAGCGTTCTTTTGCAACAGCGGTGCGGAAGCCAACGAAGCGGCGATCAAGTTGGCTCGATTGCATGCGCGCGATGGTCGGTACAAAGTCATCAGCTTTGAAAACAGTTTTCATGGCCGGACGTTCGCAACAGTGACTGCGACCGCTCAACCGAAGTACCACGAAGGGCTCGGTCCTTTGCTGGCAGGATTTCGGTATGCTCAACACAACGACTTGGAGTCGGTCGAAAAGTTGCTTGATCGAGAGACCTGCGCAATTCTGATTGAGCCGGTTCAGGGAGAAGGAGGCATCAACATCCCGAGTGATGGGTTCTTGCAAGGTCTGCGTAAGCTGGCCGACGAGAACGGTTGCTTGCTGATTTTCGATGAAGTTCAAACCTGCATGGGACGCACCGGAACTTGGTTCGGTTATCAGCAATTCGGAGTTCAGCCCGATGTGATGACGCTGGCGAAGGGTGTCGCAGGCGGCGTCGCTGCCGGAGCGATGCTTTGTAAGAACGAGTTTGCTCCCGATCTGCGACCTGGCATGCATGCGAGCACATTCGGAGGCAACCCGCTCGCGATGGCGGCTGGCATCGCGACGATCCAAACGATTGAAGAAGACGGCTTGCTCGCAAACTGCCAAGCCATGTCCGACCGCTTTCGGGCGCATTTGGAAAAACTCAAATCCGAACTACCGATCATTACCGAACTGCGCATCAAAGGGATGATGGTTGGTATCGAGTTAAGCATTCCTTCGACGCCGGCCGTCGCAAAATGTATGGAACGCGGCCTCCTCATTAACGCCACTCACGATACCGTCATCCGCTTGCTACCGGCGTTGAATGTCACGCCAGAACAAGTCGATGAGGCGTGCGAAATCCTCGCGACGGTCGTGCGAGAAATGGCCAAAGAACAATAGCCGTAACGACAGGCGGTCTGCCTGTCGTCCGCAGACGAAATGCTTGCGGCGACAAAGTGAAATCATGAAACATCTTATTTCTCTATTGAATTTGACCGTGGATGAAGTCCACGAAATCCTCAATCTGTCACGTGACCTCAAAGCTGGATGGAAGCGAAGGGAACGACCTGCGCTGTTGCAGGGTCGTTACCTAACTCAGGTCTTCGAGAAGCCATCTCTTCGGACACGAGTCAGCTTTGACGCAGCGATGGCTCAGCTCGGCGGTACCGGCTTGTTCCTGAGTGGCCAAGACGCAGGGCTCAACGGTCGCGAATCACTGGCCGATGTCGCACGAGTCATCAGTAGTTACTCCGATGCGGTCGTGCTCCGAACGTTCTCACAGAAGCTGATCGAGGATTTCGCCAGCTTTTCGAAGTGCTCGATCATCAACGGCTTGTCGGATGACGATCATCCTTGCCAAGCACTCACGGATATCCTCACGTTGCAAGAAGTCTGGGGTGAAGTCAAAGGGAAGCGACTCGTCTTTGTCGGTGACGGTAACAATGTGGCGAATTCGTTGGCGATGATCACGTCAATGCTTGGCATGTCGATGACCGTGTGTGCTCCTCGCGATTTCGAACTTGATGAAGACTTGCTGCAAGCGATTCGCTTGAGCTTTCCTCACAGCGAGATCACTCAAACGTCTGATCCTGCCGCTGCAGTTGCGAACGCCGATGTTGTTTACACCGACGTTTGGGCCAGCATGGGACAAGAATCCGAAGCCGACAAACGCAATCGCATCTTTGCTCCCTATCAGGTCAACGCCAAGCTGATGGCGAAAGCCCCAACCGGCTGCCTCTTCATGCACGACCTCCCGGCTCGTCGAGGCAAGGAAGTCACCGACGAAGTAATAGATGGCCCCAACAGCATCGTCTTCCAACAAGCCGAAAATCGCATGCACCTCGCGAAGGGGCTGTTGGTTTGGTTGCTGCATTAACTCATCGGGCCGCGCTTAGTCGTGGGGCACGTTTTCAACGTGCCCGCTCCAAGAGACACCATCATGCCCCGAACCGCAAAACTGCCTGCGACGAAGCGACCCGCGAAAGCGAAACAAAAAACACTGGTGGATATCTCGTCGCCGGAATGGATCGCTCGTCGCAATGCCTCGCTTGCTAAACAAGACGGGCCGCGCGAAATGGACTTCGGAGATCCGACCGCTCCGTCGGGCCACGAATACGGCGTGCGGACGAGCAGCCGTTTGATTCGACAATACCGCGAACTCCACAGGAAACTGGCGATGGATATCACACCGCAACCGGTCATCGACGTGTTGGTCAAAGCGGGCGTGAAGAAGTGGGTGCTAGTGGGCCTGCATGGTTACGTTGGCTACTTGCCCGAACCGCGAGCGACTCAAGACGTCGATATCATGATCGCCGCCAGTGAACGCAAACGTGCGGTGAAGGCCATACAAGACGCTTGGCCCACACTGATCGTCGAAACGTATTCCGAAGTAGTCCGCTTCAAAGACCCGAACGATCCCGATCTGAAAGGAAACCCACGCCCGACGATTGACATCATGCTGCCGTGGTCCGAGTTTCAACAGACGATCCTGAACGACTTCGTGGTCATAGAGAAGAAGACCAAGCACCGAATACCTACGTTAGACGCAGCCATCGTCTCGAAGTTTGCGGCGATGGTTTCCGTCATGCGACGCTACGAGCGAAAAGAACAAGACGCCGTCGATTTCCGCCGCATGGTGCGAGCGAACTTCGAGTTCATCAACCGCGAGTCGCTGCGCCACTTGGCAGGCCAAGTTTGGCAAGAAGGAGCCGATGAGATCGAACGCTTCCTCGACATTGCCATGAGCAACAAACCGTTTGCCCTATAATTTGTTTTCTATTCTGGTTCTTAGCTTCAACAACCAACCCTCAAACAAGCGATGCCTTCCAACCCCCGTCGAACTTGCCTCGGTGGGGTCGCTCGATTGAGGGTCCAGACACGGACCACTGACTAATGACAACCCGCCACGACGGACGCCAATATGACGAACTTCGCCCCATCACGGTGCAACGGCACTTCACGGGGGCGGTCCCCGGTAGTGTGTTGATCAAGGCGGGAAGGACGACGGTCCTTTGTACGGCCAGCGTTGACGAAGACCTGCCGCCGTGGATGAAGAAGAATCCGAACCCGTCCGGCTGGGTCACCGCCGAATACAACATGCTTCCCGGCAGCACTTCGCCGCGCAAGCAGCGCGAGCGCAACAAAGTCGATGGTCGCACGAACGAGATTCAACGGCTGATCGGCCGCAGCTTGCGAGCGATCGTCGACATGGCCGCGCTCGGCCCGCGGATGATCACGATCGACTGCGATGTGCTCGAAGCGGACGGCGGCACGCGGACGTTGAGCATCACCGGCGGGTTCATCGCGTTGGTCGATGCGCTCGAGGCCATCAAGGCCACGTTGCCGACCGACCGGCCGGTGCTCAAGAGCAGCATCGCGGCAATCAGCGTCGGCATCGTGAATGGTCAAGTCGTTTCCGATCTGGATTACGTGGAAGACTCCAGTGCCGAAGTCGACATGAACGTTGTCATGACCGGCGGCGGCGAGTTCGTCGAAGTCCAAGGGACCGCCGAAGGAACCCCCTTCAACCGCAAACTGCTCGACGCTCAACTGGCACTTGCCGAACAAAGCATCGTTCGGCTGACGGCGATCCAACGGGATGCGCTCGGAGTGGCATGGCCGTTCTAGAAATGACTTCCCAACCATGAGCCTCAATAACGCTTCAACACCGTCAGACGCCGTGCCGGAGTCGGTCGTTGTCACCGCCGAACGCCACCGTCGATGGTTGCGGAGTATTTTTTGGATCGGCGGACTGCTCGTCTTGGTGATGCTGCTGATGGTGGTTGGTTATCAGTTGGCCGTGACTCGGACGCTGCGGCAACACGGTTGGGAGTTGGAGAATTCCCCCGATTGGCTACCGGACTGGGTTCCGGAGCCTGTGGCGACTCGAATTGCGCCCTTTGCAAGCGCTTCTCTTTTTGACCAGCCGCAGCCGCAGGAGGGAGATTTCGAACTGTTGCGGCAGTACTCGCAGCTTGAGAGTTTGGATTTCAGATCGACTGAGCTTTCCGAATCATCGCTGGCCGCGATTTCGCGCATCAAGACGCTCGTGTATTTCAACATGATTTCGACAACCGTCGACGAGGAAGGGCTGCGGCATCTGAACCTCTTGCCGGAATTTAACCAGTCTTCAATTCAACTCATGACTCTCGGCGATGTGGCGATGAAACACCTCGCCAACTGCCCCAACTTGCAGCACCTTTATTTCTGGAAATGCCACATGGATGACGACAGTTGGGCTCATTTCTCGACGCACTCAACCTTAGGAACAGTGTCTTTCACGGACACTGATGTCGGTAATCGGGCCATGGAACATCTTTCGTCCTGCCCGGGGTTGTGGGCAGTCACGCTTAATGGAACTCGCGTGACAGACGACGGGATTGTGTCCCTCGCAAAATGCCCAAAGCTGAAATACCTGATCGTCGCAAAGATGCCGATTAACAACGCGGCGATTCAACGCTTTCTGACAATTCGCTCGGATGTGCAATTTGGATTGAGTTCGACAAATGTCACACAAGATGCCGTCGATGAAGTGAAGCGAAAATATCCAGGCTTGGATATTGATCTGATCAAGTAAAAACCATCGAAGGACGCCATGCTCAACGAACAACTCTTTCATCATGACCGAGTCAGTTTGAACTTTGCCACTGGGCCGAGGAACGGGCCGGCGTTGGTGTTCTTTCATGGAGTGACGCGGCGCTGGCAGTGCTTTGTGCCGTTGATTCCGACGCTCGGCGCTCGCTGGCATGTGCATGTGCTGGAACATCGCGGGCACGGGCTGTCGTCGCGAGTTCCTGCCGCTTACTTGGTGAAGGACTACGTCCGCGATGCGGTCGCGTTCGTGCAGAATCAGGTGCAAGGCCCGGTGGTCTTGTATGGTCACTCGCTGGGGGCGATGGTGGCGGCTGGAGTCGCGGCGGAATTGCATCAGCAAGTCAAAGGGGTCGTGCTGGAAGACCCGCCGTTTGGAACGATGGGCTCGACGATTGGCCAGTCGGCTCTGTTGAGTTACTTCAGCGGAGTGCTGCCGTTTGCCGGTTCGACGTTGCCGGTCGGCACGCTGTCGCGGCAACTGGCCGAGATCCCGTTGACCACTCCCGGCAAAGCGGGCTCCGTCCGCTTGGGAGACACGCGCGACATGGCTTCGCTGCGATTCGCGGCTCGCTGTTTGAAACAACTTGATCGAGATGTGCTCTCGTCGATTATCGCGGGGCGATGGCTCGATGGTTTCGATTGGGCAAACGTGTTGTCGAACATCGCCTGCCCTGCGTTGCTCCTGCAAGCGGACATCGCGATGGGCGGAATGCTGACTGATGATGATGCGGCAGAAGCAGAACGGCTGATGCCTGATTGTGCTCGCGTGCGTCTTCCGAAAATTGGTCACCTCATTCACTGGCTTCAGACGGACTCGTGTCTGAGGTTGGTCAACAGCTTTTTGGAGTCGCTGGAGATTACGTGATTTCAAGGCGTAGCACAGGCGGCTCGCCTGTGCTACGTGATCCGAGACAGCACTTACTTGTCGTCGTTGAGCAGTTTTTCGGTCTGTTCGACTATCTCGCGCGTGCGGCGTGTGCGAACTGCATCATCTCGCAATTCGATGGATCGAAATGCGGCGGTCCAGATCACTTTTCGCTGACGGTAAACGACGATCGTCGCGCTGGCAGTGGGGTCGACGCCGAGCGAATCGCGTTCGCCCAATGTTTCCGGGCCGACGCTCAGCGGCAGATTGAGCTTCTCGTCAAACGAAATCGTCTGCAGATGCGGAGCGACCTTCGATGGTTCATCGCTGAGCATCACTCCAAAGGCACGTAGCCCGTCCGCTCGACGACGATCAATGAGTTCGTCAACCGCTTTTAAGAGCGCAGGAGTACCAGCCTCTAAACGTCGGAGGACAACCATTACCACTGGCCGATCGCCGTTGCGACAGACAAAGCAAACCGAACGATTCATCTGCGGGCCGGTGATTGCTCGCACAAAGAACGACGGAACTTCTTTCCCGACTTGCGGTCCAGATTGAAGCAGACTGCCGGTTGCCTTGTTGATCTCCGATCCACTTTTTGTTGCCGCAGCAACCATCGGAGCCGTGCTTGTCGGAGCAGAGGTACCTTCATCGGAGAACAGCGATGATGTTCGGCTCATTCCACTCGCGACGACGATTCCGACACTCAGGGCGACGCTCGCAAGCAACCAGCGTTTCATCGTCGGCCCTTTCTGTCGGAGTTCGTAGTGCAAAAGCCAGGATCCACTGAGACAAGTTTAGTGGGGTGTGAGGGCATCGCTTATTTGATATCAAAAATCACAGCACAGACACGATCGCATCACAGAGTCGGTCCATTGTCTCGGAAGACATTCCGGCGACATTGATGCGACCGTCTCTGACGATGTAGATCGCGAACTTGTCGCGCAGCGCATCGACTTGCTCGGGCTTTAAGCCGGAGAAAGAAAACATCCCGGTCTGTTGCGTGATGAATGACCAATCGCGGCCAGTGTTTCGGCTTTCCATCGTCTTCTGAAACAGTGTTCGCATACCGTTGATGCGGTTACGCATTTCAGCCAGTTCGGTGTCCCATTGCTGACGCAAAGTTGCATCGCTCAGAACTGTTGAAACGATTGCGCCGCCGTGTGATGGCGGGTTTGAGTAGTTCGTGCGGATGCAGGTCTTGATCTGACTCAGTGCGGTTTCGGCGACAGTTGCGTCTTTCGCAACCAGCGTGAGAGCGCCGACTCGCTCGTTGTACAAACCAAAATTCTTGGAGAACGAACTGGCAACCAGAATTTCTGTGTCGGGCCGAGCCAGCGTCAACAGGCCGACTGAATCTTCTTTCAATCCTCGTCCGAAACCTTGATAGGCAAAATCGAGCAACGGCAAAGCACCGCGTCCCAGAACAACGTCAGCAATTTGAGTCCATTGGTCTGGCGTTGGATCGACACCGCTGGGGTTATGGCAGCAACCGTGCAAGACGACGACATCGCCTGCCGCAACGGTGTTCAACGTGCTGATCATGCCCGTCAGATCAAGACCGTTCTTCGCGGCGTCGAAGTACGGATAGCTCGCGGTTGCGAGGCCAGCCGATTTGAAAATCCCTTGATGGTTCGGCCAAGTCGGAGTACTGAACCACGCGGTCGCAGACGGGAACATCTTTTTGACGAAGTCGGCAGCCACGCGTAACGCGCCGGTTCCTCCGGGACACTGAGCCGTGCAGGCTCGATTCGAACGAACGATTTCGTGATCAGTACCGAACATCAACTCGCGGACGGCGCGTCCGTATTCGGAAGAGCCTTCGATGCTGAGGTACGTCTTCGATGACTCTCCTTCGAGCAACCGACGCTCTGCTTCCTTCACGCACTTCAAAACTGGCGTGCGTCCTTTGTCATCTTTGAAAACGCCGACGCTCAAGTTGAGCTTCTCTGGTCGCGCGTCTTTTTTGAATGCTTCGGTCAAACCCAAGATCGAATCTGGCGGTGCAGCGGTGACTTGCTCAAACATCAACAAGACTTTCAAAAACGGGACATAGCGAAGTTTCAAACGGCGAAGGATTCTCGCGCACAAGTCGCTCGACGGGAAGGTTCTAAACCAGCCGTTCGGAAAAAAGTTCGATGACCTTCTCGACCAAGCCGTGATCGTGGCCTGCTCCGATTTCGGGAGTTCTAAACGGTTTGATCAGAAAAATCGCAACTACCGGAAATCTACTCATGACCGCTACAGCTTTACGTCGAAAACTGTGGGGCGTTCAGAAACAGGTTACGCCCGACTGTGATTCGACAACGGCTTACCAAATAAGAAGATGGGATTGACGAGTTTTTCCAAAGCCCATAAAAGCCGACCTCAGACGATTCAACACAAGTGGTCGTCTACTCGCAGAACGACAACTCAAGTTAAGTCATCAGTCGGGATCGAACGGATCAACGGAGTGAATCCTGAAGGCCGCACCTCAAACCTGGGTGCCAGAGATGCGGCAAACAGTTCCCGGCACCCTAACCAAAAGGAGTTCCTGAAGATGGCAACTGCAACTAAAGCGACCAAGAAGGCTGCCCCCGCGAAGAAGTCCACCAAGGCTGCTGCTGGCAAGAAACCAGCCGCGAAGAAGGGCAAGTAAGCCAGTTCGAACAGTTTTGAACGGTGAGCCTTCAGGCAACTGAAACTCGCAATGCTCGGCCTGTTGCTTTTGATACGCGATGAAATCGTCAGCGGACCAAATTTGAAAGAGTCCTGACAACCGCCACGATGACAACTGCTCCCGCTACGTCGAGCAATGCTCCGTAACGAATCATGCGACTGAGCGGCACCATGCCGCTGCCGTACACGATCGCGTTGCAAGGAGTGCTCACGGGGAGCATGAAGCCGAGGCTGCATCCGAACGTGGCCCCCAACGCGGGTTCGAGCGGATCGACTCCTGCCGCTTGAGCCATCGCGATCACCACGGGCACAACGATGTTGGCCGACGCGGTGTTCGATGTTGCTTCAGAAACAAGAGTCGCGACCAGCGTCGCCGCAATCAAGAAGCCCAGGCTTCCGGCATCTGGCAACAGCGTAATCATGTTCTTGCCAAGAGCCGCCGCAAGCCCGGTGTCTTGAGCCAACACACCGAATGCAAAGCCGCCGCCGTACAACAACACGACTCCCCAGTCGATCTGCGTCGCGTCGGCCCACGTGAGTGCTCGCTCGTTCCTGCGCTGATCGCTGCCTTCCAGCAACAACACGGGTGCCGAATCCTCGCCAAGCTCCGCACTTGGCTCGATGAGCAATCGCTCCAGGTCTTGCCGAGAATCGCAATGGCCGCGGCCATCCGTTACAGGCTGAATCAGTGGGACGGGCTCTGCCGCTTCACCGACGACGGGCAATTGGCTTTCGACAATATTGCTTCCGAACGCTCTCTGCGTGGTCTGGCCATCGGACGTCGCAGCTGGCTCTTCGTTGGCAGCGAACAAAGCGGACGCACTGCTGCCACAATCCTGACGTTGATCGCCAGCAAGCTCCGGCACAGCATCGATCCGTTCGCCTACCTCCGAGAACTGCACCGCTGACTTCCCTCGACCGCAAAAATCGACCTCGCCCAACTGCTCTCGAACCACTGGCTGCGAAAGTGACACACCAACGTCACGTTCTCCGCCGTACGCATGCTGCTCGCCTTTCTTTCCTGGCAGAAGAAAGAGCAGCCCTGCGCCGAGCATTGCCGGGACCGCTTCGGGAAGGCTCGCTTTGCACCACTTATAGGCGTCGCTCGTTTCGCCACAGATCAGAGCGATGACTCCCGGAGCGACCCACAACGTGACCATTAACAAGAACGCGATCAACGTGCTGATTTGACCGCGAGTCCACGGACCAAGTTGATTGCGTTGCCGCAACAAGTATTCTCGACCGCCGGGAAGCTCCTTCATTCCCGCAGGGCAGAACCAGTTCAAGTACACGAACATGAATAAGTACAACAGAATGACAATCGGAACCCCGACCAAGCACCATTCAAAGAACGTGATATCTACCGGGACGCCGTCGAGCTTCACCTGCTGCCGAATGAACCCGAGGCCG
>JAPLNX010000086.1 GCA_026400935.1 Planctomycetia bacterium | reverse complement strand
GCGGCCGCTGGCACATCGAGAACCGCGGCTTCCACGTCCTAGACGTGAGCCTCGGCGACGACGCCAACCGCACCCGCACCGGCCACGCCGCCCGTGCCCTACACGCCGTGCGCAACATGGCCCTCAACCTCGCTCGCCGATTGGATCAATCCACTCCAAACCTCTGCCGACAACACGCCCTCAAACCAAACCTCTTGATGAACAGACTACGCATCTTCAAAAACTCGCTTGCCCTGATTCCCCGGCAAGGTCTCTTGACGCTTGTTGTCGGCATCCACTATCCCACCCGCCCCTCGGTTGCCGGATTTCTCGGTGAACCGGGCTCCTGGAGGAGACAACATGCTGGATCAATGGGCCATGATGCAAAACTCAAAGACGATGAATCAAAGACGAGACTACGCGCGGCAGCGGCAGATGGGGATCGGCGACCTGTTGCTCGAAAACCGCATCGTGTTTCTGGAAGGGGTCATTAACGACGGTGTCGCGAACTTAATCGTGATGAAGCTGTTGTTTTTGCAATCGGAAAGCAGAAACCAAGACATTCATCTTTACGTGAATTCGCCGGGCGGATCGGTCACGGCGACGATGGCGATTTACGACACGATGCAATTCATGGATTGCGCTGTCGCGACTTACTGCGTCGGGCTGGCCGCAAGTGGCGGAGCGATCGTGGTGGCCGGTGGCACGAAAGGCAAACGCTATATTCTTCCGCACGCCAAGATGATGATTCACCAGCCGTATGGCGAAGTCGGCGGTCAAGTCTCGGACATCGAGATTCAAGCCCGAGATATTCTCGATACACGAGAGATTCTTAACGGCATCCTGGCCAAGCACACTGGCCAGCCGATTGAGGTCATCGCCAAAGACACCGATCGTGATCGTTACCTGTCGGCGACTGAAGCCAAGACTTATGGACTCGTGGATGAAGTCCTCAGTAAGGCAACTCCTGCGCTGACTTCGACCCTCACCTCCGATGTGAAACCGGCAGTATAAAACATTCAACGAACCGGAAGGCGTTAGCCCCCGGGTAACAACTCAATAACTCAGGTCCGGGGGCTAACGCACTCCGGCTCACCTGGGATTTTCTGTGACGAAAGAGAGTTTTCCATGTCGGTTCTTGTTCCGTGGGTGGTTGAGAAGAGCGGGCGCGAAGAGCGGGTGATGGATATTTACAGCCGTCTGCTCAAAGACCGCATCATCATCATGGGGAGCCAAGTCAACGACGACGTGGCGAACTCGATTGTGGCGCAGTTGCTCTTCTTGCAGTTTGAAGATTCCAAAGCGGACATTCACTTCTACATCAATTCGCCGGGCGGTTCGATTACTGCAGGTATGGCGATCTACGACACCATGCAATACATCAATTGCGATGTCGCCACCTACTGCATCGGCCAAGCCAGCAGCATGGGTGCGGTCTTGCTCACTGCCGGATGCGCAGGTAAGCGATTCGCTCTGCCTAACGCACGGATCATGATCCATCAGCCGCTTGCCGGAATGCAGGGGACTGCAACCGAGTTGGAAATTCATGCGAAAGAAGTCATCAAGGTGAAACGCCGGATGAACGAGATCCTCATGAAGCATACGGGGAAGTCGCTCGATCAACTTGAGAATGACACTAACCGCGACAACTTCATGATGGCATCGGAGGCCAAGGAATACGGCTTGATCGATCACGTGCTTGAGAAGCTGCCGGTGAAGGCCGCAACAGTGTGATTTTTCACCTGACGACTGCTTATACGTAGCCGTCACGCTCCGCGTGGCGAGCCGAATGCCAGTCGATGACGAAGATGCCATCGACAATTAAAGAAGTGACCGGCTCATCACGCGGAGCGTGATGGTTACTGAAAATCGCAACTACAGCAAACTCGGCACGACATGCGGAGGGCCAGCACGGATGAGGCTCACTCCACGACATTTGATTATGGGACAGCTTGTGGCGATTGCTGTGGGGCTGTTGTTTGTGGGCTGCGCGAGTCGTGGCAACGTTGATGTGCTGGAAGCTCAGATGCGTCGGCAGGAAGATGAGTTGCGGACTCTTCACGCGCAAGTCGAGCAAACGCGCTCGGAACTCATCGCTGCTAGACGGCTCAACGAATCGCTCCAAAAACGACTCGTGCAGCACGCGAGTCACGAGGAAACGTTCGACCTCAGCGAACGGAATTTTCGAGTAAAAGCATTGAAGATCAACTCCCTGTTAACCGGCGGCTTCGACCGCGATGGCAAACCGGGCGATGACCAAATCACGCTCGTCTTCACCCCTAACGACGACCAAGAAAAACCGGTTCGCTTGCCGGGAACCATCGAGGTCGAACTGCTCGATCCGACTCAATCATCCGATCAGCAATCGCTTGGCAAATGGACCTTCGATACCAATCAAACAGCAGCAGCTTGGCAATCCATCCTAGGTTCTTCCGCGTTTCGCTTCGAGCTCCCTTGGCAAACGCAGCCTCAAGGCGAAGACCTCGAAGTGCAAGTCCGCTTCCATTCATCTCACGGCGATCAGTTTGAAGCGAGCAGTCCGGTGAAGATCAACTTGCGATAGGACACATGACATGCGAAACCGACTGGACGTTGTGTTGTTCTTGCTGTTCTTTGTTCCGAATGCATTCGGCAACGACAATATCCTGGGGCTTCCGAAGCCAGATGATCCGCAGCGGCCCGGTGCGATCGTGTTGCACGGTGGCGGGAGAGTGACCAATGACGTCTTTGATCGATTCGTGGAATTGGCGGGTGGAAAACGAGCCAAGATCGTGTTTGTTCCGAGTGCTGGCTATCGAGTCGGTGACTACGACAACGAAGACGAATTGCTGCAAGCGCTCCGTCGGCGATATTCGGGATGGGTCGATCTGGAACGAAGTGGTGAGGTTGCCAGCTTTCGTTTTCTCTACACCGATGATCCCGAAGATGCGGAAACGCGAACTTTTGTTCGTTCGATCGAAGAGGCAACGGGCGTGTGGTTTTCGGGTGGCTCACAACTCCGTTTGAATTACCGCTATGTCGGCAAACACCCGGACCAAACTCGGTTTCAAAACGCGCTGCAACGAGTTATTGCACGAGGCGGTGTGGTTGGTGGGACATCCGCCGGAACGGCAGCAATTCCGGAGATCATGACTCTCTGGTCCGAACGCGAGCATGAAGAGGCTCCAGCGAGTGCAGTCGCTGCTCACGGACTGGGTCTAATGACCGGAGCGATCGTCGAGCAACACTTTGAAACACGAGGTGGGCGTTTTGAACGATTCTTGAATCTCTTTCGAGATTCCGATCGACTGGATGATCTGACCGGTCGCCGTGGAACTGGCAAGCACATGATCGGGCTAGCCGTGGAAGAGCCAGCCGCGCTGGTACTCGGCCCACGTGATTCCGCAATCCTCAAAGTAGGCGAGGCAATTCCGATTCACCTCATTCGCGAAGAAACGAGGCTCGCTCAATAGCGATCCACGGAGAATCACAAGTTGTGATCTCAAGTTATCAGACCACCATCGCCGTGCTTGAGCCTTCCTTCGGCCGTCACTTGCTCCGTTTGGTCCGCGTGCAACGATGAAGAGTAGTGTGCCGAACAGCCTATTCCGTGAACGACTGCACTCGATCATCCGCTACTCGAATGGACTCGCCTCTTGATTGCTGGGTAGTACCACGACCGAGAATTGATCCTCCATAAAAAGCGAGTTTGTGTCATTACTGCATCACCTTTAACGGAGGGTGGTGCGATGCCAAGGAAGGCAGTGCGGATTGAGGCGACGGAGCGGCAACTGGAAATCCTGCGGAC
>JAPLNX010000263.1 GCA_026400935.1 Planctomycetia bacterium | reverse complement strand
CGAAAGCGGCCGCCGCGTTCGAAGATGCGGAGGATGTTGCCGGGTTGAGTGATCTCGAAGCGCGGCAACGGATCAAGGAACGGGACGACCCCTTTGTATTTCATCTCGTACTCGGTCGGCGCGGGGACGGTTTGTAAGCGCTGCGGTGCGCCGTTCATGGAATAGCTCTCACCGAAGCGGGCCCGCTTCTTGGGATAGCCGCCGTTGTTGTAGAGCGCCGCCTCCCAGAGCATCGCTCCGTGAGTCATCATGCTCTTGCGGACTTCGAGCACCTCGCGCGGATGACAGCCGGAAGTGCCGCAACTGATGTGTGCGATTCGCAAGTCGCCGGGATTGACGAAGCGGATGAATTCGGGCCGCTCGTGATTAAGCAGCGTATAAGTGCGGACGGGGTTCGCGGACGTGGCCCAGATTTCGGGATAGCAGCTCGCGACGTGACCTTGCTGCTTGTTGGCTGTGCTCGCGTCGCCCCCGTGACAATCAGTACAACCGAGGTGCATCGCCGGCTTGTTGTGCATGTCGCTGCAGTTGCGATGACATTCCATGCAGCCCCAGCTTTTCACTTGAGCTTCCTGTTGCGTTTGCAGCATCAAACTGTCGGCAGCCAGTCGCGAGACATCAAGTTTTGATTTGAGGTGAGCGGATGATTTGGAGTGAAACCCGTCATCGGGAGCGGGCGGAATCTGTTTGACACTCTTCAAGCTTGCCGGTTTCACCGCCGCGTCGCGACGAGGCTCGGCCGCGGTTGAAGGTGACAACACGCTACCGCTGATCAGCAACAGGGCTGTGACACCAAATTTGATTTGAGCCTGGCGAGACATGACTGGAGTTCCTTCTCCGGCAACTTGTTGCCAACGGCATCCTTGCCGTTTCGTAGTTGTCGCGTCCGGGGTGCCTGACCCCAGTTCCTTCAATACGTCAAAGTGAATTGCATAAAGCTCGCCAGTAAGCCGTGTGGCCCGCTGCCGATGCGGCTGTAGAGGTCATCGAAACCCGGTCCTGGAATGAGCCCGGAAATACCGGCGACGATGATTGCGTTGTTATTTAAGAACGGGCGGTACTCAATTCCTGCACTGAGATCTGCGCCGATGCGGCGACGGACTTGTTCTTGGAAGATGAACCGTTCGAGAACCTGCGTCTTGTCAAACCACAAAAAGTTGACGTTGTTGATCGACTTGAGTTTCGGCGTGAGGTCGAAGTCGACACCCAGATTGAAGAGTTGCAGGCCGGGGTTTACGAAGTTGGATTGCCCCTGAAATTTACTTGACCGCAAATCGGGTACGAGGCTCATGCGGTTCTTTAGATTGACGCCGAAAAGGCCGATCGTCTGCCGCTGCCAATAGCTGAAGGAGCCGCCAGCGAAGTTCGGGTTGTCGAAGATCGAATCAAAGCCGGTGGCGTGATCGTCGTTAATGTTCTTGTCGCCGGAGGCATAAAAGTACGACGCTCGGAAGCGTGCCCAGTCGCGGTCGTACGAAAGTTCGATCGCTCCCATCAACGCGTTGATATCAACCTTTTGCCCCGCTAACGGACTGAGTTGATCGCGGCCGAGAACCCAATACAGCGCGTTACTGACGTTGAATCGATCGATATGCCCGTCACCGGCCCAACCGAGGTAATACGCATCAAGCCGATGTGGCTGAAACACGCCGACCGGATCAGGCCGCACGAGGAACCCGTTGTCATCAAACTTAGTCGTGGCGTGATCGCGGTTGTAGTGAAAGCTGAAGTTCGTCGTGTAACCGGGGACCAGAAAGTCTTGCCGGTAATAATTCATGATGAACGTGTTTTGATTTCGGTCATCAAACGTATTCAGTAAGCTGTTCGTGTCCTTTTCCGTTTGATCGAACAGGATCATGTTGAACTGATCGCGGTTGCAAAAGTTGGTACCAAAAAGTCGTACCGCGCGGTTCGTGTCGCTGAAGATGAAGCCGCGAAAATCGCTGACGAAGAACTGCGAACCGCCGCGTACCGAGACGAAGTCATAATACGGACTCGTGTCTGCGAGCTTCGCTTCGGCGAACCATTCTTCGAGTGCAAAGTCTTGTCGATAGCGAGTCTTTCCCGCTTTGACGTTCGGGTTGACGATCGCCAGTTCGTTTACGTCGAGATAGTTGAGGTTGAAGATCGGAGTAATCTTGAGCCGCCAGTCGGCAGGCTTAAACGCTCCGTCGCCGTGAACGAGATCGAATGACGTAATGAAGTTTTGCGAGACGAAGAACTGTTTCGGATCGCCGAAAAATTCTTCTTGGTTCGAACCGCCGGTACTTTCAAATGGCGTCGTCGGCGTCGGAACCTGTCGCCCTTCGAGAATCGTCAGGTTCGTGGCCGTCACCGTCAAAAACGTGTGCTGGCCGACGATCGGGTAATCCCCCTTGAGTACGTTTTGGTTATACGGATCAAGGATGTTGCCAAATTCAAACGGAGCATCCTCATGCGGTGGCTGACCTTTGCCGTAACGATCCCACTTCGGGAATCCTGTTCGCCAACGATCTTCCATTGGGACAAAGTGACTCGATTCTTGCGACTCACTGGGGAGCACGCTGGAAGGACCGGCATACCCCAGCGTGGCGTCAATCGGCTGAGCGAGCAACTCGCTCGGCTCCCACGGCGCGTCGGGTAATGCAAGCGGTTCCACATCGGGAAACGATCGTTCGAACGGTCGCCGAATGACCGGCGGTTGAATCTGCGGAACAATGTCAGACTCGTCGTCATCGACAAACAACTCCTCTTCGGGTGACGGCTGGCTAATTTGTTTAACCGCAACGGCGTGCGCGCGAGTCGCAATCGACTCCGCACGCACGCCGTTGGCGTTACGGTTAAACGGCTCTTCGCTTGGCCCATATTCTTCTGTGAATGAGTCGCCGTCGTCAACGGCGTCGAACAACGGTTGCTCTTCTTCGGATTCAAAATTCACGAGCAGAATTTGGTCACGCCGAGGCAGAAGCAGCGGCAGATCAGCCGAGGCAACCGCTATGTTCAAGAGCAGGAGCGATGCAGTCAGTCCCCAGACAACACAGTGGCGATATCGGAACTCCACGTGCGCAGCGCGAACGCCGACCGATCGACGGGAATTGTCGAACAGCCGTGACGTCAGTCTGGATTTTCCAGAATCACGCGACACGTTTCGTCCCTGAATACGTAGCCGTCACGCTCCGCGTGACGAGCCGAGTTTTGATCGACGTGCTTTGAAATGGAGATGCCCCGTGAATCGACCGGCTCATCACGCGGAACATGATGGCTATGTAAACTCACGAGACGTCAACGACGCAGTACAACGATCATTGGCTTTGACGCTGATATCGGTCATGCCGACAAAACCAAATCATCCCGATCCGAACGGTTCTGACGCCCGATGAAGGAATTGAGATGTGGCGGTCTGATCGCGTTAAGAACAAAACTCAGGTGACTTTGGGGGTTCGGGGCGACTAGGTTGCGAAAGCGATACGCCATCCATGATTCGTCGGGCCAAAAAGGATTTTCACTCATGTGGTTCCCCTTCATGCGCCGCCGTTCTCGCCGACAAGGTCGGGCGAACGGTCAAGCAGAATGTTTAGAGCCGCGACAGTTGATGACGTTGACGCAATTGTCGGCGACTGAAGTGGAAACTTTGTTGGATCGCGCGGCGGCGGTTTCTCGGAATAAAGACGGAAGCGAAGACGCCATCATCGCGGTGGTCGATCGCGGCGGGCACATTTTGGGGGTGCGAGTCGAGCAAGCGGTGTTGGACGGCATTGATGCTGTCGCCAACGGCGGGAACGGCGACCACATGATTAACGCCGGGACCATTGAAGAAGAGACGCTGGTTTACGCGATCGACGGAGCGGTTGCGAAAGCGCGGACAGCCGCCTTCTTCGCGAACGGCAACTCGATTGATAGCACCGCTGGGCCGTTAACATCACGAACAGTCCGCTACATCAGCCAGTCCACGATCACACAACGCGAAGTGCAATCGAATCCGAACTCGCTCGACCCGACGTTGCGCGGGCCGGGGTTCGTCGCTCCGGTCGGTATTGGTGGGCATTTCCCGCCTGCGGTCGCGTTTACCCCGCAGGTGGACTTGTTCGGCATCGAACACACGAACCGCGACAGCATCGTTCATGCAGGTTTGGACTCAATTCGTGAAACGACGGACATAAAAGTAGTCACCGATCCTTCGAGCGCCACCATCAACGGCGATGACATCCTTCTGCCGGGTCGCTTCAACACGTCTTACATTCTGGGACGGGAAATTGATGCTCCGGAAAGTTACGGCTTTGTTTCGGGCCGCATGGTCAATGCTCAGTCACGCGGAATCGCAACTTTGCCTGGCGGGATTCCGTTGTATGACGGAGCAGATTTGGTCGGTGGTATCGGCGTCTTCTTTCCGGGCACGGTTGATCCCGACGGTGCAGGACCAGGCCGCATAGGCGACGCAACGTTCGAACAAGGTTTCGTCGCGGGCAAGAAACAGACCGAAACTCAACGAACGAACGCTCCCAAAGTGTTGGAAGCAGAATGGATCGCGTTCGCCGCGACGGGCGGAAGCGCGAACGCTCAAGCAACGGTCGGTGCGATCACTGATAAGAACGGAGTTGTTGTCCCGGCGATTTCGCGATTGAGTTATCCGTTCGGGCGAATCGATCTCGTCGGCATCACGTTGCAATTGATTGGTCCGACGCCAGGCATCAACGGCGTGCGACAGCTTCAAGCTTTTGGCAAGAAACTTCTCAAAGGTGATTCACTGAACGGCGCGAACCAAGTGGTCAACACATTGAGTGCATCATCGCTCGCTGGGAAAGCGGTCCCTGATGGTTGGCTCGTCGCCGCGAAAGATTCCACCGATGGGTTAATCAAGGCAGCCGATGTCGAGCAGATCATTAATCAGGGAATCGACTCCGCCAACAAAGTTCGCGCGGCGATTCGCTTGAAAGTGTCTGGTTCGAGTGCCGCCACGGTGAGTACGAATTCTGGACCGCGAACACGTATGGTCTTCGCCGTGACCGACAAAGACGGCAACGTGCTCGGCCTGTATCGCATGAAAGATGCGACGGTCTTCTCGATCGACGTGGCGGTCGCGAAAGCTCGCAATACGGCTTACTACGCTGACGCCACTCAGCTTCGAGACATCGACCGAGTGGATGACAACCACGACAGCACTCCCGATGCGAGCGTTCCAGCCGGAACCGCGTTGACGAATCGCACGTTCCGCTTCCTCGCCGAGCCGCGATTCCCGCAGGGTACTGACAGTTCGAAGCCGGGAGCGTTCTCGATCCTCAACGATCCAGGATTCAAGAATAACCTGTTGAAGTCGTCGAACCCGAATGTAAATGTTGGGGCTGTTGAGAACTCTGGAGCACCGCAGGCATACACCGATTTCAAATCGGTTCTGGGCTTTGATGCGTTCAATCCGGGCCGAAACTTCCACAACCCGAACAATATCGCCAATCAAAACGGGATCGTGTTCTTTCCCGGCAGCGCACCGCTCTACAACAAAGCGGGCGTGTTGATCGGTGGATTTGGTGTGAGCGGTGACGGCGTTGACCAAGATGATGTGGTGACATTCGCAGGGAGGACTGACTTTGCCGCTCCGCAGTCTTTGAGAGCGGATCAGTTGGTCGTGCGGGGAGTCCGACTGCCGTATCAGAAATTCAACCGCAATCCGTTTGCGTAAGGATGCCGCATTATGCGTTTGAATCGGTCGAGATCAGCACTCGTCGCCCAAACGGTGACACAGCCTCCTTCGAGTTTGCCTCCATGGAATGGGGATTTTGCACTACGAAAGGTGTTGTTTCAAGGATTTTCGCCCGTAGTGCAAAGGCCCGAATCCACTGAGGCAAGCTCAGTGGGGTTAGGGGCAATATCATTGGCTTTCGGCTGGTCAATCTGGTCGGTGGTTGAGAGAAGGTTCGGATTGAGGCAAACCATTTCGATCGCCGCTTGTCTGTTTTCGCTGTTGTTGATTTCAGCGCCGCTGCGCGCGGACGAGATGCCCTCGAATTCAGGCAACAGCGATGCGAGCCAGAACAACGCACGCCACTATTGGGCCGGTTGGCCGCAATGCGTTTCTCACATCGCGCGGCCGTCGATTGGTTGCCACGAATCGGGCTACTACGTCGGTGGCGGAGCGGTATTTGGTGGCGATGCTCGCTGTACCCACGAAGGGACGTTTGGCTGGGACTACAATGGTCGGTTGTTTCCCAAGCGAATCGCCTTGGGTTGGCATCACGGACGACGATCGCAAGGTGGCGTTGGTGCGTACCGTACAGATTGATTCGCAGGTCACCTCGCTGGAAGAAATCGGGATTGATCATTGGTTATTGGTCCATGGTCATTGATCATTTGGAGGAAGCCAATAACAACTGAGCGATAACCACAGACCAAGTTCTGACTCTCCCGTGGAGTGTTGCGGCCAGAAGCCGCCCTCCTTTCAATTGAGATAGCTACTTTGGACGATCAAAACAGTTGGAGGATCAAAACAACGATCTCTGGAAGTGCTCTCTTTTCAGCACGACAGTTTTGGGAGTTTGTAGATCGTGATTCCAATTGAAAGGAGTGCGGTGTCGACCCACCGCACTCCAGGTTTCTAGTTGTGTTGAAGGAGCGACGATGCGTTCGACGAAGGTTTTGTTTTGGTTGGCTCAAATTGTGGGCGTGGCGGTAACGATTGGGTTGCTGTGGCAATCAGAGATTCCGCTGGGTGTTCCGGGTGCGGGAGAGTGGACGTGGAATCGCATCGCGTATGACGTCGCGGCGTTGAAGGAACTGACGCTTGGTTGGGTGATTGCTGGCATCACAACGGTGATCTATCTTTCGGTGTGCTTGTTTGCTGATCGCCGAGTGCTCGAAGCCGATCGCTGGGAGATGAGTGGCTGGCTCGTTGCGCTGGTGTTGTTGGGAGCGGTCTGGCATGGAGTGGTTCAAGAATGCCCGCCCGATCCACATCGACTGTCGAAAGCTCCCTGGGCCGTGTGGTATCGCAGCACTCAAGGCTATTACGCAGAAGCTCGGTTCGTTGCGAGCGACGATGCGGAATACCTTTCAAAGTACGCCGACCGCATGAGGGAAGGTGATGTGTACCACTTCGGCACGCATCCGCCTGGCTTCATTCAGTGGCATCAGTGGATCATCGGTTATGTCGGTCGGTCGCCTAAGTTGCAGTCGTGGTTGATCAAGTACCAACCGGATTCAGTGCGCGCGAGCCTCGATGTTTTGGCAGATAACTCAAAGGACTCGAAGTACGCATTGGCTGACGTGGATCGAGCGGCGTTGTGGTTGTCGTCGTTGTTGGCGGGACTCGCCGCGATGAGCACCGTCGTGCCGTTGTTCTGTTTACTGCGACGAACTTGTGGGCGTGAGACGGCGTGGCGGATCGTCTGCTTCTGGCCGTTGATCCCGGCACTCGCGGTCTTTCATCCGGCGTCCGACCTGTATCTGCCATTCTGGGGCACGCTGTTCTTGGCAACCTGGGGTCGAGCGTGGTCGCAGCGTTCTTGGCTATTTGGAATCGCAGCGGGAATCGTGATGTCAGTGGGAATGCGTTTGAGCTTGGCGATGTTGCCGGTGGCCTTCTTGGCAGCGACATGGACTCTGGCCGATTGCCTGTTTGCTGAGTCGATTGAATCGTTCGGCACGCGAGTCAAACTCCTGACGCTCTGTGTCGGATCGGCGCTCGGCAGTTTTGTCGCGTTGACATTCTTCGCGCAGTGGCAATCGTCGCTCGATCTTCCCGCGGTCTGGTTGCAAAATTTCCGCAATCACGCGGCGTTCTACGACAAGTACCCGCGCTCGGCGACGGCCTGGATGTTGATCAATCCGATTGAGTTGTCCTTTGCCATTGGTGCTCCGGTTTTCGTAATGGCCGTTTCAACGTGGTTGAGTTGCACTCACGGTTGCTTGAAATCCGGCCGCTCCTTGGCAAGTTTCCGTTTGTGGTGCTTGATCACGCTGCTGGTCCTGTGGCTCTCTGGTAAGAACAGCGGTGAGGTTGCTCGGCTGTGGATTTTCCTGATGCCTTGGCTCCTATGGGTCGCTGGTCGCGAACAACAAGTCACCGCGAAGATCGTGATCGGTCCGGGCCAAACGCTTCCAGAGTATGCCGGTTCCCCCTCCAAAGGCTGGGCCGCTTTGCTAATCCTGCAAGCGATCGTCTGCATCGCCACAGTCAGCCGAGTCGAGGGTTTCACGTTCAAGCTCAACTAGGCGGAATCGACTTCTGAGCCTCCTCCTTTCATTGAATTTCACTCGCTGAAATGGTTCATGAGGCGGAGAGATTTCTCTGCCAGTTGTTTCACACGAGCCCAACGCACGAGCGAGGGATTGCGGCGAGAACCCCTCTCTCGCCCCTCGGACTCGTGTGAAACATGAAGAATCCCAGCGATTACTCCCGAGACGGCATCCGCGTTGCCTTCTTTCGGACGAAATCCTGCATGGCAACCAGACGTCTTGTCTGTTGTGATTCGCCTCAAGCTTGATAAAAGCAGCACCGACTAACGACCGTGGTGCTTCCAGTTCAAGTACGGTTTTCGTGCAGGGAGGGCAGGATGCTTCAAGCATTTTTGTGGGCATGTGTGAGTTCACGGATTCGAACGATTGCAGTGCTGCTTGGTCTGAGCAGCTTCATGCTGTCGAGCATGGCACGAAGTGATGATCTCGAATGGGCTAAACGACTTCCAAAAGAAGCAGCGATCGTTTGGCATTACGGTGGCAGCGAATCGCAACGCGAAGCATTCGAGAAGACCGCGAACTTCGACGCTTTTTACCATTCGGGCTTGGTGGCAGGCTTTCAAAAAGTGTGGTCCGTGCGGCCACTCGAGGGCATGCTGTTCCAACCTGCGAGTGGCGACGATCAATTAACGACCAAACACATCGTTGAAGTCAGTCGTCAGCTCTATCAGCACGGCTTTACGATGTCGGTTTGCCTTCCTGAAGATGATCAAGGCTCTTGGCCATACGGACTCGTCATCATCCCCGATGCAGCGGAGCATGCCCCGTCAATTGGTGCGTGGGCTGACGCCTTCGCCAAGTCTTCGTTGGCGAAGCGAGCTTCTGCACCTGTGGAAAACATCTCTGACAAAGTCGTGTCGGAGGACGATGACACGCCGAGACAAAAAAAGAAGTCACCGAAGCAGGCACGCGATAAAGCTCAGGACGAAGACAATGGTGAAGACGTAAAGCCCGATGCCGAGCCTGACGATGCAGCCAATGACAAGCCCAACGAAGGAGTCCCCAACGACTTCGTCAAGGACCGGACAGATTTGATGCAACTACTTGCGACCGACCCTGTCATTGGTTACGAAACGATCGGCTTCAAGGATCGCACGATTTATTGCCTGCATTCTATTCTCGTTGGGGCACAGCCAAGATGGACTGGGCCTGCTGGTCGGAAGGCCGCAATCTGATGGTCTATTTCGGTCGTCCCGGTGTGACGGCCATCATCGACAAGGCCGCAGCGGAGGGATCTGTTGCAACGTCACAGAGTTGGCAGCGTGCTTGGCCAAAACTCGACCAACCAATCGCCGAAACCTCGCGAGCTTGGTGCGATGTCGCCCGTCTTTTGAAGCGTTATGGGCCAACGCCGATTCCCGAGCAGCCAATAGAGTTCACAATTGCAAAACTTCTCAAGCCGCTCGGCTTCGACGAGATTGAGTCGATCGCCTGGAGAACCGGATATCACAACCGGCATCTGGTGGATGTTTGGGATGTTGTCACACCTCAGCCCCGAAAAGGGCTGCTGGCGTTGTATGACCAGCCGACCGTTTCGCTGGATCGTCTGCCTCCGTTACCTGCTTCGCTCCGGTCCTTTTCCATTCAGCCTTTCGATGCGGCACGAACCTGGGATCAGTACGCCGAGATACTGGCCGAGTACAGCTCGATGCTGCAGCCGGAGGTGGCCGCTTTCTTTCACCAATTCGCTCAGGGATTCAATCGCGAAAATGCCGCTGCTGTGCGGCACGAATTGTTTGCGCCGTTAGGAAACGTACTCTGCACTTGGGGCGATTCAGAGCAAGAGGTCATGAGTCTGGGGCGGTTTAATCTGGCAATTGCCGTCAAGGATGAACCAGCATTGCAGAAAGGACTGGACCATCTTTTCGAGCATATTCAGCAACAACATGGTGAGTTCAAGCACACGACATCGATGCGCCACGGCTACCCGTTCTATGTCTTTGCGGAACGCTCTTCGATCTTGAAGCCATGCGCCGCGTTGTGCGACGGATGGTTGATCTTCGGTGTTCAGCCTCAGTCTGTTGAGGCCACGTTACTCCGAGCCAAAGGCCGCTTGCCTCGCTGGAAACCAGACATCGCCAAGACGACTGGCATCGAGCCGCCGAAATCTTTCAGCGGACTCACCTGGAGCGATCCACGCGGCACCTTGCGATTCGCAATGAGCCTATTGCCGTGGGTCGCAGATACGTATGGCTCAGTCGCTCAACAGATCGCTCCCGGTTTGGATTTCTCTTCGCTCGACATCCCACCGGCAGAACTAGTAACGCAGCCGTTATTCCCCAACCTCACCACAACGATCGTTAGTCCCGATCGCATCCGTTGGACCTCATGGTCTTCGGCCCAAACCAACAATTCACTTCTGTTGGCAATTCAGGCTTACGGAACGTTTGCCCTGGCACTCAACTTCGCTGATGAACTTCCCTTCGATCTCATAACCGACATCTTGGAAGCCAACGGAGCGGTTGACGCTGTTGCACCCGATGACGATAGGGACGATGACGATCAATGATTGACTGGCGGAGTTTGGCTTCAACCAACGCTTCAAAATGAGTGAATTGAAAAGTGATTGCTGAGGCCACGGATGATTTTGAATTGCGAGATGAAAGTGCCGCTCAATGAGTTGGCGATAACCGAACGGGTTGAGCAAAGCTGCGCCGATGTGTGGCGTGTCCGGTTCAAGATGTAACGTGACATCGTGTCCGGATGCGGCTAAGCGACGCCCGTGATCGACAGGAATGATGCGATCGTCGGTGCCATGAATGATCAGAAGCGGAATGCGAATCTTTGAGATAACTTTGACCGGTGAAATGTCATCGATATCAGCGCCGGTTTCGAGCCACGCGAACATGCGTGCTAAGAACTTCAACGGCGTGCGACCGCTGCTCGGCACAACTCGAAACTGATGATCGAGCATTGTAGACAAGTCAGAAAACGCAGAGTCGATAACCGCCGCTCGGACCTGCGGCATTTCTGGGAGCGAGAGCAGCAACGACGCTCCGCCCATTGAAACTCCCAGGGCGAACAGTCGTTGTGGATCAACGTCGGAGCGACACAGGCAAGCATCATACGCTCCCAAAACATCGAGCCGTTCGTTCCAACCATACGTGATCGTGTGCCCGTCGCTGAGTCCGTGGCCACGAAAATCAAACGCGAGAACTCGGAAGCCAATTGCAAACAACGTTTGATGAATCACTTCAATGTCGGCATGGTTCGCTCCTACTCCGTGGCACACGAGGACTGTTCCTTGCGGCTTCATTGGTTTCAGAAAGACGCCGCGCAGTTTTGTTTGACCATCGCGACTCAGGAACTCAATCGACTCAGTTTGTTCGGTCGGAATTTCGGCCATTCGCTTGGGCAGCAACTTTGGACGATGCACGGCCAGCACGACAAACAAGAAAGGAACGATGCAGAAATAGAGCAAACCAACTTCGATGACTCGCAAGACTGGTCGCCAGCGAACGGCGATCCGTTCGCTGAGACGTTGCCGGACAAAAGTCGCCAACTGGTAGAAGTAAAGCAGCCCAAACTCCAATGAGAGCCCGAAGAAGTACAACACCAGCGCGGCTTCTCTCCACGACCACGGAGTCTGAGTCAGCCGAACCAAGAAGCCGTAAAATCCGATCGGAAACGTGAGCAGCAAACCGACTGACGAAACTTTTCCGAACCTCGAAGTGGCATTCAATCGTGGTCGCGGAATGACGTTGAGCACAAAGCTGCCGAGCACCACGACCGGCGGCAGCAACATCCAAAACGCTTCCGCCGCTGAACCGACTTGGGAACGCATGATCGGAAAAGAAATCGCGGTAACGAGTGTTAGAACGGCGAGCCGCAGTGACCATCGACTGCGATGATCGTGCTCTCGAATATCGCCGCATGGTGTTGCTGATTTTGGGTTAGGTGAGGTCATCGCATACTCGTTTGTGGCCAGACTTTAGGTGGGTGATGGCGACGAGGTCGGTTCTGTGCTCACAAACTTTGCCAGGATGAGTCCGGCGATGACCCAAAAAAGAAAGTCGTAGCCCGCTCGATAGAGTTGCCAATCGGCAGGCATTTGCCACCAGACGATCTCACCGCCGTCGATGAAGAAGGCGGCAATGAATCCAACGAATGCCACAAACTTCACTCGATCGGCGTAGGTCGGAAGTGCTGGGGAACAGCGTTTGAGCAACAGTGAGATCATCACGATCACGATGAAGTTGGTCACGAAACCCGTGATCATGATGCTGGGGTCCATTGCCGGGCGACCATCAACTCGGAGCATATGCACGAATGCGACCGGACCTTTCCGCATTGCTTGATCGACGGCTGCCGGATCACCGACTGTGCTGGGAACTAGGTACGTTCCATTTTGCGGAAACAGCTCTCTCAAGGATTGAGCCGCCGCGTCAGCGTTCTTGGCCTGCTTCCAAATCAAACTTGGATACGGGCCAAGCCTGGCCTGATGAAAACGCCGGAATCTGGGTGAATTGGGATAGCTTAGAAATGCAAAAACTGTTGCGCCTCTTCGTGTGTAGTTTTGGATCACAAGTCCAATGCGAAGGAGCGCAACAGTGGACAGATCTTGGAAGGGTTT
>JAPLNX010000408.1 GCA_026400935.1 Planctomycetia bacterium | reverse complement strand
GGTCACCCCTCAAAACATGCGGCGTGTCGAAATTCTTATGAACGACCGCCCGCGCCGCTGCCTCGGCTACAAAACCCCAAGAGAAGTTTTCCTCGAACAAGCCTCGATTCGATCTTGCGTTTGAGATTCATGACCGCCCATTCAGACCGTCTATCTGGAATGGTCACACCTCGGAACGATGCCCAACCTGTCCGCAATAGGTTCTGACGGCGATGCAGAACCGGAGTCCTAGAGATCAATTAATTCCAAAGAGATACGTGGCGATCAACGCATCGTAGAAAGACAACTCAGCGCAGCAGTCGTGAAAATCACCGAAGACCAAGAGCTCCGGTCAAGGGTCTATACATATCGGTCTTGTATTTGCTCGGTGGTGAGATGCGCTGCGTCAGTTTGCCTAACGAGATGCAGGAGAAAATGATGATTGCGATGAATGAAACCTGGAAACGCTCGCCTATGCTGAGATCTAAGCCAAAGAATGAACGTCGGATTCCTGCAACTGAAATACGTGTTGCTGCTCAAGTCTTAGACAATTCGCGGGAAGATGATCGATGTGAAGATAATGCAAAAAGCGTTGCGGGATTCCGTACCCAGAACTGGCCTCAGTTTTTTGTGCTTTGGCAGATCATTGGCTGTGTTTCAGCCTATGACGCATTCCTGGCCATGAAGTATCGGAACGAGCTTTGGCAGATGGAGCAGAATCTTGTGGGTCGGCTGCTGCTGTTTATAAATGACGGCGATCCCTCATTATTTCTCGGCGTGAAATTCTTAGGAACGACAATGGCGCTGGGCATCCTTGCAAGCCTCTATCACAGCCAACCGAAGCAGGGCATAGTGATTGCTAAGGGTGTGGCCACGTTTCAAATGCTTCTGTTGGCCTATCTCACTTGGGGTTGATCGGCTTAATCAGAATTGGGTCGTTTCGCCTGGCTAGAGGCAGATTCAATCGACCGTTTGAACGGTAGTAACATTTCTAAATGTTTTCGTGGGAAGGTGCGCTCACCTCGACACGATCATTGACCTCCGATCTGCAATGTTGAGTCGGCATAAATCGCCAACGGAGTAGATCAAAGAGTCTTGAGACTGACTAAAAGCGCTCGCAAACGTCTCCCACGCTTCTTTCAAATGCAAAGGGACTCGAATGTGTGCAGAACGAATATCAAAGTTTGGGTTCTTGATCGATATGGATGGGGTGATCTACCGAGGCAAGCAGCTCATTCCAGGTGCTGACACGTTTATCCATATGTTGCTTGAGCGAGGAATTCCGTTTGTGTTCCTCACGAATAACAGCCAGCGAACGAGGAGAGACGTCGTTTGCAAGCTCGAGCGCATGGGGATTCAAGTCACGGAAAATCATATCTTTACATGTGCAATGGCGACCGCACGATTTTTGGCCGCACAGAAACCAAATGGCACAGCGTTCGTGATTGGAGAAGGGGGACTATCGCATGCATTGCATCGAAATGGTTATGCGATCGTCGACGACGACCCAGACTACGTTGTTGTTGGCGAAGGGCGCACCTTCAACATGGAGACTGTGGAGGCGGCGGTCAGAATGATCCTTCGAGGTGCAAAGCTAATAGCAACCAATATGGACCCGAACTGCCCTACTGCTGCGGGGACTCGTCCCGGATGTGGGGCAATTGTCGCAATGCTCGAAACGGCAACCGGACGTAAAGCATTCAGCGTCGGAAAACCAAGCTCCGTGATGATGCGTGCGGCAAGAAAGGAGTTAGGGTTGTCGGCCGCCGAGACCATTATGATCGGTGACACGATGGAAACCGATATCCTGGGAGGCGTCTCAATGGGCTACACAACCACACTCGTTTTGAGCGGCGGCACGAACCGTGATGATCTCGCTCTTTTTGCTTATCGGCCGGACTTCATTCTCGAATCAGTCGCCGATTTATGCCGTGAAGAGACTCTTCTTGAAATAGCATCGGATCACTCACGAAAAATGATTTTGCCAAACTCCAACGTCGCTTAACGGCTTGAATTCAATCGGAGAGGGGCACAAATCTGGAAGGCGTTGGCGGCACAGTTACCGACAGGCTTTGATGAGGCTGCGTCATTGCTGATTGCCTCGTTGGGGCCGGAGTTGCGGGCGACGGAGCGGAATGGCCTCGCTGTGTTTTTCTATCTACCACATGCTCACGTCATTGCTGCGCGTGGTGTGGAACGTTTCGAGAGCGGGATGCTTGCGAATTATGAACTGACAAAACGAATGACGGCCGAGTATTGCATTCGTCCGTTTCTGGTGCGGCATCGAGATCGCTGTTTGAAGATGTTGGCAAAGTGGTCCAAAGATCCGAACCCGCATGTCAGACGATTGGTCAGCGAAGGGACTCGACCACGATTGCCGTGGTCCATGCGATTGAAAGAGTTCCAACAGAATCCCGATTTCACACTGCCGCTGCTTGAACGACTGAAGGACGACTCAGAGTTGTATGTTCGTCGTTCGGTCGCGAACCACTTGGCCGACATTCTGAAGGATCATCCCGACGTTGCCTTTGCCGTTTGCGAACGTTGGATCGCAGAGAGTGACGCAGGGAATCTCACCACTCAGCAAGCTGCAAACCGCCGATGGATCGTGCGGCACGCAGTTCGCCTTCCAACCAAGAAGGGTGAATCGCGAGCGATCGAAATTCGGAATGCGGCGAGATGATCGCTGGTCTCAGCATAAGCACCAACCGGTGCGGGGCTCTCGGCGGATGAATTGCGAGGCTTCGGGCGCGTTGGGGCAGTAGAGGTTGCGGGCGTCCCATTCGATTTTTTTGCCGACGCGATAGGCCACGTTGCCGAGATGATTCGCTTCGGTTAGCCAGCCGGAGTACTCGAAGTTGCACGTGGTTGGTGCTCCGGTCTTGCAGGCGTGGATCCATTCGGCCATTTGGCCGATTGAAGAGGGGATCGACTTGGCGGGACGTTGATAGCCCTCGAAATCTTTTTCGGGGAGCAACACATGCTTGCCGTAATCGGCGAGCAACATCCCTTTGCTGCCGATGAAGAGAACACCGGAATCCCATTTGGGGATGCCGCCGTTCGTCCAGATTTCTGGCTTGTTGACCCCTTGATACCAAGTCAGCTTTAACGCGGGCATGTCATCGCGAGGACCGTATTCGTAAGTGGCCTGCATGGAAGCGGGAGCCAGTTCCGGATGCGGTGGCGGGCCAGAGGCTTCAACCGTCAGCGGGGCTTTCAGCTTGAGTGCCCAGAATGGCAAGTCGTTCCAATGACTGCCGAGGTCCGACATCGTGCCACTCCCAAAATCCCACCAGCGATACCACTTCGGTCCGGGAAAATAGACGTTGTTAAACGGTCGCTCCTTCGCGGGGCCGAGCCACAAGTCCCAGTCCAAACCCGCGGGAACGGGATGGACTTCGGTTGGTCGCTCTTCGACGTGAACGATGTCGCCGAACTTCTTCGCATCTTCGGCGCTTTGTCGTCCCCACGCTCGACTGACCCAAACGTGGCATTCGGTGACCGGACCAATCGCGCCAGCTTGAATGAGTTCCACGACGCGGCGGTAGTTCTCGCCGGCGTGAATTTGGATTCCCATCTGTGTCGCGACTCCCGCGTTGGCGGCCGCTTCGCGGATGTGTCGCGCTTCGTAAATGTTGTGAGTCAGCGGCTTTTCGCAGTAGACGTGCTTGCCCAGCAGCAGCGCCGGGTACGTCGCGAAAGCGTGCGTGTGCTCAGCTGTGCTGACGACGACCGCATCAAAGAGGCCATCGTTTTCCAGCAGCTTGCGAAGGTCCACGAACTTCTTCGCTTGAGGAAATTTCTCGCCGACTCGATCAAGCGTTGGCTGATAGACGTCGCAGATCGCCGTGATGTTCTCATCGGCCAAGGCTGGAAGATGTGCTCCGCCTCGCCCGCCCACGCCAATGCAAGCGACATTCATTTTGTCGTTCAGGTTTCTCGCTCGGAGAATTGCGGGGGCACCGAACACCACCGAAGCGCCAGCGGCAGAATGTTGCAAGAACTTTCGACGTGTGAGTCGTGATCGCATCGCAGAGTCCTTTATGGAATGTGGAGGTTGTCGGCCAACTTCTAAACCGCACACAATAGTTCGTCTAGGAGTCTGACTTGATAATTTGGACCTTCAATCAGTTCAGGACATCAATGCCTCCGGAGCTTTTGATGTATGAGCGCAACGGTCGCGATCCAGATTTTTCGCCAACGCGGTAACGAAACGTGGCGGCTGAAGACATCAAACTTGCGGCGCTCGATTTCGTGCAGCAGGCCGCCATAAAGCTGAAGCATGGCTTTCATGATCGGCTGACCGAGCGGCTCCAAATTCGTCAGTAATTGCTCGGCAGAGTCATAAAACGTTTTTGCACGTTCGACTTCAAATGCCATCAGCGATCGAAAATGTTCGTCATAACGGTGAGCCTTCAAGTCCTCGATCGTCACGGCGAACTGCGTGAGATCTTCGGCGGGAAGATAGATTCGCCCGGCGTCAGCATCTTCGCCCACATCGCGCAGAATGTTCGTCAATTGAAATGCCGTACCGCAGTCGATCGCTCGACGAACAGATTCGTCTCCGTGAAAACCCCAAATATGGATGCAACACAAGCCGACCGCACCTGCCACGAGATAGCAGTACTGGCTGAGTTCATCGAACGTCTGAAACCGGCAAGTTCGCTCCGCAGAGGAGGATAGGCACTCTTGTCCGTCGCCCGATTCTCGACCGCTACTCGACTCTCGACGGGCAAGATTGTCCGTACTACGAACTAGGTCTGGGATCTCACTTAAATCGGATCGCACACCGTCGATCACGGCAAACAAATGCTCGTGAGGGATTGTGAAGCGAATCGCAACATCGCGCATCGCGGGCAACACCATGCGAGCCTCTTCCGACCAGCCAGCCATTTCGAGTGGAGTCCATTCAGGCCGCAATGCGTTGCTGAGTGAACACTGCCAAGATTCCAGCGAGGCGATCCGTTGAGCAATCGTCTGACCGGGATCGTCCCCCCAATCATCGGTCACGCGCATGAAGGCATAAAGCGCACACATCGCTCGATACTGTGGCAAAGGTAGGCCAAGGAACGAGTAATAAAAATTACCGGCAGTCCGCTTCGTCAGCCGCTCACAGTGGTCGAAGCAATCGTCCAATGGAGTGCGACTCATTCAACGGCCTTTCGCGAAGTTGAGGAATCGCGTTCAGGCCCAAGTCTCATGATTTCGGCGGTTGGGATGGTTGCCGCTCGTATCTGAAACGGACGCCACACCGCGCGGCTCAGGCATTTTACGAGCAATCCTGCGGCATCCCATTTCGTGACAACTGGTCGCTCTTCCCACACACGAAAGCCGATTGACTCGATCCGATCACAGATTTTCAATCCTCCCTCGCCGAACAAGTCGATTGCAACTTGCACGCGACCCGACAAGCGGGGTGCCAGTTCACGAACAAACAACAACAGACCGCGCGCCCGTTCGACTTGAAACCGCATCATTTTCAAGAAAGCTTCGTTCGTGATTCTCTGGCCCAAATCATCCCGCGAATATCCGAACCGTTCACAATCCTCAAATGGCAGATAGGTTCGACCGATGTCTGCGTCGCGAGCGACATCCTGCCAGAAGTTCGCGAGCTGCAAGCCGGTACAAACCGCGTCCGATAATTCGACCGATCGTTCATCATCGACTCCACACAATCGCAGCACGATGCGGCCCACGGGGTTCGCGCTGTTACGGCAATATCCCAAAAGCGCGTCAAACGTCTGATATTTAGTGACGACTTGGTCCTGCTCAAACGCGGTGAGCAAATCATCAAACGGATCACGCGACAGAGCGAACTGTTTCGCCGTTCTTTGCAGCGCAACAAAAACCGGGTGATTCATCTCCTCGCCTGCCCAACAACGAGCCAATTCGCCGCGCCACCAACCAAGTAACCGCGTTGAAAGCTGTCGATCCCCTAGCTCATCTCCCAAGTCATCCGACCAACGGCAGTAGGCGTAAACATTGAAGAACGGCTGTCGCAGTTCAGTAGGCAACAGGCGAGCGATTAGCGGGAAGTTCTCGTAATGCGATGTCGCAAGTTGCTGGCAATAAGACTCCGACTCGATCACCGACGGCGGTTGAGTCACCGGCTCCGGAAGCCCTTCCAGTACACCGGGGCTCCAGCGTTGCAGGTCTTGAGCAATTTGTGAAACAGACTGAGGCATGGCGGCGTAGGCTACCGACCCCGCCTGCACTCGCCCAGCGATGGTCGCAAGCGTAGCACGGGCTGGTTGATTCTCAAAAGCGATCTCGATAGCTCACGCAGTTTGACGTCGCCTCAAACATTTGCCTCGAAACCGATTTCCGAACTTCGCGCCGACCGGCAATTTCTAACCTAGAATTGCTCATCGAACTGTCGCTCGCTGCGCCGAGCATCCAAGAGCACTCTGCGAGTCACTTTGGCATCATGCGACCCACTTGGTTTTTAATTTCAGCAGCATTGTCGGTCATCACCGCCTTGGAATTTGCGACAGCCTCCGCACGAGAGACTTCGCCGACAGTCGAAGTCCGAAACGACAAAACCGTCACGACCGGCAGAATGCTCGCCCAAGGTAAAGAGCGAGGTACCTTGCTCGACCGAGTCGGTCGGCTGCATGACATTGATTTGAACTCCGCCAAACTGAAAGTGCTCAATGGCAGCTTTCAAGCTCTTCCAACGACGGAACTCCGGAACCAACTATCACGCGAGTTTGGAAAGAACTTCGAGATCTCATCAACGCGGCATTACCTCGTTGTCGCGACAAACGGCAGAGCGGCGAATTACGCGGCGGTCTTTGAAGATCAGTACGCTACGCTGCAACGCTACTTCAAAACACGCGGTTTCTCGCTGTCCGATCCGGAGTTCCCGCTCGTCGCAATTGTCTTTCCGGATCAGAGGCAATTCACCAATTACGCACAAGTCGACAACGCCAAGTCGATGACAGGAATGTTGGGCTATTACTCGCCACGCACGAATCGTGTCGCACTGTTTGAATCGCAAGCCAAGTCGGTGGCGGTATCAACTTTTGATCAAAACGCTCATTTCCCCTTTTCCGAACAGAGTTCGGAGATAGTGCCGTTCGACGAGAAACAGCATTTGGATTGGAAGCCATCGCCACTCGATCACCGTTCGCCGATCTACGGATCGAACCAAGGGGATCTCAAATCGACCATGATCCACGAAGCGACGCATCAGATCGCGTACAACATCGGCCTACATTCACGCGTTGGAGAAACGCCGCGTTGGGTTGTCGAAGGGATGGCGACAGTCTTTGAATCCGACGGAGTTCGTGACAGCTCTGCAGGTTGGACCGCGAAGCAACGCATCAATCTCGATCGGTACTTGAGTTTCCAAAACTATGCCAAGACGCGCCGCGCCGCGAAATCACTGAAGACGTTCATAGAGTGTGACTCGCTGTATGAGTCTGCGGTCGCCGACTTCTACGCTCAGTCTTGGGCATTGTCGTTCTTCTTGGTCGAAACTCGCCCACGTCAGTATGCCTCCTATTTGAAGCGCATCTCCGCCCGCGATCCATTTGCGAAGTATCCTGCAAAAGACCGAATCGTCGATTTCAAAGAGTCGTTCCAAGTGGAGTTCGATCTGCTTGATGCTCAATTTTTGCGTTACATCGACGGACTTAAGTAGCTAACTCTCCGCAGGATTTAGCCCAGTCGGCTCACGCAGTGTTGCGAAGAAATCGTAGAACAGACGGCTCGCCTGTTTCTCTTTCTCGCAAAAAACGCCGCTCAGCCACGTGTGTTGAATTGCAAACTGGTCACGCGGAGAAGCGGAGAAGACCGATCTTCAATTCTCTTCAAACTCTGCTCTGCAAACGTTGAGAGTCTCTATTCTTGTAAGAAGATTTGTTCTTGTAAGAAGATTTGTTGGTGAGTAAGTGCCCTCACCAATACCAATCATTTGTTGCGGCTCTGCCGACTGCTGAAACAGGACCAAACAAACAAAGAGCGTTCTATCAAAATCTCTCCCTGGCCTTCTGCGTGATCCGTGTTTCATCCGTGGCCAAATCCCAGAAACTTTTCAGCCACGGATGAAACACAGATGGACCACGGATTAAGAACCGAGTCTTTGTCCGAAAGCTGCGTTTTCTTGCACGCATCATTTTGGTCGCGGCCACGCCGGTACGTCCAACATGGGCGTGGACTTGTGGGGCGCCGTTTCCTTTGTTGGAAGCCAGTCCCCTGTACGAAAACGGGAACTCTTGGGAGGGCAGGATACCAACTGTCAAATCAAGCTGGGAAGTACGAGGCGAGGGCCACTGCGGTTTGGGTGAACGACCGTGGGGAGGAAGCCTGCGAATGCGTGCGTTACTACCGACACCAATTTGTCGCCGTCGGTCGCATTCACGC
>JAPLNX010000358.1 GCA_026400935.1 Planctomycetia bacterium | reverse complement strand
TCACGCGGAGCGATGACGGCTACGTAGATCCTCGTCACCAAAAACATCGCCTTCGGCGATAACGATGTCACTCCCCAGAGCATTCGTCATGAAATCAGAATCTTCCAACCTGCAATCTGCGAACTCGCTTTCGATCGGCGCTCAACGATTGCTGTTGGGCTTGCTGCTGTGTTGCGGCGGGACGATCGTTTGGACGGCGTTGCTGGGCTGGGTCGGGGAATGGGCCACAACGTGGCTCAATCGCGGGCAGACGTCGGAATCTCGATCGGTTCATCTGCAAACGAACGGCGAACTGTGTGTCGCTGTGCAACACTACGGCCGCAATCCCTATGAGAGTTCTTCCGTCGAATATCAGACACTCGATGGCCAGCCGATCGTGCTGGAACCAGACGAACTGACGCGGGCTCGTAACTCGTGGTCAACGAGTTCATTTCCACTCAACTACTACAATCTACGTCACGCACCCAACGCTTACAACTTGTGGATCGACGCGCCGGAACCGTTACCGTGGTCATTGCGCCTGCCGCAGTTTGCTGAAGGTGATTGGAGTACTGCACATCGCCGGGAATGGTTTTTTCGCTGGCCGCGTCGTGCCGGCGGATCGGGTTACTTCGAGGGCTTTGATCTCCAAACGAAACGCCGCATCGGCTTCATCGGGATGAATGGCTTTTCGGAAACCGCACCGCCCGCCGCCGATCAGTTTCCCGCGTGGGACAGCAACAAGTCGGCAACGGCGGCCTTTGCCGCTCACGGGGGTATCTACACCTTGCCACAGTCTGTCGCGGCAATGCTGTTGAACGAACCGGGGGAATCGCCGGAATTCGGATTGTGGCTCATCACGCCGAAACGGGACCGCATGTTCGTGATCAATCTGACTCGCCGTTCGATCGTGGCCACGCGAGTGTTGACCGGGAAGCTGCTCGGCACCGGCAAGCGCGATCAGACGACCGACAACTCGCAGTCTTACCGGAGTGTTCAACACGCGAATCCGACGCTCGCGCTGTTGTGGGCAGATCGCTTGGAAGTCGTCTCGCCGACATTGCAGACACTGCGCGAGATTCGCTTTCCGAAAGAGTTACACGGAAAGGTCTCTTCGCTGACCGAGCTTCCTTCGGGTGAGTTTGAGGAGTCTTATGCGGACAGATCGCCCAATCCGTTGAAAATCCCTGCCGAGCAGCATTTCGTCCGCTTCAACGATCGCGGCGAAGTCACGCTGCGGAAGACGGTCACGGTCCCGCTGCCCAAAGCCTCGCCTTATTGGTTCGCCGAGCAATACTTGATGCCGTTGTCGCTGACGCCAATCTATGCGGTGAGTTGGGTGACGCCCTCTTTCAGCGGTTACTTCTACGATCTGGACGGCAATCCTCTTCGTCAGCCGGACGAACCAATGACTTGGTCTTTGCGACTGAAGGCCTTTCAAATCGGCATGAGCAGCCTCGGCTGGAACGGCTCGTTCTGGCTGACGGTCATCAGCGGTCTCCCCTTCGCCGGGCTGTGTGCATGGCGACAACGGACGCTGCCGACATCGCGCTTCGATCGGATCGCCTGGCCGCTGCTGCTGTGCCTGTTCGGAGTCGTCGGCTGGGTCGCTTTCCTCACGCACCGACGTTGGCCGGTGAGTCGAGTTGCTGTCAGCAATTCTCCGATGACTGAACTCGCCGCCGCATGACTCGCGTGAGAGCGGCGTCAACTCGCTTGTGTGCGTCAGAACGGTTCTCGAAGCGACTTGCGGACGCACTGGTGCAGAAACCGCACGAACGAAGCGGGCAACTGATTGACGTCGATCGACTCAGCAACATCAGCGAACTCTTTGTGAGTCCGACCCCTATTTCCTGCCCCGCGAGCGAGCTTCGATTCGAGCGAGCGACAGAACTGGCAGTCCTTCTTGCAGGATCACCGTGTTGCAGTGATAACCGTGGAAGCAAACTGCCACACCACCAACGACGGCGTGCGAGATCCTCAGAAACAGCCCGTGCCTCGTGACAACACACGGCCGCATTCCACAGCATTTCGTTTCCCAACATGGCGTAAGTTCTTTCGCTGTTGATCACGATTCGCAACTTATTGGTAGTGGGCTGAGCAAGGGGCAGGATAATGTCATGGAACAACCCCAATTGCATCGCCTTGAGTCACCTCGGTCCACCCATTTCGATCTGTGGTTGAAATGCTCCACCAACCACAACCCTCGCGGCTCGATCGAATCAAAGAGCAGATGCAAAAATGCTTGCCATGATGATTTCCAGGTATTCGCGTCGGCACGTTAAAATCCCGGAGTGCTGCGTCTCGACACAGCCTTTTTTTCCGTTGGAATAAACGACGGTGATCGTTCAAAAAGCGATCGAAGCAGCCGCCGATTTTTCATAGAACCAACAGTGTCGAAATCAGAGGATCGCCATTCCAGTTGAAAGGAGGGCGGTGTCAAGCCACCGCACTCCAGGGAAACCGCACCTGAGATTTGTTCGTGTCTGCAAACCTGAGCCTCATTGGAAATCATCATGCTCTCAAAATGTCTCGCTGGTGTCGTCACGTTTGGATGTCTGACGACAACACTATTCGCCGCTGAATGGCAGCCGCAGAAGGCTCCGCTGATGACGCGGTGGGCAAAGGATGTTTCACCGGAGAAGGTACATCCGGAATATCCTCGGCCGCAGATGGTGCGTGAGAAGTGGGTCAATCTGAATGGGCTGTGGGATTACGCGATCGTCGCGAATCCAAATCAGCCGCAGGGCGCTAGCCCCGGTTCGAGCTTGAGTCTCGTTCAACCCGACAAATGGGATGGAAAAATCCTCGTGCCGTTTCCGATTGAGTCGGCGTTGTCGGGCGTGATGAAGCGCGTGCCGGACAACGGCAAGCTGTGGTATCGCCGCTCGTTCTTGGTGCCGAAGCGGCTACATGAAGACCGACTGCTGCTCCATTTCGGAGCCAGCGATTGGGACACCGTCGTGTGGGTCAATGGGAAAAAAGTTGGCGAGCATCGCGGTGGCTACGATCCATTCTCGTTCGACATTACAGGTGCGCTAATTCGCGTTAACGATCAGACTCAAGAGTTGGTCGTCGCTGTTAGCGATCCGACCGACGGCTCGTTTCAGCCGCGCGGCAAACAAATCCGTAAACCGCACGGCATTTGGTACACGCCAACGACCGGAATTTGGCAAACCGTGTGGATGGAGCCGGTTCCCAACCATCATATTCAGTCAGTGAGCATTGTGCCGGATGTTGATCGAGAAGAACTGCGACTGCGAATCCGTCACACAGGATCCAGATCAGGCAAAGCCAAATTTGACATCAGGGTCGAAGCCTTTGAAGCAAACGAGCGAATCGCTTCGAGTCAAATGGCGGCTGGGTCAACCGAAGTTAGACTCCCGATTAAGAACCCGAAGCTTTGGTCGCCTGAAACGCCATATCTTTATCGCCTGGAACTTCGCTTGATTTATGAAGCGAATGACGGCTTCGCCGACAACTCGTCGTACGATGATGTCCAGTGCTACTTCGCGATGCGAAAAATTTCGCTCGGCAAGGACGAGCACGGCATCCAGCGGCTGATGCTCAACAACAAGCCGCTGTTTCAGTACGGGCCGCTCGATCAAGGGTTTTGGCCGGATGGGCTGTACACGGCTCCGACGGATGAGGCTCTGAAGTACGACATCGAGATGACCAATAAGCTCGGCTTCAACATGATTCGCAAGCATGTGAAGGTCGAGCCGGATCGCTGGTACTACCACTGCGACAAGCTGGGGATGCTCGTGTGGCAGGACATGCCGTCGGGGGACCGCTACATCAGCCCGACCGACCCCGATATCAAACGCTCGCCCGAATCGGTGGCCAACTTCGAGAACGAATGGCGCGAGATCATCACCGACTTCGGCAATCATCCGAGCATCGTCATGTGGGTGCCGTTCAACGAAGGCTGGGGACAGTTCGACACGGCTCGTATTGTGGACTTCACGAAGAAGCTCGACCCGACACGGCTGGTCAACAACGCCAGTGGTTGGACCGATCGCGGTGTCGGCGATGTGTTCGACGTTCACATCTACCCCGGCCCCGGCATGGCTCCGCTGTCGAGCACTCGCGCGTCGGTGCTGGGCGAGTTCGGCGGGTTGGGCCTGCCGCTCGATGGACACACCTGGCAGGGCAAAGACAACTGGGGCTATCGCTCGTTCACGAACAAGGCGGACTTGCAGAAGGCGTATCTCGGCATCATCGGAGGACTGCGACCGCTGATCGGCAAGGGGCTGACGTCGGCCGTGTACACGCAGACGACCGACGTCGAGATCGAAGTCAACGGCCTAATGACCTACGACCGCGAGGTGCTGAAGTTCGATGCCGAGACGCTCACGAAGGCGCACCGCAAGCTGTACCTGCCGCCGCCGAAGATCACGACGCTTGTACCAACTTCCGAAGAGACAGCGCAGATGTGGCGCTACACGACCGACAAACCAGCCGATGACTGGCAGAAGTTCGCGTTCGACGATTCCGGTTGGAAATCCGGCCCCGGCGGCTTCGGCGATCCAACGACTCCCGGCTCCGTTGTGAAGACCGTTTGGGAGACGAACGACATCTGGCTCCGCCGCAACTTCGATCTGAAAGCGGACGGTCGAACGCTCAACTCGCTCCACGAACTCGGCCTACGAATTCATCACGACGAAGACACCGAGGTTTATCTCAACGGCGTCCTGATCGGCACCGCCTCTGGCTACTCGACTTCGTACCACGAACGCGCGTTGGGCGAAGCGGCCAAGAAGGCCCTGCTGCCGGGCCAAAATGTGCTCGCCATCCACTGCCACCAAACCGGCGGTGGCCAATACATCGATGTTGGGCTGGTCGATGTGGAAGAAGTTGCAAAGTAATGAAACACGGAGCTCAAGGAAGACACAGAGAATTTCACAATCACGAAGAAACGCGACTATTGAGCACCAAAATCATTTCTTCTTCGCGACAACGGCGTCAATTGTGGTACGCCAGTCCGTGAGTTTTGTTCGCATCACGGCGGCAGTTTTTTCGGGCTTGAGCAATGACGTGTCGATGTCAGAGTACAGGCGTTTGAACCAAGCGGGATCGAAGTTGGGGTTGGGGGAATTCGTTTGAGCGTTGACCGACTTGCGCCACCCGGCGAGTTGGCTTTGCATCTCGGCGGAGCGGTTCGGCTCAGTCTTCGCAAGATCGCGTTCTTCACCAAGGTCATGCGACAGATCAAACAACTCAAGCCGATTGTCTTCGTAGTGCTCGATGAGCTTCCATTGGCCAATGCGAATCGCACCAGCGGGACGGCCACCTTGATTGGTGTAGTGCGGGAAGTGCCACATCAACGGGCGATTGCTGACGGTCGAGTCCGCTGGTCCTTCACCGCCACGCAACAGCGGAGCGAGGCTCGCTCCGTCGGAGTTCTTCGCTTCAAACGGGACGCCACAAAGTTCGAGAATCGTCGGGAGCCAATCGGTGTTGATGACCGGCGTCTCGACAATCTTACCCGCCGGAACAACACCCGGAAGCCGCACGAGCAACGGGATGCGGAGGCCCCCTTCGTAGACGTATCCCTTTCCCGCTCGAAACGGCGTGTTGTGAGTTGCGGCATCTTCTCGCAGTTCTGGCACGTGCAGGCCGCCATTGTCAGACGTGAAGACCACCAGCGTCTTGTCGGCCAGCTTCAATTCGTCCAACGCATCGAGCAGTCGCCCAACACTCTCATCCAGCGTTTCAACCACGGCCGCATACAGCGGATTGAAACTCGCTTTGTGCTTCTCAATCAGTTCGGTTTTCGCGGCCAATGGGATGTGCGGGTTGTTGTGCGGCACGTAAAGAAAGAACGGTCGGTCCTTATTCGCTCGGACGAAGTCGATCGCGTGAGCGGTCAGATCGAACTCCCCTTTGCCACCTTCGTTGGCAGACGGAGTTGTGTTCGGCTTACCGGCATAGACGACATCGAAACCTTGCTCCTGCGGTCCAAAGCCTGCTCCACCAAGATGCCACTTGCCGACGCAAGCCGTCGCATAGCCCGCCGACTTGAGATGCTCCGCGAGCGTCGTGTGCTCCAGCGCGAGTTGCTGATTGATCTGCGGATGTAGCAACTTCTGCGACGGAGCGTCCCCGCGTCCCGGCAAGAAGGTCGTCAGCTGCAATCGAGCGGGAGTCAACCCGGTGAGGATCGCCGCTCGCGATGGGGAGCAAATCGGCTGAGCACAATAAGCCGAAGTGAACCGCATCCCTTGCTCGGCCATGCGATCCAATCGAGGAGTCACTTGATCCTGTCTCCCATAACAACGGAGATCATTCACTCCCAAATCGTCCGCCAAAATGAAGACGACATTGAGCTTTTCACTCGCGCGACACACTTGGTTCGACATCGCCAAGACTGCCAAGACCCAAACACACCACAAACGCATCCCGTCACCTCCCTTGTTGCCGCGAACAGTCAAACACGTTCAATTTCCACGAATAAGCTCACGGTTATCGTGCCATAAGAGCGATCCGTAAACCGCATTCCAGTCTTAATGCTGAGGCAGTCGCCCAGCACACCACATGTAACCCTGCGTGGACTCGCCGAATCAACGTGACGCGGTCGGCTTCCGGCGACGGCGCGACGTTCTCTTTCTCCAACCGCGCGAGCACGAACGAGTCGCTGCCGTTTCGCGGCCAATCGGCTTGCCGAACACGCGGCGGAGCCGGGCGAGTGATTTTGCGGAAGGACCAATGCGGTTCGTCGGCGGTTGCAATTGATGAGGTGAGTGTGAGAAGTAGGGAGGCCGTTAGAAGCGTTCGGCTCATCACGCGGAGCGTGATGGCTACGATAGGGGTAGGAACGACCGATTGATTTCGGTCGCCCCTCCCTCCGAACCGGACGGGCGGGTTTCCCGCATCCGGCTCTCCGGTTGATGGTCTTACCTGCGAGAGGATTGAACGGCCAGTGCATGGGCGGTGGTC
>JAPLNX010000557.1 GCA_026400935.1 Planctomycetia bacterium | reverse complement strand
TGTTCACTCGAAATCCCTCCGTGACTGGTATGCGATGATTTGTTGACCATCCTCAAACACCACAAATCACCGAGGGATTTCTTTTTTGTGACTCGAACCAGAACCCTTTCCAGAAAAAGTTCGCTGGTTTCAGGACTAATGCCGCATCGGTCAGCAGCAGAGCGGCATCTGGTTTGGACGATGTCGCTCGTCGGAGTGCTCGCACTACCGATGACACAAGCGTTTGTCCCCGGTTGGCGAATTCTGCCTGCAATGATCGATGCAGTTGTCGCCGACACACCGGTTGAGTTCGCGATCAGCGAGCCAGCCACGGAATCCAACAGCACAAGCACTGCTGAACTCAGTACGCCTGCGGATCAGTCCCCTCCGACCTTGGTCGCTTCAGCGAACATCAACGAGGAGGCGACTTTCTCGGAAATCATCGCGTCACATCACACACCACACCCCAAACAAAGCGTCGGCGAGTTGCGGTCGGGGATGGCCATTATGGGGGAGAGTAACGATCCGTCGTCGCTGTCATACCTTGGCGATCCAGTACGCACCGTGAGTGTCGTCGAGCAAGTTCGAGCTTGGTTGGGAGTCGCGTGGTTTGCTGGATTTGCGACTTGCTGCTTGCCAGTCGTATTGGGCGGCATCAGCGTATGGCGATTGCGTCGGACTGGTATCGCGGCAGCTTCCGGAATCATCGACGAAGTACGACAGTTATCGAATGAAATGGGCTGCACGCGGCAAGTCGAGGTGCTCTTGTCGGCTCAACGCGAAATGCCGATGACTTGGGGCGTCTTCCGCCCGGTGTTGCTACTGCCAATGTCGGCACTCTCGTGGTCGGTCGAACGACGTGAGATGGTCGTCTTGCACGAACTAGCTCATATCCGACGCTGGGATTGTCTGACGCAATTGCTCGGACAAATCACGCGAGCGTTGTGCTGGTTCAATCCGCTGGCTTGGTTAGCGTTACGGCGTCTGAAGGCGGAACAAGAGCGTTCTTGTGACGACATCGTTTTGAACTTCGGCACGAGCGCAACGGATTACGCTTCTGAGTTGCTGTCGATCACCGCTCGACTTCCACAACAACATTGGGACACGGCGGTCGCGTTAGCCATGAGCCGCACGACGCGCATCGAACAACGCTTGCAGGCGATCTTGGATGCCGATCGCGAACGACGTCCGATGTCGCTGAGCCGCTTCGGCAGGACGCTTTCGTTGATGGCTGTCGTCGCTTTAGGAATTGCGATCGCGCAGCCACGAGCGACCGTGGCTGCGACGCAGCTTGAGACGCAAGTAGCCTTGAGCAACGACAACTCCGCTGCGCAAAAGGAAGCGACAAAGTCCGGCGACACATCGAAGACCGAGGCTGCGAAAAATGAACTCTGTTTCGAGAACGGAGGCTTTGAAGCCGACTTGCCATCGAACGGTATCCCCACTGCGTGGCATCCGGCACACCTGGCAGAGACGACTCAGTTTGTGAAATTTACTTCGGAAGATTCTGGACATACCGGGAAGCGGTCCGTGTCGATCGCCATCGACAAGAATCATCCGACTCAACCGGTCGCCTACAACTGGCTCGCACAAACACGCGGTTGGAAAGTTGGACAAGCCCTCGAAATCTCTACGTGGGTCAAGACAGAGAACGTGAAGCAGTCACCGCTGTTGGTGGTGCAATGTTTGTCGAACAACAACAAGCTGCTCGCCATCGGCTCGTCAGAAGCAAAATTCAGTGTCACCGGGACCAAAGATTGGACACGGATTGCCGCGCTGGTCTTCGTTCCGAACGCGACGAACAGAATCGACGTGCGAGCCTGTCTTGGTATGCCGGGGAACGGCGGTACGAAAGTTTGGTTTGATGACTTCGCGATCATGGAAGCGAATGTGGTCGAGGCGAAAGCCGCGACCAGAGAAATCTCCGTCGCCGAACAAGACGCCATTCAACGGGCGACAGAGCAGCAGCAGCAAGCTGCTGCCGCACAAAACGCCGCAACGCCGACAGCGCCGAGCAGCACGTTCAAAGAGGCCCTCGAGAAAATTACCGCCACATCCCCGTCGCCAATAGACGCCAAGGCGTTGCATGAAGCAGCAATTCGAGGCATGTTGCAGTCGCTTAAGGATCCGTATTCGGGACTTCTCGCTGCCGAGCAAATGCACGAGATGATGCACCAGATCGACGGCCGCCTGGTCGGCATTGGTGCAATGCTCGCGAAGGAAGCAGAGACGATCGTCGTCACCGGCTTAGTACCGAACTCTCCTGCGATGCGTGGCGGACTGAAGCCACGCGACGTGATTGTCGAGATAAATGGTCAACCTGCGAAGGGGCTACAAGAAGCAGTAAAACTGATTCGCGGCCACGCTGGAACCGAAGTGACGATCAAGGTACTGCGAACCGACAAGCCAGAAAGTCTGACCTTGAAGCGAGCGGAGGTGCGCGTTCCTTCGGTGCGTGGTTTGTCACTCAACGACAAAGGTGAGTGGCAACATTGGCTCGACGCTGAGCAGAAGATTGCGTTCGTGCAACTGGTAATGTTCGATAAAGAAAGCGGCAACGATCTGAAAGAGGTGCTGACTCGATCGCGTGATCAAGGAATGAAAGGCTTGGTCCTCGATCTGCGAGGCAACGTGGGCGGTATGTTGATGTCGTGCATTCAAGTGGCCGAACTGTTTTTGAAAGAAGGGACGATCGTGCAAACACGCGGTCGCAACCCGAATGAAAACATGACCTATCAAGTCGGTGCGGCAACCGCAGGTCAGTTCGCCGACGTCCCGTTGGTCGTGCTGATTGACCCCGCGACGGCGTCTGCCGGCGAAGTGCTGGCCGCCGCATTGAAAGACAACAACCGCGCGAAACTGATCGGCGAGCGGACGTTTGGCAAAGGCTCCGTGCAGTCGATCATGCCGCTGGGGAGCGATGGTTTCCAAATCAAGCTGACGACCGCGTTGATGTTGTCGCCCAACGGGCAATCGTGGAATCGAGCGACCGACTCGAAGTCCTGGGGCGTCGATCCCGACGACGGCTACTTCGTGCCGCTCACCGTCGAGCAACGCATGGCTCGGTCAAAAGCGGTCGTGGCTCGCGAATCGGGAACACTCAAGCTACCGCCCGTCGCGACGCCGGAGTTTCTCGAGAATGAGGCCGCCGATCCACAACTCGGCGCCGCGTTGAAGACGATGCAGGCAAAGCTGAAGACCGGTGAATTCGCCCAGACGGGCCAACCACTCGCCGATCAACAGACTCAATTGAGTAAGCGAGACGACCTCCGCAAGCAACGTGATGAGCTACGGCAGAAGCTCGAACAACTCGATCACGAATTAGGCGAGAGTCGGTAGGCAACCGCCATTATCTTTAGGCCCAGTTTGCGAAAGCAAACTGGGCCTTGTCTTACCCTCAAACAAACGATTTTCACAAACCTCGACCGTTCGCCTCGGTCGATTCAGGCATTATTTGCAACGACCGTTTTCATTTGAGATGTTGCGTCGCGTAGTGCAAAAGCCTGCGAGCCACCGAGGCAAGCTCAGTGGGGGCGCTTTGGCCTACAGCCTGGTCCGTGTTCTATCCGTGGCCAAATCCAAGAAGGTTTTCAGCCACGGTTGGAACACGGATTAGGAATCGAGTCTTTGTCCTAGCGATGCATTTTTTGCACACATCATTTGGTTGCGACTCCGCCGCCTCAAGAATTCTGCGACTCAGCGTGAAATTTTTCTTTGGTGTTTTATGAGTTCAAGATTTGCGGGCACATCTTTTTCATAGAGTTCAACTTGGTCGCCTTCATCAGTGGCAGCGGCTAGCATCTTGCCGAGCGGAGTTATGACGGCGTTTTGTTGGCCACTGCGAGTCTTGGAATGGCATCCCTCTCGCTTTTTGTTGCAGGTATTCCGGTCATTGCTGAAGTGACTTTGGGTGCTCGTCACTGGTTGGCTGGAGCTGTGTTGCTGGCGGCAGTGGCAGTGATAACGGTGGTCACCACTTACCGCCGAAGTGGGACGTGGTCCTCAGCACGTGTGCTGGCAGCGACTCTCAAGACTTTGGCGATTGTTTCGCTCGCCGTCTGTTTGGTTGAACCGCTTTTTACTGGGACGCGACCGAGGCCGGGGAGCAATTTGTTTCTCGTTGTTGCCGACAAAAGTCGCAGCTTGCAGTTGTCGGACATCGGAAGTGGTCACTCGCGTGGCCAGCAAATGAAAGATCGTCTAGCCGAAGAGTCATCTTGGTTGATTCGGCTGTCCCAGGACTTCGATGTGCGGAGATATTTGTTTGACGCGAATGTTCGGCCTGCGAAGAATTTTGCGGATGTCAAGCTTGATGGCGAGGCCACGAAAATCAATGGCACGCTAACATCGCTCGCAGAACGGTATCGAGGACAGCCGGTCGCAGGGATTTTGTTGCTGACTGACGGCAACGGAACAGACTTGTCCGACAGCGCGATCGGTGGGCTGCAACCACAAACACTTCCGCCGGTTTATCCGGTCGTGATTGGGACAGACGGCGGGCTAGTTGATCTGTCGGTCTCGCAAGTGTCCGTGAGTCAAACCAATTTCGAAGCCGCTCCTGTCACGATCACCGCGACGGTCGAAGGGCGTTCTGTCGGAAGCAAAGAGGTCAGCTTGCGCGTGCTCAACGAGGCGGGTGAAGAAGTCGAACGTCGGAGGGTCGAGCGACTGCTTGATGGAGAACCGTCCGTACAACGGTTTCTCCTCAAGCCAGAAAAGAGTGGAATCAGTTTTTTCACAGTGCAAGTATTTCTAAACGGTGAAGAAAAACTGGGAGAAAGCGACAAGGCATCGCAGGAAGCGACTCTCGCGAACAATCGTCGCATCGTAACAATCGATCGCGGCGGCGGGCCGTTTCGAGTGCTGTATCTCGGTGGGCGGCCAAACTGGGAATTCAAATTCTTGCGTCGAGCACTCGATGAAGATGACGAGGTCAAGCTTGTTGGTTTGTTACGTGTCGCCAAGAAGGAGCCGAAGTTCACGTTTCAGGACCGTGGCGGCGAGCGAACAAATCCGCTGTTCCGTGGTTTCGGCGACAAAGACGACGAGGCGGAGCAATACGACCAGCCTGTGCTTGTGCGGCTTGGTACGAAAGACGCCGACGAACTGCGCGGTGGATTTCCTAAGAGCAGCGAGGAGTTATTTCCGTTTCATGCGGTGATCCTTGACGACATCGAAGCGAGCTTCTTCACGCAGGATCAACTGTCGCTTTTGCAGCAGTTTGTCAGCCGTCGCGGTGGCGGGCTGTTGATGCTTGGTGGCCGCCATTCGTTTGGCGAAGGAGGCTATCAGCGGACAGCGGTCGGCGACATGTTGCCAGTCTATTTGGATCGCGGTGATCCATCTGCGATGCGGGCACAGTACCGTTTGCTGTTGAGCCGCGAAGGTTGGTTGCAACCGTGGGTGCGACTACGGACAAATGAGCAAGACGAATCAAGACGTTTGGCTGCGATGCCGGAATTCAAAAGTTTGAATAGCGTGCAGTCGATCAAGCCGGGCGCATCGGTGCTCGCTCAAGTGACCGGAGCGGACGGACGAAACATTCCCGCACTGGTCGTTCAACCGTTCGGTCGAGGTCGTACCGCATCGTTGATGATCGGCGACTTGTGGCGTTGGAACATGCGTCGCGACGATCCAACACAGAGCGATCTCGAAAAGTCATGGCGACAAACAGCCCGCTGGCTGGTCTCGGATGTACCGGGGCGAGTCGACGTGGAATCGCGTCGAACTTCAACCGGTTCATCACCCGCAGTACAGATTGTGGTCCGTGCTCGCGACGCACAATTTGAACCGCTCGACAACGCCAATGTCGCAATCCGAGTGCAAGCCCCCGACGGCCACAAGATCGAACTCGTCGCCGAAAGCAGCGACCGCTCACCCGGCCAATACGAAACGCTGTTCACTCCGCGCGCCTCAGGTGTCTACCGAGCAACAATCACCGTCACTGCCGCTGACAACAGCGAGGTCGGTCAAAGAGAAATTGGCTGGGCCGTCGAACCTCAAACTGAAGAGTTCCGTACGCTGGCCGTCAATCGCCTGATGCTGGAACAACTTGCGAAGCAGACTGGTGGCGAAGTCAGTTCTCTCAACGATCTCGATCACTTCGTTCATAGCCTTCCAAACCGCAAGATCCCCGTCACTGAAACTTGGACTTATCCGCTGTGGCACCAGTCTTCGGTGTTCCTCTTCGTCTTCTGTTGCCTGGTTGGTGAATGGGGCCTGAGACGCTGGAAGGGAATGGCGTAGGAAATGCCAATGTCTAAAGCTCAATGTCCAATGAATGACAAAATCCCAACACTCGAAGGCATTCAACAATCGGTGAGGCGGGGATGCCACAGCCTTACTTTGATGTTTTTGGCCTTGGTCGTTCATTGGACATTGGGGTTTGGAGATTGGGCCTTCTTGAACGCAGCCGAATCACACGCTGAAGTCATAGTCGTCGTCGGTGCGAGTGGCAGCGACGAATATGCGCCGCAGTTTCGACAATGGGCCGATCGGTGGTCTGAAGCTGCGAAACTTGGTCAGGCGAAGTTTCATGTAGTTGGGTTTGCCGACAGCGTGAAAACGTCGGATCGAGATTTATTGAAACAGCAATTGTTGACGGCGTCGGGGCCGGGAGAAGTGACTCGAGCGAGCAATCCTCTATGGCTGATTCTTATTGGGCACGGAACTTTTGATGGCAAAGTGGCTCGGTTTAATCTGCGTGGGCCGGATGTGGCGTCGGCTGAGTTGGCGGACTGGATCAAACCGATTGAGCGACCGATGGCGATCATCAATTGCACCAGTAGCAGCGGGCCATTTTTGAATGATCTTTCAGGGCCGAATAGAGTTGTCATCACCTCTACCAAAAGCGGACACGAACTCAATTTCGCTCGATTTGGCGATTATCTTTCCTCGGCCATCGCCGATCCGAAAGCGGACCTTGATAAAGATGAGCAGACATCATTGCTTGAAGCCTATTTGTTGGCTTCATCGCGAGTCGCGGAGTTCTACAAACGCGATGGCCGATTGCAGACGGAGCACGCACTACTCGATGACAACGATGACAAACTCGGAACGCCTGCCGATTGGTTTCAGGGTGTCCGAGCCACGAAGTCAGCCAAAAGCGGATCGCCCGTCGATGGCCAATATGCTACTCGCTGGCATCTCGTTCGGAGTCCACGCGAAGAACAACTCACCGCCGAGGCACGCAGTCGTCGCGATGAACTCGAACGCGAACTTGCAGCGTTGCGCCTCCGAAAAGGAGCGATCCCTGAAACCGAATACTTGTCGCTCATCGAACCGCTGTTGGTTGAGATTGCTCGGCTGTATGAAGTGATGGGGAATGAAACGGGGAATTCGCAAGATCGTCGTGGTGAGAAATAGCCAGTATCCTCATTGTTTTGGTCCTCATCTTTTTTGTCAGCAATCCAGGAAAGCAGACAAGAGATAAAAGCCAAAGTGGGGGCAGTTTGGAAAGCAGTCACGATCAAAGACCAATCAGCCGGAGTTTTGTTGATGCGAATCGCTGTTGCGGAAGTGGCTCAGGAAACGGACTCGTTCAGCCCAATGATCGCCGATCGGTCGGACTTTGAAGAAACCGGTCTGTACTTCGGTGACGAGATCCTTGAACGCATGCGTGGCGTGGGTCCAATTGGTGGCTTCTTGGAAGTTGTCGCTGAGCAGCTTGAGCCAGTCACACTGTTGCCGATCATTCGGGCTTGGGGCGGAGCGGGCGGGACTATCACGGCCGAGACGCTCGACTTCTTGACCGAACGGTTGGTCGTGGGGCTCAAGCAGTCCTTGCCATTGGATGCCGTGTTTCTATCGCTGCACGGTGCAGCGGCTTCCGAAAAAGAGGACGATGTCGAAGGGCATGTCTTGCAGGCGGTGCGTGAAGTTGTTGGGAATGAGATTCCTGTCGTCGTGGCGTTCGATCATCACGCCAACATCACGCAGCGCATGGTCAATCTGTCGAACGCACTGATCGGACACGAAACTCAGCCGCACGATCCACCGGCGACAGGTCGCAAAGCGGGACAGATTTTGTTCCAGATGCTGCGTGGCGAGATTCGGCCCGTCATCGGTTGGCAGAAAATTCCAATGGTCACTCCGCAGGACCAGTTTCTCACTTCGGCTGGTCCGATGAAAGAATGGTTCGACTTGGCGAGAGAAATGGAACATCGCAACGGGGTGCTCGATGTCTCCCCCGCACCGATGCAACCTTGGCTGGATGTGGCCGAAGGAGGTTGGGCGATCGTCGTTCACACTGACAACGACCTGCAATTGGCTCAATCGCTAGCGGCAGAAATGGCGAACAAAGCGTGGTCTTTGCGCGACCAATTCTGGGCCTCGCAGCGAGTTGCCCCTGACGAGGCCGTTCGGCAAGCGGATGCCACAGAACGCGGTTTGATCATTCTGTCGGACACTGGCGATTCGGTTTACGGGGGTGCCCCCGGTGACAGTACGGTGCTGCTCAAGTCAATGATTGAGCAAAACGTTAAGAGCATCGCGTTTTTGCCGATGGTTGATCCTGCAGCATTACAAGCTGCGATCGATGCCGGTGTTGGTGCGACGATCACTGTCGATCTGGGCGGAAAGGTCGACAACATCTTCAGCAAGCCGGTGCGAGTCACTGCGAGCGTCGCCGCGGTGTCAAAAGGCTTCACCGTCGACTTGCATGATCGCGGTGTCTGTGATCTGCGGAAGACGGCATTGCTGTCAGTCGGCTCGATTCGGATCGCACTGCTGGATCACCGCAGTTTCGCAATCAATCATCCGGTGCTTTATCAACATCTCGGTTTGGATATTGCCGACGCCAAGATGGTCGTTGTCAAAACCGCCAGCAATTTTCAGTTCTTCACTCAATGGCGCAGCGGACTGATCCGAGTCGATTCGCCCGGCACAACGCAATCCGATTTGACTGCCTTCGATTGGCAACGAATCCCGCGTCCGACTTATCCGCTCGACCCACTGACGGACTGGAAAGCGCCTTCGTGTTAATCGAAAGAACTCGACGCAACGAGTCTCATCCTATTGTCAGGTCGTTTTGAACGCTGACAAAAGATGTGATGCCATTTATCGTGGCGGTTGGGTGATGTGGCTTGTTGCCATGAGGTAGGTATGGGGCCAGAAGGAGAGACAGTCATGGTTCGATTCTTGTTCGTCGTCTGTTTGATGGTCGCACTTCAGTCCGTCGCTTTCTCGGAGGAGGGAGACCTCAAGCTTATTCGCATTGCGAATCCCGTTGATGGTCATATTCATCCGGCAGTCTGTCTCAGCCCGCGAGGGACAATCGTGGTGACTTACGGGCAGATCAATCACCGGGATCTGCGGATCACCAAATCGGTCGATGGCGGGAAGACTTGGTCCGCAACGGAACCGTTCGCTTGCACGGAAAAGAAGACTTATTACCCCGGTTCACTCACGGCTTTAAACGACGGCCGGTTGCTGCATGCGTGGAATCGCTGGAGCGGCGAGACGAATGAAATGGAGCCGCGTTCGGTTTTGTATTCAACCTCAAGCGATGACGGCCTGACATGGTCCGAACCGAAGGCGTTCCCGCGCGATCCGAAAGTGATGAGTGTCATTCGACATCCGCTCGTTGAGCTGTCGCCGAATCAATGGCTGGTGTCGCTCAGTGATCGAACTCTGGTTTTTGATCCAAGTACGGAATTGAGTACCCCGTTTGGCGACGGTCGCCCTCATGGATTGGTGCCAATTGTCAGAACTCCGAAAGGAACGTTCGTCAGTGGAGCCGGGCGGCGATCGACGGATGATGGGAAGACATGGAACGAGATCAACAAGTTCCCGAACGTGAAGGAACAAGGCTGGCGACACGAAATGGTCTGTCTCTCGAACGGCTGGTTATTGGCGTCTGAAATTCTGGGACCGGGTGTTGGTGGTGAGAGGATTCGATATGTGATCTCGCGAGATGACGGACTCACGTGGGGTGAAGTTTTCGAATACTACAATCCAGGCCGACCAATAGGCGGTCGTGCTTGTCCGCGTACGATCGAACTTGATTCACAAACGATTGGAGTCGTGTTCTATGACGTTGATCGCCAACAACCAGGAGGCTCGGGCTTGTTCTTCATGAGGATACCGCTTGCCACGTTGCAATCGCAGTTGGCACCTCGGGTGGCCGACTAACGAACTTGTTCGAGCGGTCCATTTTTCCCTTGTCAGCTTTCGTTGGCCAACACGACAATCCTGGCCTGTCCAATGACGCCAATGTTTCCCTTTTCCTGAAAAGGAGCGCAAAGATGAAAGCGTTTTCTCTGTTGCTCACCTCGTTGTTGTTGACTGTGACTACGAATTCCTTGTTTGCCGGCTCAGTCACTGGCGAATACCTCGAGGCACGGACGTGCGATGTTTACACCGGCCCCTGTTTCGCGAATGCGGAAATGAGCCTTGCCGGTAAAGAGGCCGTGATGGCATGGAAAGTCGACAAAGGAAGTTGGAACGACGTGTCGCTCAACGGCCTGGGTGTTGCCGTCATCGTCAAAGCCGAAGGAACGCTCGGCAACGATGGTGTCTTCCCGATGAAGGCGGGAAAGATGGCCGCAGTAATCATCGTTGACGAGAATGCGTCGGCACAACAACGAGAATCGCTGGTCGCCTTTGTCAAAGACTCCGCCGCCGAATACACCAAAAATGTGATTAAGGTTGTGGTCGCACCGATTACTTTGCAAAACGATCACCTCGAAGGGAAAGGGCACTTTTCGGCTGGCAAGCTGGCCTCGATCCAAACTCGAAAGATGGGGAAGAAGGACTGTGTCTGTACCAATGAAATGATCTACTACCAACCTCTGACAAAAGTCGAAAACTTCAGCCCTGCTTACACGCTCCGACAGTCGTATCAGGGCGATGGTCTGAATGGAAAATGGACCAACAACAACACTCGCAGCGCGTTCTTGGCGACCTTTCGAGTGAAATCGTAATTGTGTGACCGAAGATGTTTTGCTTACGCGACAGATGACCATAGGCGGTTTCCTTCACAAAGAAATATGAAATCGGCGTTTTTCATCCAAGGATGTGTCACCGTGAAATCACGTTCGATTTTCATTGCCATAACGTTGGTGCTCTTCGCCTTGGTTTTCTCACAGACACTTTGGGCCGCAGTCGTCAGTGGCACGATCGAGTCAGTCATGGCCGACAAAAGAAAAGTCGTCCTCAAATTGAGCGGCGACAAACCGAAGCAGGTCTTCTCGATTCCAGATGGTGTGACGATCACGCTTGATGGCAAAGCGGCCAAGCTCGACGGACTCAAAGAGGGTCAGCAAATGACCGTCTTCACGTCCAATGACGGGAACGTGACTAAATTGACTGCGCGCGCTGCCAAAGTGGCTCCGGACCCGAGCAGTACGCCGACCGAACCTCCCGTCTCCAAGACCAAGAAGACGAAGCCCAGTACCAAGTCCGACGAGTCGGTATTGGAAAGTAACGGCGGCGATTCTCCTCAATTCCGTGGCCCGCGTCGTGATGGGCACTCTGGTCCAGGCAAGATCGCCGGAAGTTGGTCGGGACCGGGACCGAAGCCTCTCTGGAGTACAGAAGGGCTGGGTGAGGGTTACGCGTCGGTCTCCGTTGCCAACGGTCGAATCTACACGATGGGGTTGATCGCGAATGACGAGAAAGTGTTGGCTTTGGATGAAAAAAGTGGCCGACCGCTCTGGGGGACATCCACCGGCGGCGAAGCATTTAAAGATGGAGCCGGAAATGGGCCACGCTGTACTCCAACCGTAGACGGCGATCGTGTCTACGCCATGGGGTGCTTCGGAGATTTAGTTTGTCTTGATGCCAAATCAGGCCAGCGTCGTTGGCACAAGAACATCCTTAAGGGGTTTGGATTTCGAGATAAAACGACTCAATGGGCGATTTGCGAATCGCCGTTGGTTGATGGCGACAAGCTCATTGTCACCCCAGGTGGCAATGATGCCACAATGGTTGCGCTCAACAAGACTACCGGTGAGGTTCTTTGGAAGTCTCAGGTACCAGGCGGCCCAGCCCCGGGCTACGCGTCGGCAATTGCGATCGATGTCGGTGGAGTTCGCCAATACGTCAACTTCACGGCACGCGGAGTCATTGGCGTGCGTGCTGAAGATGGCGAATTTCTATGGCAGAATACCTCCGCAGCCAACGGAACCGCGAACTGCTCGGCAGCAGTCGTTCATGACAACCACATTTTTTACGCTTCTGGATACGGCACCGGGGGAGCGTGTTTGAGGTTGGAATCGAATGGCAACACCACTAGAGCTGACGAGGTCTACAAGACTCGCGAAATGCAAAACCATCATGGTGGTATGGTTGTTGTTGATGGGTTTCTCTACGGATGCAATGAGAAAATTCTAACCTGTCTCGACATGCTTACGGGAAAAGTCATGTGGCAAAATCGTTCGGTCGGTAAAGGTTCAATCACTTTTGCTGACGGTTTACTCGTTCTCCGTAGCGAAGATGGCCCGCTCGCTCTCGTTGAAGCGAACTCACAGCGTTACGTCGAGAAGGGAAGATTCGATCAACCCAAACGAAGTAACCGCCCAGCTTGGGCCTATCCTGTCGTTGCGAATGGCCGCCTGCTGTTACGAGATCTCGATTCGTTGCTCTGCTTTGATTTGCGCCGGTAGCCGAAGAGCAATAAAGAACGAAACCTCTTCGCCCCATTCCATTCCGGTCCGATGTGCGGGTGGTTCCATAGTGGCGAGTATGACTCGCTTTCAGTCGCCTAATTTCCCCTGCGTCTCGGATGCAGCTACGATCTTTGTGATGTGTGTTTTTCCTGATACGAGGAGACTGTTTGATGCGTTTGCCAATGTTGCGAGTGGTGGTTATTTCTGTTGCTTTGTGGTCCGTTACGGGTGTGGTTCAGGCCGAAAGCAAGCTCGAAGCCATTGACTCTTTACCGGATGGTATTTCAAAAGACGTTGCGGCTGTGATCGAGCCGAAGGGATACCGAGTCGTGAACGAGAAGGGTCCAGTCTGCTCGGTATGGCTCGTGAAGGAAGTCGCGACGAAGGCTGACTTCAAACCGACATTGAGCGTGAAGTATCCGCTCGTGAGTGGTGAGTTGATCGGCGTTTTGCAGGTCGAAGCGAAAAAGAAGTTCACAGACTTCCGCGGCCAGGAGATCAAGTCGGGTATCTACACGTTGCGCTACGGACAACAACCGGAAGACGGTAATCACGTCGGCACAAGTGACCTCGCGGATTTCTTGCTCGGCATTCCGGCAGCATCCGATTCCGATCCGAAGCCGATCAGCGGAGTGTCATCACTCTCCAAGAAAAGTGCCAAGACTGCGGGTTCAACTCATCCGGCGATCTTCTCGCTTCTGCCGGTTGAAAAACCTGTCGAGAAGGCCACACTGACTCACAACTCGGCTAAGGAGCACACCATGTTGAGCGTTACGCTCGCCGCCAAAGGTGGATCGAAAGTGCCGTTGCGTTTGATCGTGATCGGAAAATCGGGCGAATAGATGGACTGGCTCGATCTGTTATGGTGGCACACTTGGTGGGAGTACGACCCAAACGGTTCGCTCAGTGATCATGTCTGGCAGCATGGCTTCAATTTATTCGAGGGGCTTTGCTGGGTTGTGTTCGGCTCGTTAGTGATTCGCAGACATTTGGTGAATCAAAAGTCGGCGTGGTTGGAGTTGAGTTACGCGGCTGCGTTTTTCTTGTTTGGCATCAGCGACTTCGTCCAAGCCTATCGGCTGACAAGTTGGTTGCTCGTTTGGAAGTTGTTCAATCTGATCGCATTACTTGTCCTTCGTAAGCTGACCATCAAGCGGCATTACCCTTTGTCCAAAGTGTTCTGAGAATTGTCATGTCGGCCAACGTTTCGAAAGCCAACCGAGTCATTCTGCTGATGGGGGCGTCATTGTTGTTAACACTGGCGTCGTTTGGGTTATTCGCCGTTGCTCAACAGACGGAACCACCGAAGGCTTCGTCAAACAAACCTACGAACGACAGACAATCAAACGCCAACGATTCCAAGCCTGTTGAAGAGATAAAAGAGACCAAGAAAGAACTCTTCAGCGGTAAGGTGGTCCTGCTTCAAGAAGCGTTGAAACGACGCGGCGTCAAATCGTTCGATGAGTTCAAATCGCAAGCGGTTCTCGAAACCGATGCCGGTGAGTTAATCCCGATCGTCCCCGATTGGCGCGGTCGAGCGTTTTTTCAAGACGAACGATTGCGTGATCGACGAGTCGATCTCGTCGCGATTCGGCAAAAAGCGGCACCGTACCTGCAAGTTCTGATGATCTTTGTCTTCGATGACAAAGGGACTCGACACTACATGGATTATTGGTGCGACGTCTGTTCGATTCCGATGTACGAGATCAAGCCGTGCGACTGCTGCCAAGCGGAGATTCGCCTCCGATTGCAGCGACAAGAATTGCCGACGTTTGTGAAACCGAAACCTTAGAGTAGGTGGTTCGCCTGCTCTTCATTTTGTGAACAAACACAGGCCTGCTGCCTGTGCTACGAAAGAGACACAATGCCGACGATGCTCAATAAGCGAGCTTTTGATTTAGTGGCTGCCGCATTGCCACGAATTGGTGATCTGCGTGGAACAGTGCTTGAACTCGAAGGAGGCGGATGCGTCGTCGATCTGGGAGTGAAGGTCGAAGGCTCGCTCGAAGCGGGCCGGTTGCTAGCCGAGGTCTGCATGTCGGGATTGGCGGAGGTTCGCGTTGTTCCGGGTGATGTCGGAGGAGTGGCTTGGCCCAGCGTGCAAGTTGTCACTGACGCGCCGGTTGAAGCGTGCTTGCTTAGCCAATATGCCGGGTGGCAAATTAGTGTGGGTAAATTTTTCGCGATGGGGTCGGGGCCGATGCGAGCTGCCGCCGCGCGTGAAGAAGTGTTCGAAAAGTTGGGCTATCGTGAATCCGCAAGTTCCGTTGTCGGTGTGCTCGAAACGGGCAAACTGCCAACGGCTGAAGTGATTGCGGTCATCGCTGAAAAGACCGGAGTCCCAGCCGACCGAGTGACTCTGCTGGCTGCTCGAACTGCGAGCCTGGCAGGAAATCTGCAAGTCGTCGCGCGATCGGTCGAAACGTCACTGCATAAACTGTTCGAGCTAGGCTTCGATATTTGGCGAGTTCGATCAGCGGTCGGTGTTGCCCCGTTGCCGCCGGTCGCGAAAGATGACTTCGCCGGAATCGGTCGCACGAATGACGCGATCCTTTACGGCGGCCGAGTGTCCTTGATGGTTCGAGGCGATGACGAATCGATCGCTGCAATTGGCCCCAAAGTGCCGTCGTGTGGTTCATCGGCTCACGGCAAACCGTTCGCCGAAATCTTCGAAGACGCCGGCCGCGATTTCTACAAGATCGATCCGCATCTCTTCAGCCCGGCAGAAATCGTCTTTCAAAATCTCGACACCGGGCGAGTGCATGTGTTTGGCGGCATTAACCCGGACGTTTTGCGGCAGTCGTTTGAGTTTTAGATCTATTCTGCAAACTGTAGGACGGGCACTCCTGCCCGTCGAGCCTTGCAAAAACGACGGGCAAAAGTGCCCGTTCTACGGTACTTCTTGAAATTTCAAAAAAAAGATTCGTATAGGAATCATTTCGTGCTCATCGGCGTGCTTGGCAATGCGGAAAGTTGGTACTTGCAAGAATTGCAGCGGGCTGGTGGTGAACTGGGGCACGATGTCGTGCGGTTGGAATTTCCCCGCATTGTTGCGTCGTGTGGTTTCGCACTGCATGCAGAAATGAGTGATTCGTTTAACCATACGCCGCAAGCACTCGCGTTCGAGGACGCGCGTGCCTGCAGCGTGCGGTCAAACAATTCCAGACTCCAAACCAAGAGTGGCGATCATGACCTCACCATATTCAGTGCAGTCATCATTCGCACGATGCCGCCGGGATCGTTGGAGCAAGTGGTCTATCGCATGGACGTGCTCGGTCAGCTTGAGGCGGCTGGAGTGACCGTGCTCAATTCACCGAAGTCAGTCGAATGCGCCGTCGACAAGTACCTGACCACCGCGAAGCTCGAAGCGGCTGGCCTGCCAGTTCCAGAGACGATCGTCTGCGAGGCTTCGGATGATGCACTCGCGGCGTTCGAGCAACTGGGGCGAGACGTCGTCGTGAAGCCGATCTTTGGCTCAGAAGGTCGCGGCATCATGCGAGTCAGCGATCCCGACCTCGCGCTACGAACCTTCCGAACGTTGGAACGCTTACAGGCCGCTTTGTACCTGCAACGTTTCGTGAATCATCCCGGCTATGACATTCGTGTCTTGGTCCTTGATGGCAAAATCCTTGGTGGAATGAAGCGAGTTTCCGACGGCGACTTTCGGACGAACGTCTCACGCGACGGTCGAGGCGAACCACACACTGTCACCGACACTGAAGCTGACTGGGCACTGCGAGCTTCCGCTGCTACGGGCGCTCGCTTCGCTGGCATCGACATAATGTACGATCGCGAAGGACGCGGCTTCGTCATCGAAGTCAACGCCGTCCCCGGTTGGCGAGCGTTCCAGCGAGTGACCGGTCTCGACGTCGCTAAACTGGTCATCGAAGCGTGTCAAACTCGCAATTAAGGCTCTTCGCCATCCGTGTTGAAAGTGAATTCGTGAGCGGCAAGGCGCTAGCCGCCGTTCGATGAAAGCAACCCGCGGCTAGCGCCTTGCGGCTCACGGGACGCAGATATCGACACGAATGGCGGCGAGTCGCAACTAAGAATGCCCCCACTGAGGCAAGCTCAGTGGGGACGTGTCCTGGCACGTTACTTCCAAGTCTTGCGCAGGAAGTCCACGAAGTTTCGCCACATGATTCCCTCGATGTCGTCTTGCGAATAACCGCGAGCACGGAGCAATCCCGGCAGTGTTTGCAGATCGGCGATCGAGTTCATGTCCATTGGCGTTTGCTCGGTGCCGAAGCCGCCGTCGAGATCGGTGCCGATCCCGATATGCTTCGCGTTTCCGGCGATTTGGCAGATATGGTCGATGTGATCGCAGATCCGTTCGATCTTCAGTTGGAAGTCGGAGGGCTTGCTCCGCAGATGCGTCCAGCCGGGGACCATCATGATGGCATCGAACGCCATTCCCAGGATGCCACCACGTTCGACGACTGCCTTGATTTGGTCATCTGCAAATTGCCGATTCCACGGTGCGAGAGTGCGGCAGTTTTGATGGCTGGCCCAAAGCGGCCCGTCATAGACATCGAGCGCATCCCAGAAGCATTCGTCGCAGAGGTGTGTCACATCCAAGATGATTCCCAACCGCTGCATTTCCTTGAGCAACTCTTTCCCTTTGGCCGGGAGTGGCCCCGACGCATCGGTGCCGTGAGCGTAAATCCCCGGCCCATAGTGAGCGGGGCCGAGTGCTCGCAAGCCGTCGGCATAGCTCCGTTCGAGATGTTTCAACGTGACAATCGAATCAGCTCCTTCCAAGCTCAGCACAAACCCGATTGGCAGATGAGCGGGCTTCTTGAGCGACTCGACGACATAGGGCGTCCCATCATCACACGGCGGCGAGTTCATCCACAGATCGAGATGCGCGTTGAGTTGCTCGGTCGTGCGAATCGAGACCAACTCGCCCGCCTCTTCCATCGCTCGATACCACGCGAGCTGCCCCTGCGTTTGAGCCCACGCTTGCTCCGGTGAATTCCATCCCGGCAACCGATGAAAGTATGGCGAATGCCGACCAATTTGAGTCGCCACGCACAGCCCGATTCGCCCCTTGCGCATCTCCGGCAGACAGACGGTGTTGTTCCCTCGGTCCACCTTGTCCTTCATGTTTTGTTCCCAGCGACGAATCCGTTCCTGCGACCAACGCAAGTCCCGATTCCACTCCAAAGCATTCATGCTGAGGTCGAGATGCACATCGAAAATAAAGACTGGTTCGCTCACGATGAATTCCTTGTGGTAGGTGGGATCAAATAAGGAGGGACGAACGGGGAACGACTTCTAGCCAATCCCAGCCGCCGAGGGAATTCATGGCGAGCTAAGCTTTCATGTGAGCCGTGGCTTCGCGTCCGCTGAGTTTGGTTATCGATCGAGCGACACAACTGAATTCACACAAGGGGGCCTGCGGTGAAACGAACTGGACTGAGGATGCCTCTCTCGAACGGTCATGCGGTCCAGTTCTATCTTGCCTAACCGGTTCGCGATCAACGACAAGTCGGGAGTTACTGGTGAGAAACGGCAAATCTCAGGAGGCGAATCAAATGCCGTCATCGCATTCGGTCGATATCTCAGAGGCGACTTCAGTCGAAGTTATTTCGCGAAGTCATTTTTTCTTGTTCGTTCAGGGGCCACTTTAATGTCACGGATGAATGCACTGCTGCTGGCTTGCATCACACTGGCATTTGCTGACAACTCACCTGCGGAAGATGTTCGGCAACAATTGCCGGTTCGGGTCGTGAAACGCAACGCGGTCACTGCTGCCGTGCAATCCGATGTTGCACAGTTGGGTGAGGATGACTTTGTTTCCGCGCTTCAAGAGTCCACAAAGCCGGCGACCGTGAAGCCGGAAAAAACAGACAAGCCCACGCTCAAAGATTCAGTGAAGCGATCGACGCCTCTTGAGAAAGCGGCTCCGCCGAAAACGACACCGGCTCCGCAATCGGCTCCTGCCAACAACCCGCCGCTGGTGGCCGAACAGCTTCAGCCGTTCAACAACAATCCGCAGTTCGCAGCCAATAATCAGCGTTACATCGGTCGGCTCGCGCGGACGCCGGATATGTTTGGTGACTCGTTCATTCCGACGAATGCTCATATTACGACACTGGATGGTGAGCGAACTTCGACCGATCTGCCGGTCGCAGGAGGGAGTCGGCGATTCAAAAATGAATACGCTCGCGCCCTGCCGACCGATCGAGTCTTCGGCTTCTATCACTACTTTGACAGTGCGTTACAAACTCGCGGCAATGGTCCTGGAAGCTCGGCAAGCAAATCGGTCAATCGATTTACGTTGGGAATCGAAAAGACGTTTTTCGATGGCAATGACTCAATCGAAATCCGGATGCCATTCACCAGCCAAGTGAGCCTGGCGACGCCCGGGTTAGCTTACAACGCAGATGGAATTGGCGACTTGGTTGTCAGCGTCAAACACCTGCTTTATTTCGATAACGATCAAGCATTGTCGCTTGGTCTGGCCGTGAGTGCTCCGACTGGTAGCGACCTCCGAGTGCAGCGATTCAACACCGGAGTGGCACCTACGACAATCGATCTGAGCAACCAAGCCGTGCATCTCGTGCCGTATTTGGCCTACCAAGCAGCGATCGATGAGTCCTGGTTTTTCAACGGCTTTCTGCAGTTCGATACACCTACGAACGGGAACTCGGTGCGAGTGACCGATTCAGGCACGACTGAAACGTTAAGAGTCACCGATCAAACGCTGCTATATCTGGATGCGGCAGTCGGCTATTGGTGGTGGCACGACGAAGAGGCGGAGTTTTTGAACGGCTTAGCCAGCATCTTTGAAGTCCACTACACGACCGCGCTGAACAATGCGACGTCGGTTTCGAGCGCCCAGCGAGTCATCTCGTTTGGTGATTCGGCGAATCGCTTTAACGTGGTAAACGTGACATTGGGACTTAATGCTTCGCTCGCCCGTAACACGCAACTGCGGGCGGCCTGTGTGCTTCCCTTGCGTGATGGTACGAATCGCTTCTTCGATAGTGAGTTCACCGTCGGCTTGATTTACCGCCGCTGAGGCACGTCAAGGCTTGAACTGCGGCATGAACGCCGTTTTCGTAGGGGGGAATTTCGGGGCGATGTTGGTTGCCGTTGGTCTCTGCCCAAATCATCGCGTGATTAAAGGCTGCGGATTCATCGGGGACTCGCTCAAGGTCAGAAAGCCGGGACTCTTGGAGGTCGTACAATCGGGTACGGTTAATGGCGATCAGGGGCGTTTGAGTGGCTCTCGCTTCCCAAACGGTGTTGTAGCCACCAGCTCCGATGAGTAGGTCGATTCCGCGAATTGTGGCGAGCATCGGCCAGAGATTAATCGCCGGGCAATCCGGAGTGTCAGCGGATCGGTCAAGGGCGATCAGGCGGATGTTGGCTCGATCTTTCGTTGCTTTTGTGAGGCGTTGTGCGAGCGTTTGCATCGCCTGTATTTCAGCAGGAAACCCAGCCGCGATGACTGCGATCACTGGTCGGTCAGTCCGTTCAATGCGGAGTTGTTCCCACGACGATGACTGATCGAGCAGTTCGTCGAAGTCCCGGATTAGCCACGGAGTGGTGAAACGCGCGTGGTTGCGATGGGCAAGTGGTCCGAGTTCGCCTGGTGAGAGCAGGACGTCATACTGATTGACGAGTTGAGTGAGATTGGCTTGCTCGACATAACGCGGGTTAAGGTCGCGATGGACGAGTACCTTCTTAGCGGAAAGGGCTGGCAGAAGCTCGGCCAGTTCGCCGGCCAGTCCGCGCGGGAATGTGTCCACGATTAAGACATCGAACGTGTGCTGATGCAGCGTGTGTTGGATGAATGCGGTGACTTGGGCTCGATCGAACGAAGCGGGAATTTTGATGAACGCCCCTTGCGAGCCGAGTTCTTTTGCGACCGGGAGCAAAGTGGCAGAAGCGGTGTTGGCCAGCAGTGTCACGTGATGACCGCGAGCGATGGCCGCTCGCGCGAGGCCGAGCGAGCGGACGAGATGACCGAGTCCGCCTCCCAGTGCGTAGATGCACCACCTCATCGCGACCTTCTTCCGATCAGTAGCCACAAGCTGCCAGCTTGCTGAACGTTGAATGGACTCAGCTTTCGCTCATGTCGTTTTCGAAGTCGCCGCCGCCGAGATCTTCGTCTTTCTCGGTTTCAAAGCTGCCGCCGTCCGCTTCGGTGAAGTCCAGCGGATCGTTGGTGGAGATGTCGGGTGATCCCGATGACATCGCCGATGAGCCGTGGGACGAACCGTGAGAGGAACTTGAATTCGATGACCGCGACGAGTGCGAGCCCCAGTGGTAGCCGTAGTAATACGATGAGCTATAGAGATACGGGTCGTTGTTGTAATAGTGATGGTTGTAGTCGGAGTTGTGCGTTGAATTGCCGTCAGTGCCGGGACGCTTCGTCGGATCAATCGGCTTCTTGATTTGGCCTCGCGCGCAACTGGTGCAGAACGTCCCGTCTGGGAGTTCGTGAGCGTGGTCTTCGCAGATCGGTTTACCACAGGTTTGGCAGCTTGATGTCGGAAGCTGAAAGCATTCGTGTTTGAACAAGAAACCGGACTTCTCGTTGCACGTTCCGTCTTGCCATGTCGCCATGTTGAAGCTCCCATGAAGTACGCCTAGCCTTCGAGACTTCTCGCCGAGCAGACTGCCTCATCAGCCGGAATGCCCGAGCGTCCGATTCTGACTAGAACAACTGGGCAATAGCGGGTTACGCGCTGATTGGTCAGTGTTGTTTGTCGGTCTCAGTGAAAAGTCTCCGTCTTTCTCGCTGAATAGGCGAGAAGAAGTGCGGATGCTAACTCCAACTCTCGGGTTGGCGCAAGGCAGCGAGTGATGTTTTTCAGCTTTTGCTGAGTGCGGACAGCACGTTGACACGGTTTTGGGATTGCCCAATAATCCCGCGCCTTTCGAGCCTCCCTTGGACTGACGTTGCTCAGCGGCTTGCGTGGCTTATCGAATTTCTCTTCTTTGTTGAGGTCGCTTGTCATGTCCGGAAACGTTTTGGAGTTCACTGACGCCAACTTTGCCACCGAAGTGTTGCAGAGCAGCCAGCCAGTGCTGGTTGATTTTTGGGCTCCCTGGTGCGGACCGTGCAAGATGCTCGCGCCGACAATCATGGAAGTGGCGAACGATTACGTTGGTCGCGTGAAGGTCGGAAAAATGGACACCGACCAAAATCCGGGTGTGGCGACTCAACTGGGCATCAGCGGAATTCCGACCTGTATTCTGTTTAAAGACGGACAAGTCGTGGATCGCTCAGTCGGTTTGGTGCCGAAGACCAAGCTGGCGGCCATGCTGAATAATACGCTGTAGTAGTTCTGTAGGACGGGCATTCTTGCCCGTCATCGAAACCGGGACGGGCAAGAGTGCCCGTCCTACGTTCTCAGGGAAAGGACTCCCGGGATGAGCGATGATTTGCGGACGGATCAAGTCAATCAAGCGGCGACAACTCGGCCAGCGTGGGAAAACGCAGGCGATGTCACGTCGCGATTTGTGCCGATCGCTGACGGGCGGCTGACGCGGATTGATCCGCCTCAGCAGTTCGCACACAACGCCGATTTGGCAGCAGATGCGGGGATTGATCTCTCGTCGGCTCCGGCGGCCGCACCCCGACATGGTGAGGACTTGCTGTCGCAAGCCAGCCTGATGGTCGATCACCTGCGGAGTCAGTTTTCTGACCTGCATCGGCGCGATCAAGCGATTGCTGCTCAGGCTCAGCAGCTTGAACATGAACGGCGCGATCTGCAGCTTTGGAAACAAGAGGCGGAGCAAGAACTGCACGGCAAGGCGGCTGCCTTACGTCAGCGCGAGGCAACGCTCGCGAAATCACTGGCCGAACAAGAGCAGATCACCGAAACGCTCCGCATGGCGCAGCGTGAAGTCGATCGCAAGAAAGAAGCGTTTGACATCGAGCGGCTCAAGATGCTGGCGGAGATGTCGAGTAAGCTCGATGTTGATCGAACGCGATTGAGCCAAGCGATTGCGCTCACCGAATCTGATAAGCAACGCTTGCAGGCCGAGTTTGATCGTAAGCAAGAGGCCCTTGATGAGTCAGTTCAAAGTCGCTTGCAGGAACTCGAAGCGGCGAAGTCACGCGTTCGAGAAGATGTGACAGAAGAAGTCCTCACCGGTGAACTGCGAGCTGAACGCGAGGCGTTGATCAACGAGCGAGATGAATTCGATCGGCTGCGAGCCAATTGGACCGCCGAGCGAGACCGTGAGCAGACGGAACTGATTCGCGAACGCGAAATCCAAACAGAAGCGGCGACGCGAGTGCGTGAAGAACTCTTCGCTCAGCGACAGCGGCTATCGAACGAACTTGACGGTCAGAGACGCGAGCACGGAGTAACTCTGCAGCAACAGCAAGACGAGTTCACAAAGCAGCGTGATCAGCAGATGCAGGAACTCAAGCATGAGCGAGCAGTGCTCGAAAATCGTCTACGATTTCAGCAGGAGCATCTCAATAAGGCGCGGCAGGAAATCGAAACGGCACAGAATGAGTTTCGGCGTGAGGCTCAGCGTTCTCGCAGCCAACTGGAAGAGGGCGAAGCGATTATCCGACTGCGTTGGTCGCAGTTGGATCGCGTCCGTGCGTTGCTTGAGGAACGCGAACGCTCGGTCAATCGCGAACGAGAAATGCTCTTCAAGTCACAGCGTGCGTTCGAACAATACACCCAACATGACCGCGAGCAAATCAAGCTTGAACGAGATGAGTGGGATCGCGAACAGAGCCTGCAACAGTCAGACCTGCGACGCCAGCAAGACATGCTCGCGTTGCATGTGCAAAACCTCGAAGGTCGTCGCGAGCGACTGGACAAACTGCGAGCCGAACTCGAAGACACGCACCGTACAACGCTCGAAATGCGAATGGCGATCGAAGAGGCGTGGGCTCAGATGACGCAAGCGACTGGTGAGGATTCCGCGAAACAGCGGATCGAAGCAGCTCAGCAACAACTCAGTAATCACTACCGGTTCTTGCGCGAGACCTTAACCGAACAACGCAGCGAACTCGAAGGCATGCGACAAGCGTTTCAACAGCAGAAAGACGAATTCCACGCCGAGCAACAATCGCTGACCGAATGGACGGCGACGGAAGAACGTCGTTTGCGCGAGCAAGCCACAACGCTCAAAACAAAGACCGAGCAGCTCGATATGCGAGAGTCAGCGTGGCGTTCGGCGAGTCATCGCTGGGTGACGGAGAAGATTGAAGCCGAAGCGGTCATCCGCGACTTGCTGCAACAACTCACGTCGCTGACCGAACCGACTTCGCCGACTTCCATGTGGCCGCGATCGGAGATGCCAGTGTATGAGTGAGTGCTAAGTACGACAAAGAGCTCAAATAGCCTTATCCGTCGAAACCACGAGTGGGCGGTCATGAATCTCAAACGCAAGGATTCTGAACAAAAGAGAGGTTGAGGAAAACATCGCTGGGAGATTCGCATTGGGGTGTTTTGGAAAGATCCTTTTGGGAATGGAGTCCCAGCGATGCACCAGCACTTTACGTTT
>JAPLNX010000168.1 GCA_026400935.1 Planctomycetia bacterium | reverse complement strand
GGGAGCGATCGACTTTCAAGCGGAATGGCTCCCCGGCGGTGTCTCGAGCGGCCCGGCCATCACGATTCCAGCCGACAAGAACGAAGCGATCTACTCATTGACCGCCAGCGGCGGGGCACCGTTGGGACCGACTCAACTGGCCCTCGTCGCCACGACGACGGACGGGATCGATTCCGGTTGGTACACCGGAGTTGGTCGAGTGCGTGTTTCGACCGCGTTCATCAAGTTCGACATCGCCGATCCGCACATCGATCTGAAGTCGCAACCGACCGCCGCTCGCCGAGGCCAAAAGGGACGCATCGTTTGGAAGGTCGAGCATCGACGGCCATTCGAGGGAGTTGCAACGGTCGAATTGCTCGGCCTGCCGAAAGGGGTGCGGGTCATCGGCAAATCGGCGACACTCGCGGCGAAGCAGTTAGAACTGGCGTTTGACATCGAAGTGGCTCCCGACACGTTGCTCGGTCCGTATCGAGAACTCAGTTGCGAAGTGTCACTAAAAGAAAACGGACAAGAAATCAAACAACGTATGGGACGAGGCGTGCTTCGCATCGACCCCTCGCCAGTGAACCGACCATGAATCGCAATCTAATCATTCTCTTGAACGTGTTTCTTATTCCCGTTTCATCGGACTTATTCGCCGAAGCGCCAAGCTTCCGGCGTGATGTGATGCCGGTCTTCTTTCGTGCCGGCTGCAACTCAGGAACCTGTCATGGTTCGGCACGCGGGAAGGACGGCTTCATGCTGTCGCTCTTCGGCTATGACGCGCGGGGCGATTACTTTCGGCTGACTCAGGAGTTGATCGGCCGGCGAGTCAACGTGGCCGCGCCGAGCGAAAGTCTGATACTCAAGAAGGCGAGCGGGCAGGTGCCGCATACCGGCGGCAAGCGGTTCGATGTTGAGAGTCCTTACTATCAGACGTTGCTGAAGTGGATCGAGGCGGGTGCTCCCGATGATCCTGCGAATGTGCCGGAGCCGGTCGAGATCAAGCTCGAACCGGATCGGCTGTTATTTGACGTCGGCGCAAAGCCGAAGCCGACAGTTGTGACAGCGAGGTACTCGGACGGGACCACGCGCGACGTCAGCAAGCTGGCGTTGTTCGTGTCGAACAACCCGGACGCTGCGACCATCAGCGCGGATGGTGTCGTCACTCCCGGAAAACGGGGCGACACGTTTGTGTTTGCGCGGTTCAACCGGTTCACCATCGGCTCGGAAGTCATCGTGTTGCCGAAGGACTCGGCGTATCAGTGGAGCAATCCGCCGGCGGCGAACTACATCGACGAGCTGGTTTACGACCGGCTCCAGAAGCTGCACTTGCTGCCGTCTGAATTGTGCGACGACGAGACCTTCGTGCGGCGGGTCTATCTCGATCTGGCTGGTGTGCCGCCGACGGTCGAGCAGTACCGCACCTTCCTGAACGACGCGAATTCCAAGAAGCGTGACGCGCTGGTCGATCAACTGCTGGCGAGCGAAGAGTTCTCGCAAGTCTGGACGGCGATTTGGGCCGAGTGGGTGCGGCTGATGGGAGGTGGCTACGCGCCGACGGGGACCGACGTGAAGGCGGCGGAAGCGTACTACCAATGGATTCACGAGCAGATCAAATCGAACCGCCCCTTCAACGAGTTCGTCGCCGATCAAGTCACCGCGACCGGGAGCAATCTCACGAACGGCCCGGCCAATCTTTACACGATGCTCGTCCACAACACGCGGTTCACGCCCAAGGAATTCGCGGCCAACTTCTCGCAGCTCACGATGGGCATCCAGATTCAATGTGCCGAGTGCCACAACCATCCGTTCGATCGTTGGACGATGAATGACTACTACGGTTTCGTCAGTTTCTTCACCGGGATGAAACGCAAACTCGGGGCCGAGCCGCGCGAGATGTATATCTTCAACGACCGCTCGATGGCTCCGGCCAAGCATCTGGTCGACGACCGCCCGGTTCCGGCGACCGTGCTCGGTGGCGAGGCCGCCGTGCCTGAGATGGGCGACAAGCGGCAGGCGCTCGCCGCATGGCTGGCCGCACCGGACAATCCGCACTTCGGCCGCAACTTTTCCAACCGCATTTGGGCGCACTTCTTCGGACGCGGACTCGTCGAGCCGGTCGATGACATGCGGATCAGCAACCCGCCGACAAACAAGCCGCTCCTCGACGCGCTGGCGAAACGCTTCGCGGAATCAAAATTCAATCTGCGGACGCTCGTCCGAGACATCTGCACGTCGCGCGTCTATCAGCTTTCAAGCCAGCCGAACGGGACGAACTCCGGAGACACTCGCCAGTTCTCACGCAGCCGCTTGCGCCGTCTGCGAGCCGACGTGCTGCTCGATGCGATCGTCGTCGCGACGTCGAGCGAACGGGGCTTTTCCTACTTCCCGCGCGGAACGAAGGCGATCCAGTACTACCCGCGCACGCCGGGAGACACCGAAGGCCCCAACGCCGGCGATCCGTTCTTCGCGACCTTCGGCCGCTCGCGACGCGGTTCGATCTGCGTCTGCGAAACGCGCACCGAATCGAACTTGTCGCAAGCGTTGCATCTGCTGGTGGGGGACACCATCGACGGCCGAGTCGGCGGCGGACAAGTCGTTCCCAAACTGCTCGCGGCCGGGAAGTCGCCGGAAGAGATCATCGAAGAAATGTTCGTTCGCACGCTGAGCCGCAAGCCGACCTCGGAAGAACGCGCCGCGATGCGTGATCTGGTTGGCGACAACGTGAAGGATCGCAAAGTCTATGAGGACATCTTCGGCAGCCTGCTGCAATCGACCGAGTTTGGATTCAATCATTGATCCCCTGGAGTGCTCCGGCTTGACGGAGCCCTCCATTCCTAGCGGTTCTACGGCGGCGAGTGCTCTTAAAACGTCGTCGTGAGGAGACCCGCCTGATGAAACTCACCTGTTCGACCCGCGACCTCACGACAGAATCTCACAGTCAATCACACCACTTGCCGCTAGAAATGGAGGGCTGCGTCGAGCCGCAGCACTCCAAGGTTGAACCATGAAACACCTCGTCGCACTCATCGCCCTGACCTCGACGGCCTTCGCCGACGAGAAGACGCCGGTCAATTACAACGATCACATCAAGCCGATCTTTCGGCAGCATTGCTTGAAGTGTCATGGGGACGATCAACAGAAGGCCGGCTTGAACCTCCAGAACTTCGAGTCGACTCTCAAGGGGGGCAGCGGCGGCAAGGCGGTCGTCGCGGGGCGCGCGAGTGCGAGTTTGCTCTATCAAGCGATCACGAACGAAGACGCCGAAGCGCGGATGCCGCTCAATCAACCGCCACTGCCGGAAGCTCAAGTCAAATTGATCCTCGCATGGATCACGGATGGAATGCGCGAATCGGCGGAGAGTAAGTCGCTCGCGACGAATCGCGATCTCACGTTCAAGCCGACAGCCGGTGCGATGGCGAAGCCAGATGGTCCGCCGCCGATGCCGGAGAAGTTGCCGGTCGTGACGCTGCCGCAACTCAATCACAAGCTGCCGATCGTCGCGATGGATGCGAGTCCGTGGGCACCGTTGGTCGCAGTCGCCGGACAAGAACACGTTCGATTGCTCGACATCCAAACGCAGAAGGACATCGGAGTCTTGCCGTTCCCCGAAGGAGTTCCGCACGTCATTCGCTTCAGCCGCGACGGAGCCGTCTTGCTGGTGGCGGGCGGCAAACCGGTGCAGTCGGGCAAAGCGGTCTTGTTCGATGTTCGTTCGGGCAAGCGGTTGGCCGAGATTGGCGATGAACTCGACGCGGTCCTCGCGGCCGATCTCAGCCCTGATCAACAGTTGGTCGCGATCGGCGGATCGGGGAAGATCGTGAAGGTCTACGGGACGAGCGATGGATTGTTGAAGTACAAGCTGACTCGCCACACCGATTGGATCACCGCGATCGGCTTCAGTCCCGACGGTAACAAGCTGGCGACCGCGGATCGTTCGGGCGGATTGCATCAGTGGGAGCCAAAGACCGGCGGCATCCTGCTGACGCTTGCCGAACACAAAGCGTCGATCCCGTCTCTGCATTGGCGCAACGACAGCCGAGTACTCGCGACCGCAGGAGAAGACGGCCTGCTCATCTGGTGGGACACGGTCGATGGCTGGCCCGCGATCTCGAAGCAGAACGCACATCCGCCGAAGCGGGCTGACGGTGTTTATGGTCGTCTGCGCAATGGAGTTCTCGGCACATCATTCGATCGCAACGGCAATCTCCTGACGGCAGGGCGTGATCGAGTTGTTCGTCTGTGGGCTACCGATGGGCAGACCACGAAATCGTTTGAGGTCTCCGGCGCAGTCCCAATCACGACATGCATCAGCCATGACGGACGCACTCTGATTTGTGGCGATTCAGCAGGGGAACTGCATTTTTGGCAAGCGCCGTAAGTCGTAAGCATTGGTCGTTGAATGAGGTGCCTGTCGGCGGCTTTAGTCCTCAATCAAGTAACCCGACCGAGCTTGTCTCGGTGGGGTTGGAGGACTTCGCTTGGTTGAGGTTTAGCCTGACTCGCACCACTCGCTTGCGCGTCGTGCTTGTATGGCGATAACTTCTCGGCAATCAGTTATTTCAGGCTCGCGAAGTCTGTTTCCAATTCATTGCCGAGCCACTCGAAGGGTTTGAGCGTTTGGCTCTGCCAGTTGTATTCAGACGAAAGGACATACGCTGTCGTGATCAGCAGATCGTCGGCGGTCGGCAGAGGTCCGGTGTCTGCGTCGCTGGCCCCGCTGCCGGCGCGTGGTGCGAGAATGTCGCTGCCGAGTCCGCCGTCGAGATTGTCGATCCCACTTCCGCCAACGAGTGTGTCGTTGCCCTCTTGCCCGAGGAGTGCATCGATCCCTTGGCCGCCAGCGAGTTGATCGTCGCCTGCACCTCCCTTGAGCGTATCGTTGCCGACTCCGCCAAAGAGGATGTCGTTACCGAGTCCACCATCGAGCGAATCGTTACCCGATCCGCCGTTGAGTAAGTCGGCGTTGCGGCCACCTTTGAGAACGTCATTGCCATCGCCGCCGATCACTGTCATCGCAGCGGTTGCGGCAGAAGCGTCGAGGAGATCATCTCCAGCGCCGCCGTTCAGGGTGTAGGACGCTGTTCCGGTGGCGTTCGTAAAGACGTCTCGAGCGATCCCGCCGACAAGGCTTTCAAACGAGTCCCACTTCAGTACTCGAAGCGGTGTCTTCGTTGCGTCTTTGTATTGTTTGGCGGCAATGTCCCAAGTAGCGGCTACGCCGAGTCCGGTTAGCGAGTCAGCACTGCTGCTGCTGCCCTTCACCGACTCCGTCGCGGTAAATGCGAGACCCGATGACTCACGTCCAGCAAAGCCGTTGGGCGAACTGACCGTCAGTGTGACTGTGCGACTGAACGATGACGCTGAGAAATCCAAAACATCGCTGCCAGCACCGCCATCAAAAAGACCGGTGAACGTCGCACCGTCGAGCACTTGCAGAGAGTCGCTGAGGTTACCGCCCACAAGAGTCTCAAAGCTGTCGAACAGGATGTTACTCAAGCTGCCGCCGACCTTAATGCCCGACGTTGTTGCTTGAAACACATTTGCTGCCGTTGCTACTCCCACAAGCCGATCGTTCCCACCACCTCCGGAAATCACTTCAAAACCGGTGATCGAAATTCCGGAGACCTTTAGCACGCCAGTCGTGTCGATCGAGAATGTGTCGCTGCCAGAACCACCGGAAATTGTGTCGAGGAAATTGCCGCCGCCTCCATCAGCCAGCAACTCGATCGACTGAAACGTCATGTTGTCCCAACCAGCGACGCTCACTCCCGTTGATGTCACGACAAACGAATCCGCCGCCGCGTCGGTCCCTTGCACACGGTCGGAACCTGATCCGCCTGACAGGACTTCAAAACCGCGCAACGTAAAACCGTTGAGCGTCACTGCACCGGGTTCACTCAACTGAAACAGATCGTTACCGGCTGTTCCGCTCAGAGTGTCGAGCGTCGTTCCGCCGCCGCCGTCGAGAATTTCGAAACCGCTGAAGTTTATTCCGGTCCAACGAGCGACGCTGACGCCACTCAGCGTCAGCGTCAGCGTGTCCGCCACGTTCTCAACACCTTGTAGACGATCAATCCCCGCGCTGCCGGCAACCACTTCGAAACCTTGCACTGTGACGCCATTGAGTAGCACCATACCGGGAGTCACCAACGTGAAGTGATCATCGCCAGTCGTTCCGAAGACCGTATCGAGTACCGGTCCTGATCCACCAGATAATGATTCAAAGCCGGAGAATGTCAGCGAACTCGATGGCGAAGTGATCGTTCCATCGCTCGCTACCGAAAAACTCTCTGCCGCCGTTGATCCCTGCAACGAGTCCGACGCGCTGCCGCCAACGATCGTCTCGATCCCCGTGATCGAAACGGGCAACGTCGCACTCAGTAACCACGTTCCACTGATTCGCAACACGTCACTGTCTGCGCCACCAATGATCATGTTGCCGATCGGGCTATCGTCCAAGAGATCGCTGCCATCGCCTCCCAATAAGGTGTCGTTTCCCGCGCCGCCAACCAGCAGATCATTCCCCACGCCACCATCAAGGCTGTCGTTACCACCGGTTCCGCGCAACGTGTCGTCGCCATTGCCGCCGATCAACGTGACAATCCCGGTAAACGCTGTCGCATCCAGTTCATTTGCCGATTCGCCGCCAGTCAGTGATACCTGCTCGATTCCAGATAACGAATCTTCAAGCAAACCAGAGAACGACAACGATGAACTCGTCAGCGTGATATTGGCATCGCGAGTTTCAACAAAGCGATCTCCCGTTCCTACTCCGCCGATAAGCACATCAAAGCCCGCGCCCCCGATCAAGGTATCGTTACCGGACTGCCCGTCGAGTGTGTCGTTGCCGAATCCACCGTCGAGGTAATCACCGCTAACGCCGCCGACGATCGAGTCATCTCCACTACCTCCACGGACGCCGTCGATATTCACGACGCTACCGGTCCCTATTGCCGCAGCCGTCCCCAAATTGACACTGACTCCGGTTGTGAAGAGGGAGTAGTCCAAGAAATCGCGCGAACCACCGCCGCCGTCGATGCTGCTGACTGTCGTATTCGGTGAAATCACAAACGTGTCATCGCCGGTCCCTCCGCGAATAGTTTCAAATCCCTGAAACGTCATTGCGATCCCCGGAACGGTCACTCCCTCAGACGTGATCAAGAACGTCCCCGCCGTGTTTGCGCCAAGGAGGACATCCGCCGCACCTGCTCCGACAATCGTGGTCACATTTGTAATTCCAGTAGGCAAACGGCTCGACGCTAGTGACCACGTACCAACAATCTGCCAAGAATTATTTCCGACACCGCCGTTCAATACGGTCGTTGATTGCGGTGGAACATTCACAAAGAAGTCTTGCCCAACTCCGCCGTTGAGTACTTCAAACGACGACCAATTCAGTTTTCGTCCGGTCGCCGAATTTGTGTATTGGCCTAACCCAATATCCCACGCGGCATCGGTTGCTAGGCCGGTCAATGAGTCGCTCACGTTGCTTCCCACCAACGCTTCGATGTTGCGAAAACCGTTGAGCGACGCGGCTTCAGAGCCTGCAAAACCGTTTTCCGAATTTCCGGTCAACAAGACGTTGTTTCCCTTGGCCGTTTGTGACCAATCCACTTTGTCAGTGCCCGCGCCACCATCAACCGCACCGAGGAACGTCCCATTCTTGCTGATCACAAACGTGTCCGATCCGTCTCCGCCGATGAGCGACTCAAAGCCGCTGAAAGGAATCAGCACGTTGGAACCCAGGCTTGTGATCTGTCCCGATGTCGCACCGGTCAGTGTCCACGTATTAGTGCCCGCGAGGAGACGCAATGAATCGACCGTTGACGGATCACTATTGGCACCACCATCGAAACTGCTGATGCCCGGCAGATCGAATGCCGTCGTCACAGCATCGCTCAATGACGATCCAACGAAACGTTCGATTTCGTTTCCAATCGTCAAACGATGTCCGATTCGCAGCCACTGTTGCTTCGCATTCGTGAGGTCGATCGAGACTCCCGCAATTGCGACCGAGTAATCGAGCGTGTCACTGCCACCCTGAGCGAGTTCGCTGAGGACGTCGTTGCCGACGGCTCTCAATTGGTAAACGTCATTGCCAGGACCACCGATCAAACGATCGTCGCCGGCACTGTCTCGGAGGATGTCATTCCCTACGCCGCCGTCCAATGTGACCGAGCCACTGAAACCGCTCGCATCCAAGACATTGTCACCGACTCCGCCAGTCAGCCTCGCGAGTTCCACGTTGGTCAGCGTGTCGTTGCCCAAGGCGCTGACCAACGCTGTGCCGCTCAACGTGAAGTTGGCATTGTCCGATTCAACCAGCAGATCGATTCCATTTCCTGCGTTGATCGAATCATCACCCCATCCGCCGACAATTGTGTCGTTGCCAGCATCGCTCGCAATCACATCGTTCCCAGCACCACCGACCAACGAATTTGCTTGCACATCCCCTGTCAGCCGGTCGTTGCCAAAACCACCCACCAGATTTTCAAAGTGTCCGATCGAGCCACTGAAGTTCATACCGTTCGCTCGATAACTCACAGCGTTGGCGAGCAATGATGCGTTGACATCCTCCGTCATCGCTCGGAAGTTGAGCGTGTCATTTCCTGTGCCGCCGTCGAGCGTTCCTCGCCAAGTCGCATTTGACGCGATGTCGAAATTATCTGTTCCCGCACCGCCAATCAGTGAACCGATGCCGTTGAAGCGAATTAAGCCGACCGATGTCGCTCGCGCTTGTCCCACACCGTCACCGGACAACGTCCAATTCCACGCAGCGTTCGAGTTCAACACCTGCAACTGATCGCCGCTCTGATTTGAGCCATTGATTTCCAACACGCTTCCGACCGGTACCGGAGATCCGGCCGAGAAGTCGATCGATAGTTGCAGTGTTGTCCCCGTTGTTGCTTTGATGACCAGCGTGTCGAGCGGCTGAACGGTGCGTTGCGTCCCTGCAATCGGTGTCGTCGCATTCGTGCTGGCAAACAACGCAACGGAATTTGTCCCCGTCTTTCGCAAGAAGACCGCCCCACTCGCCACCAATTCGATGTGCTGGCCCGCGTGCAGTTCAAAGGTTGAAACCGATTGCTGGTAATTGCCCCACGTGCTCATGAAGAGCACTCGTGTCCCATCGGACGACGCATTCAACATCGGCTGTGTGATGTATTGATCGCCTCCCTGCGTGCGATGTTGTGCGAGGACGATGGCACCTTGCGGGCCGGTCGGCTGCTCGATGTTGATCGCGACAATTGCCCCTTTGTAAGCCGGTGACGATGCCGAGAACGGAGTATCGCCGCTGTAATACGACACGAAGACATATCCCGGATTCTGCGTGTTCGTGGATGAGGCATGGCTGAGTTGCTCACGTGACGCACCAATGTTCTCGAACGCCGGATTCGTCAACGCAGCGTACTTGTTTTCCATCGGATCAAATCGCAGCAACTGCCCGATCGTGTTTCCGCCTGCGAGATATTGAATATTCGGGCTGCTGAGGCTGTCTTTACTCCACTTTCCGGGCTGGCCGACGAGATACATTTTGCCGCTCGCCCCTTCGGCGAACACGACGTGATGCCACAGAAACGGAAAGAACCCATTCTGTCGAACGTCTTCACGTCGCAGCTCCGGGTAGTCTTCTTGGGGTACCGGAGTCACTGGAATGACGTGCGGAGTAATCGAACTTGTTCCCCAATTCACATCGAGCAAGCGATACCCCGCACCGTTGCTATCACCATAGACGACAACGATGGATTGCCCGTCGGGCGAAAAATAGAAATCGTCCACGTTCGTCGGCTGACTATCGGTCGGGAATCCCACTGAGCCGTTTGGTGCCGTCAAACGAAAACTCATCACAACTGGATCCGGCCACGTGGTCCCGTTCACATCCTCTTTGGGCAAAGCAGCAACATCCAAATCCACCACGTAAGCATTCACGATTGTGCGATCGAACTCATTCGGTTGATTCGCACTGCGTGGGTTCCCCACCAACAACATGTAGTTGTGGCCGTTATCGGGATTGAAATACAGGCCCGACTTTGACGTGAATATCAGCCCGCCTGCGCGTACCGGATCAAACGACGTGAAGACCACCGTCTGCGAAGGATGCTCGTAAACCTGTTGCAATCCGCTCCCGTTGTTCGCTTCGCTGGAATCCAGAAAACGATACTTCTGCACGCCAGAATACAGTCCGTTCGGACCGACGCCTGAGACGAAGCCATATTCGGAATTCGGTTCCGCCGGGTTTGCACTCCAACGCCAATTGCGACTGGGAATATCGACCACAATTGGTGTCGGAGTTGTCTGATTATCAGCCGGTGCGTCGCTACTCAATAAGTAATCAAAACGGAGCTGTCTTTGATCGTTCAGCCCGCCGTTCGCTGCCGGATAATTCCCCAGTTGAATCAGATCACTGCTGACGTTGTAGGCCGGAGTCGTCACATATGGCGGTCGAGTAAGTCCACCCCAAACATACGGCTCAGTTCCGACACCACCGATCGCATCGCTAGCCAAAACCGGAGTTCCCGGATCGCCCGCGACACGCGTCACTGTGCCATGTACGACATTCACAAACTCGCCCAAAGCGGGTGCTGCAAGCCCATCTGTCGGGACCGCCAGCCGATGGCTGTCTGGGGTTGTATTCACCGCTCGATATCGACCCTCATCTGTTTGCTGATCCACGACGAGATCAGCAGCGTTCAACTGAAGATCGCCATGCGTGTCGTTCCACGACAGCAACTCATCGGAAACGATGAAGAAATCGTTGCCGCTCCCACCGGTCAAAGTGTTTGACACGAAGTCATCAAACAACGTTTGCGTCACTGTAGTGCTCATCACATCGGACCACAGCGCATTCGGTCGCAGCGGTGACTCCGCTAGCGGTTGCACAATCAACGACTGCCCGGCGGAATGACTCTTTGCAGACGCACCGGCCGCACGTTCGACGACCAGCACTTCGGTTTCGGAATCCGACGTCACAACGCGTGAAACCACTCGCACTACCTCGTTATCAATTCGCGCTGAAAATCTCGCTCCCGACGGCAGATTGCTTCCGTAGTTCGCGGGATTGAACGCCTCGGCCATTGATGTCGGCACGACAAATCGAGTTGCGATTGCGGTCACGTCCAGAGGCTTGCCTCCTGCAGTCCGATCCAGCACTCCGTCACCGTTGCCATCCATTCCCAACACAGTGAGCGATAACGGTGCAAGAGTTTGCCGGCGCACTTCTGGATTCGAGGTCGGTGTTTGCCAACGATCTCGCAGGTCCATCAATCCGGCCATCAAACCGCCAGCAAAATCCACCGTCCCACCGATTAACAAATCGTCATCGCTGCCGCCATTGAGCTGGTCGCTTCCATAACCTCCAACCAAGACATCAATGTCGGAACCCCCATCAAGCCGATCGTTTCCAAGACTGCCAAGCAGAATATCACTGCCATCGCTTCCACGAAGCTCATCGTCACCCGCTTGCCCCATCACCGAATCGCGCCCGGCACCTGAATCGATGAAATCGTTGAAGGGACTGCCGATGATTCGATCGTCTCCGCCAACACTCATTGTGATGACGCCATAGAAACTGCCGACGGCTAAGTTTTGCAGGTCAGATGATGACGTCGGTAACAACCGCACGCCCCCGCTTTCTGGCGACTGTTGAAGTCCAAAGCGTTCGGTCAGGCTGCTGAGGTCGATGATGTTGGCGTTGTCGTCCCCCGTGATCACGATGCGGCCCACAAGGTTCGCATGCAGATTGCTCAACGTTACCTGCGTGTTGCTCTGACGAACGACCTCCTGCGAACCGTTAACCCAAACTCGCACGACATCCACAGGCCCGCTGGCCGACGCAATGACAGTCGTGTTGACCGAAAGCGTGGACGGCGTTGACTCATTAAGGTTGATCCACAACACACCTGCCGTGTGTGCATCGCCGGTAAATGCCACGGCACTGGGCAATGACCGGGACTCCAGCAACTCAACAAAATGCCGATTACGCCGATGAAACCGATTGTGCGGGCGATGGCAACTCGACCGGTCGTGCGATAGCACGTTGCAAAGCCAGTCGAGTATTCGCATTCAGGCACCTCGCGCAGAAATTGCCGGTTGAGCATCTCCTGCAAGTGTGCGCGAGCAAACGCAAATCACAACGAGTCAATTCACTTCTGGTAGGGCATTCATACAAAGTCGCGCCGGTCGTAGCGGCATCCGCAAACACCTTAAACTTTCTCACAGCGTTCTAGACGATCGCGTTTTCAGGAGTTTGCTCAGTCATGCAACGGACGCTCATTGAAGCACCATCGGTCTGCGAGTCCCTGAATTGGCGAAGCGTGGCGGCCAGGACCTCAGCGAGCATGGCGAGAGCGCGTACAACAAAGAGAACTAATCGCGCAAGCGAAACAACTGCTTGAGTGCGTCGATCAAACCATGAGGTGTGCCTGTTTTCGCTTCATCGCGCAGAGCTTCGAGTGGCGGATGCAGCAGTTTGTTGACAATCCGTTCCATGCTCCGTTCAACCGTTTCAAGGTCACTTACGGAGAGATGCGCGAGCTTTGACCGCAGACGTTGCAGTTCATCGCGGCTGACGTCGTGCCATTGTTCACGCAACCGCTTCACAATTGGGCCGGTCGCCATGTGATAGACGTCTTGCATGAAGCGTTCGGTCTCTTCGTCGACAACTCGCATCGCCTTTTCAATCTCGCGATAGCGAGTCTTTCGATTTCGATCACACGTTTGCTCGAGCGCGTCGATGTCGTACAAGAAGACATTGTCATCGAGGTTCGCGATCGCGGGATCGAAGTCGCGCGGCGCACCGAGATCGAGAATAAAGACCGGCTTTTCGCCGGAGCGTTTCCGCACGTTGCGAAACTTGGCGAGATCAACCACCGGCTGCGTCGCACCCGTCGTGCTAACAATCATGTCCGCTAGAGCGAGTTCCTCATCGAGAGCGTCCCACGTTCGTGTGCGTGCCGTAACGTTTGGAAATTGAGCGGCTAGTTTCTCTGCCCGTTCTTGGCTGCGATTCACAACGACGAACTCTTTTACTCCTTCTTCGCAGAGATAACGCAAGGTTTCTTCCGCCATCTCACCGGCACCCAGAATTAAGACTCGCTTATCGTCGAAACGGTCGAAGATGCTCCGACCAAAGTCGCCAACCGCCACACTTGCGATCGAAACTCGACCTTCAGCGAGCCGTGTTTCAGAACGGACGCGGGCGGAGACTCGAATCGCGCCTTGAAACATCGCGTGAGTCAACGGGCCGCAAGCGTTGTGATCTTGAGCCGCGCGATACGCTTCCTTCACTTGATTCACGATCTGCGGTTCGCCAAGCACCATGCTGTCGAGGCTCGACGCCACTTGAAACAAATGTCGCACTGCATCGGGACCAGTCTGAGCTAGTAACTCATCGGAGAATTCCGCGAGCGGCACTTGATGGAACTCGGCCACAAATTCCGCGATCTGCCGCTGTGTCGGTGCGGTCTCGGGAGACTCCTGAGCCGAATAAACCTCCACTCGATTGCAGGTCGAAAGGACTACGAACTCAGCGCTGCCGAACTGCTTAAGCAATGCCTGATATGCTTGCCCCAGCTTGTCGCCAGCAAAGGCGAGACGCTCGCGCATCGTGAGGTTTGCTGATTGGTGATTGCAATAAACGACTTGGAGGTTCATGACGATGCCTCCTGCTTCACCGTAGGGACGAGCTTCCAGCTTGTCGCTTTTAACTCACAAGCTGGCAGCTTGTGGCTACGAATTTGAGCGGCCTTTGCTCCGCCATGAAACGACGACAGTCCTTCGCCCGTGAGCACTTGCAAGCCGATCAGCATGACCAGCAAAAAACCTCCGGCCCACAGCGTCAGCGCGGCGACTTGCTTGCCGGTCGAACGTCGAGTCGTCAGCAACCACGTAAACAACGACATCATCACCAGCCAAACGATGCCGTATCCAATCACAATTGGGTCAACAAACGACAATGTTGCTGCGGCCTTTTTTGACTTCAGCCCCAAGGCGACTCCGCTGCCGAGACCGAGTGTCAGCAACGGGACGCTGATGACAACTCCCCACCAATTCCAGCGGGCCAGTCGAGCCAGACTCGGTAACAACACTCCGGGTTGCTGCGCGTGATGCTGTTTTAGGCGACGATGCTGCACGAGATACATCACGCTCATCACAAAGCTCGCGACCACACCGGCAATTCCAATAACCAGCATCGTGGCGTGCAACATCGCCAGACCGCGCGAACCTTCAATCAAAGGGTTCGTCTCTTTGCTGACGAAATACGATGAGCCGACAAAGAGCAACACGACCGGCAACAAGAACAAACCGACCGCCAACTCTCGATCGACCAGCGTCAAAAACAGAGACATCAACACAACGATCCAGGCGAGAACCAACATCCAATCATGCGTCGAACTCAGCAGCGGATTCAAATTCTCTGTGCCTCGGCTGCGCACCAATAAGTACGCGGTCTGGGCCAAAAAACCTGCAACCCCGAACCCAAAGCCAACCCACCGTCCAATCGCCATGCGGCGTTTCAAACGAACCATCTCCAATCCAAACGCCACGCAATAGCTGGCGAGGAAACAGAAGACACTCACTTTGTCGAAGTAACTCGGCATGACACCCAATGCGGCAAAGCCGCCGATACGTAGCCGTCATCGTTCTGCGTGACGAGTCGATTGCCCACCAGCGTTACGTGAAGCGACCAGCTCGTCACCCGGAACGATAGCGGCTACGTTGATCTCTATCGATTCAACTGACTCACTACCAACGTCCCCATCTCGGTCGTACTCACGCTCTTCCCGCCTGCCGCAATATCAGACGTGCGATGCCCGGCGTTGAGCACTGCATCAACTGCTGACTCGATCGCACATGCTTCGTTTTCTAACTTCAGCGAGTGACGCAGCAACATCGCAGTCGCCAGAATCGTCGCCAGCGGATTCGCAATTCCTTTGCCCGCAATATCCGGCGCGGAGCCGTGGATCGGCTCATAGAGGCCGGGGCCTGAATCGCCGAGCGACGCAGACGGCAACATTCCCATTGAACCCGGTAGCATCGCTCCTTCGTCGGTCAGGATGTCACCGAAAAGATTTTCAGTCACGATGACGTCGAAGCTCTTCGGCTTCGAGATCAAGTGCATCGCCATCGCATCGACGAGCAGCACTTCGTAAGTGACATCGGGAAATTCTTCGCGAACTACTCGCTGCGAAACTTCACGCCACAAACGCGAGACTTCCAGAACGTTGGCTTTATCGACCTGCGTCAGTTTTTTGCGTCGGCCTTGAGCGGCGCGAGCAGCCATGCGGGTGATCCGTTCGATCTCGCCGGTGTTGTAGATCATCGTGTTGAACGCCTCTTCGCCGCTCGCGTGAGGCCGGCGTCCCGACTCGCCGAAATAGATTCCGCCGGTCAGTTCGCGGAAGAAGAGGATATCGACGCCATCGACGATCTCACGCTTTAGCGGTGAGGCATCGACAAGTACGGAGTACGCTTTCACAGGTCGCACGTTCGCGAACAGGTTGAGTTCTTTACGAATCTTCAACAGCCCCGATTCAGGCCGAGTCTTCGCACGCGGGTCATCCCACTTCGGGCCACCGACCGCTCCCAACAACACTGCGGCTGATTTCTTGCACGCGTCAGCGGTTGCATCCGGTAACGCTGAGCCTGTCGCGTCGATCGCGCAGCCACCAATCAAACAGGTTTCATATTCAAAGCGATGCCCGAATTTCCTAGCGACGGCATCCAGCGCCTTCCGACCTTCAGCGACAACCTCTGGACCAATTCCGTCGCCCGGCAACAACACAATCTTGGCATCCATCTGCTGCTCACCCTTTCTGAGTTCATTTCTAAATCTGAGTTCTTTGGCTCACTCAATCATCTCGAGCGCCTCGAACAAAGCGGGCCACTGTAACGGCGACGGCGACTCATCTCCACGATGCCGTCACGATCGGTCAGGCCAAGATAGAAATGTCAAAGAACCAGGGCTATCGAGAACTCACCGGCCGTGGCGAGCCAACAACTGGCTCAAGCAGATTGTGCGATACAAACCACTCCGAGCCATTTGCGTATCCAAAGAGTTCCGCAACTGCGAGGAAGAACATTCGCCAGCGGTTGAGCCAAACACTTGACTCCGCTTTACCATAAACGGCTTCGAGAATTCGTAAGACCTCCTGGCGGTGGGCATCTAAGTTGGCGAGCCAAGCTTCCGAAGTCCGTTGATAATGTTGGCCGTTCCACGCCCAGTGACCAGTGACCAGCATGTGGCGGTTGAATCGTCGCAGGAGGTTTTCGCTCGGCATGATGCCGCCAGTGAAGAAGTGGCGACCCATCCAATTGGCATCGCCTTCAGTTTCAAAGGGATAGGCGTATTGGCGATGGCAGAAGATATGCACGAATAATTTTCCGTTCGGCCTCAACCAACCAGCAATCCGTTGCAGCAAACGTTCGTAGTTCCGCATGTGCTCGAACATCTCGACGGAGATGACTCGATCAAAGCAAGTCTCGATCGTGAAGTCATTCATGTCGGCGGTGATGATTCGCAGATTGCACAATCCTCGCTCAGCGGCAGTGGCTTCAATAAACCGGCGCTGTGGAGCAGAGTTGGACACGGCCGTAATGCGGATCGTTGGATATCGCTCGGCGATCCACAGGCTGAGTGAACCCCAACCGCAGCCGAGTTCCAGAATGTCTTGACCATCGGCAATCTGAGCCCGTTCGCACGTGATTGTCAGCGCGGCCTCTTCGGCTTGATCGAGAGTTGTTGCCTCATCAGCAAAGTAGCAACAACTATATTTTCGCCGCGTCCCAAGCACGGTGGTGAAAAACTCGGATGGCAATTCGTAGTGTTGTTCGTTCGCCTTTTCAGGAACCGGTGCCACTGGCCCGGAACGCATTGCTTCGACGAATGCGGCTGATGCGTGTGCGTTCGCGATGTCATTGCCTCGATCAGAATCGAGTAATCGAGCGGCACACAACTGACGAATGACGGAACGGGTCAGAACATCCGGAACCCAACCATGCTCAACGGCATCCAGTCCCAAAGACAATAAGCTCATTGTGCCGCTCGCTGACCAATATGAATCGGATCGCGCTGACACAACGGTTTGTCAAATTGAATCTGCACGACGCCGGTGTAACGCTCGTCAAACGACGCCTCACAATAGCACAAGTAGTAATTCCACAGTCGGACAAAGTGGTCCGAGTATCCAAGCGATTTCACATCCGCCAGTCGCTCATGAAATCGCTGCCGCCATTCGCGCAACGTCTGGGCGTAATGAGTTCCAAAATCTTCCGCGTGAACGAATCGGAAATCCGTCACTTTGCCAATCGATTGAAAAATCGAGCCCATTGACGGCAGACAGCCGCCAGGAAAGACATAGCGCTGAATGAAATCGACCGATCCCAAGTACTGGGAATATCGTCGATCGGGCATGACGATTCCCTGAAGAATGAAGCTCCCATCGGGCTTCAACAGATCGCAGCACTTACGGAAGTACGTATCGAAGTAGCGATATCCTACGGCTTCGATCATCTCGACGGAGACCAACTTGTCGAATTGCCCTGTGAGATCACGATAATCTTGCCGTAACAATGTCACGCGATCGGACACCCCCGCGTCAGCAATACACTGCTTCGCGACATCGAACTGTTGTTGTGAAATTGTCGTCGTTGTCACTCGGCAGCCGTATTTCTTTGCCGCATGAATCGCGAGTCCGCCCCAGCCCGTTCCAATCTCTAACAGATGATCAGTCGGACGGAGATCGAGCTTTCGACACAAGCGGTCAATCTTTTCCATTGATGCGTCAAGCAGTGTGCTTTCTGACGACAGAAAAATGCCGCTAGAATAGGCCATCGAATCGTCGAGCATCAACCGAAAGAAGTCGTTCCCCAGATCGTAGTGAGCATGAATATTTCGCTGACTTCCCTCTTTGCTGTTGGCATGCCACCAGTGATACAGCCGGTGTCCGATTTTCATCAAACGTGACAGTCCACGATCCATGCGGTCGGAAGCGTCGATGTTTCGCAGAAAGATTCGGAACAGCATGGTGAGATCATCGCAGTCCCATTGGCCGCGAAAGTAAGACTCTGCGACTGACAGACTTCCGCCGAGTGCCGCATGTCGGAAAAAACGGTTATCAAGCACACGCAAGTTCGTGTGCAATTCCGAGTGCTCTCCGTGTCCGATTTTACCCAGCCGTGTTTCGCCCGACTGATCGATCAATGTAATTGTACCGCGACGCAAATCGCTCAATTGCCGAATCACCGCTCGCCGTGCAAGGCCATCAATAATTCCGAGTGATGTTGGTGCCGACTTCGTTTCGGCTGCCAGTGAGAGACTCATGCGGAAACCTTCTTACTGCGTTGTTGTCGGATGCGGAACAAACGGAACGCGCTTACGCCAGAGTTGCAAAGCCTGCCAATAAATTCCAGCGAAGACCTGCCACGTCAGCAGCGGATATCGCAACAAAACGCGAGCCAATTGCCAACGAGTTAAAGGAATTCGCCGCAACGACATCGTCGCGTCAAACAACTTTCCGGTTGCGTTGTGATTTTCGATATGCACAACCAACCGCTTGTCTGGTACAGACAAGCGCCAGCAATAGTCCATTTCTAGAGACAGAAACGGAGACACGTGAAACTCTTTTGCGTTCTCAATCTTTAACTGCCGCGATGAAACCGTGCTGGGCCAATCGAGCACATAACAATGCTGCTCATTCCAAGGAGTGTTGTTGACCTCTGCGACAACTGCCTCCACTCGCTCACCCGATTCATCAAAGCAATAGAAGAAACAGACCGGATTCATCGCGAAACCGAAATACCGGAAGCTCGTTAACAGGCGAATTGGACCATTTGGTCGCCTCCCTGTTCGATGCTCAACCAACTCTCTCACGCATTCATCCAGCGGCCGCGTTTGATCGCCCAGATGATCTGCTCGGCGAAACCTCGCGATTGCTGGCCCGCGCGTCGACCAAATCCCCCACCGACCGAACAAGACATCCAACTCACTCAAATCAACATAGACCAGGAACAGCCGATATCGAAAAGCGTGCGTCACCGGAGTCATTCGGCGATGACGCACGGTCCCTTCATAAAGGCAGCTTTTTGGAGTCATTGTTCAGAACTCGAGCAACCCGGCAACAAACGCTTTAGTGAGCAGAACTCAGCACTCGTCATGCCGTTGCGTTGTAGAAATTACTGATACCGCTAAGGCGTGAGCTTGCACAGGAGTCAACAAGTGCCACGATCGCCAAGTCTCTTAACAGATATCGGACGGTGGATTGTCACGGCACTTCCAATGCCTCGCAAACCCTCAGCGCACTGACAACGCCATCTTCGTGAAAGCCGTTTCCCCAATACGCACCACAAAACGACGACCGGTTGGCGTTGAGTAACTCCGAATGCCGAGCCTGCGCCGCCGTTCGCTGGATCGTGAAGATTGGATGGTGATACTCAAATCGCTGCAGCACCTTGCCAGGGTCGATGAATTCGTCGCTGTTTAGAGTCACGCTGAAGACATTCTTCGAGCGAAGTTGCTGCAAGATATTCATGCAATAACTGACTGTTGCGTGAGCCGTTTGCCTCACCGAGATTAGGTAATTCCAACTTGCCCACGCTCGACGACGACGCGGCAATGGAGCCGTGTCGTAATGCAGAACTGCGATGTTCTTCTCGTACGGGAACGCACTCAGTAATTCTTTCTCAACAGCAGTTGGATCACCCAACATTCGTAAGGCTTGATCGCTGTGGCACGCGAAGATGACGTGATCGAATCGCTCGGAGACTACTCCGTTTGAATCGACCTCAACTCCGTCAGCGAGTCGACGGACCTGTTGCACCGGCGCATTGAGCCGAATGCGATCTTGAAACTTCGCCGTCATTGCTGCGACATAACTTCGCGAGCCACCTTCGATGACTCGCCAGGTGGGCCTGTTACGAACGCTGAGCAACCCATGATTGCGATAGAACTCGGCGATGAACCGAATCGGGAAATTCTCAAAGGTGCCTGTCGGACAGGACCAAATCGCAGACCCCATCGGCAGCAGATATTGGTCAGCAAATTCTCGTGAGTAGCGATGCTCCTTGAGAAATTCACCGACCGTCACTTCCGCGTCGTTGTCTGCCTGTCTGTCTTCAGCGAGCGCCAGTCCTTCGCGATTGAACCGCATGATGTCGCGGAGCATTCGATGAAAGCTGGGCCGAAACAAATTCCGCCGTTGCGCGAACAGCCCATTTAGCGATGAGCCGTTGTATTCCAGTCCCGTCCGATCGCAGCGCACACTAAAGCTCATTGATGTCGCTTGCGACGGAACGGCTAACTCGTCGAGCAGTTTGATGAAGTTCGGATAAGTCCAATCGTTGAAGACGATGAAGCCCGTGTCGATCGCATGATGCTCTCCGTCGAGTTCCACATCCACCGTGTGAGTGTGCCCGCCGATGTAGTCGTTGGCTTCAAACACCGTGATTTCGTGACGCCCTGACAAACGATAAGCGGCCGTTAAACCTGAGATGCCCGCGCCGATGATTGCGATTTTCATACGAACTCCGTTCTCACGTCATCGCAATTTTCAGATCGAAGCTAACTGGCCTTGAACGGCGTCCCAAAACCTCAACCGAGCTTCAATTGCAGTGATCGCAGCCTTTTCTGCGGCGGCCCATTCTGCGACGTCGTCGCCGCAAATTGACGTCACCATTTGCAACGCTTTCGGACCATGATCATCGGCGTCCAAATCAATGTGTCGAATGAGATAGAACCGAAACCGCTCAAAGTTCTCGGGCGATTCGGAACAAAGGGTCTCGACAAATTGTCGGAACATATCCGGAATGACATCCTCGCGACCGAATGTGAATGCCGCCGCGATCTCGCTCGGACGCCCCCGATTCACGAATTCAAATGTCGCGCTCATAAAGCTGCGAGCATCTGCGTTTACGGTCGTCAGATCAGCCGCGTCATCAAATGATTTCCCTTGAAGCAATTGATCGCAGAACTTGAGCACCGGTTGTGTGTTCGCACCGCAAGAGTCCATTGCTTCGAGATACAACTCGAAATGGCTCAAATGTCCGCCGCGCCCGTCTTCGTCGGACTCTTCACCTAAAACAATCGCGTTAATCAAGTGCCTCGCCGCCGGGTGGGGCGTCGGCAGCCACGGCAATTCCACACAAGTCAGCGACCGTTGAAGAGCCTTCAGCAACGACATGAAATCCCACACCGCAAAGACGTGCGACTCCATAAATGCCCGCAATCGTGGCACTGAATTCACGGTTGCGTAAATCGAATGCTCCAATAAGCGTTGTCGATACGGAGCCAAGTTGTTTTGAAGTTCGGCCAGTCGATCAAAAGACATGAATCACTCACGAGAGCCACGAAACCACATTCACTAATATCAACAGCAAACTTTAACGGTACCCGCTAGCACCATTGAACGTCGCGCGACATCTTTTGTTGGCGACGCAATTTGATGACCCACGACAATCCGCACGAAGCCAGCAATCTTTAACAACAATTTTCGGTTGTCACGCCAACTTCAAGAGCTTCCGAGTTAACCACTCGACCGACAACACTCCCACCAACAGATACAGCACCCAGTCGCGGTCCCAAAGAGTCCGCAGGCGTTCGTCGACCAGGAACTCTTCGCCGTGATTCGGTAGCAAACGAGGCAACTCGATCGCCGAGTGGTCGTCGAGCGGCAAGTATGCGCCGCCGGTTTCTTCGGCCATTGAACGGAGCAGTTGCACGTTTTGGCGTGCGTTCGCCGTTTCCAAGTTCGGAAGCGACACGTCCAATTTCTCGGTCAGCTTTTCGGTCGATTCGGGGATCGACAGTTCAAGCCGATAAGTGCCCGGCAGGCTCAGACGGAAGTCGCTGACGTATTGTCCGGGCCGTTGTTTGTCGGCCATCAAGCGGAGCGGCGGCAAGAACGGTTTGCCGGCAGGATCGACGATGTCCAATGACACCGACTCGACGGCCAACGGTTGAAACTGCGGATCGGAGAGCAACGCGCGGATGTGAGCCGTTTGTCCCAAGAAATACTGATTTCGTTCGGGGAGCAACATGCCTCGCAGTGTCCCGCGTTTCAGCCGCGTCTGACCGAGTTCGCGAATCGCCTTCGTCCAGAAACGTTCAAAGTAGTCTTCGTCGAGCGCTCGCAATCGCCAGAGTTCGCCCGCTCCGAGATACAGCGTGCGACCCGATCCGTAAAACTGCGAGGCCATCCAAATCGGCGGACCATATGACGTCTCGGCGCGCGGGTCGGTGAAGTTGGCAAACACCGTCGCCCCGGCCTTCGCTCCGGCGGTCGGATAACAACGGTAAATGCCGGGGAATTCTTTCCAAACGGCGGCGCTGCCGATCGACTCATCGGTCAGTTGCAGGAACCCCGCTTCGAGCCCCGAGCGCGTGAAGCCGATCGACCACGGTTGCGGCGAGTTCGTTTCCGCCAGCGCTTCTGAGATCAACGAACTGAGCGTCACCGGACAGAGTTCCTGAATCGGCTTCATCTCCTCCCCGCCGCTGGCGAGCGACGGCGTGTTGACGTCGCCGGCGACCAGAATCAAACCGCCCGCTTGCGTGAAAACCCAATCGCGGAGCATCGCTTGCTGCTCCGGCGAAACCTTTCGCCAGTCGGCATCGAACGCCACGATCACGTCATACGGAAACAGCTCTTCGCGTGTCTTTGGAAAATCGAACAGCAGCTTCTGCGATTCCTGACTGACCGCCGTTCCCGGATCGGCCGTTTGCAACAGCACGTCCAGTTCGACCGCCGAGTGCCGGAAGAGCATGTTCCGCGTGAAGAGGTAATCGCGCATCGGCCCACCGGCAAAGAGCAGCACCTTCGTCTTGCGGTCGGTGACGCGAGTCGTCTTGCGGCGTGCGTTGTCGGCATCGCTCAACTCGCTCACTTTCACGGCGGGCTTCGCGCGGAGCAAGTATTCCACCGCACCGGCCGTCGTTGGGTTCTGTTGAAACTTCACCTCAATCGGAACTCCGTTGTCGGCCAGCACGACCTCTTTGCTCTCCACCAAAATCGGTTCCGACGTTTCCCCTTCCGGCCGCGACAACAGCTCGACGATCGCATTCTTCCCGGCCAGTCCCTCCGCCTGCACGAACACCGCGATCTCAAACGGATCGCCGAGGTGCGCATCGGTCGGTGCTTGCACGTTGGCGATCGACAGATTGACCGGCGGTTGAGTGCTGCCGACACCGACGGTCATCAGCCGCGTCTTCGTCTGTGTCGCCATCGACACCGCCGCCGACACATCGACTCCCGAATTCGCCGCTCCGTCCGAAAGGACGATTATCCCCGACAACGATTTCCCACTCACCTGCCGAATCAAATCCAGCAGCGATTCGCCGAGCCGCGTTTCCACGCCACGCGGCTTGACGATTTCCTCCCAGTTCGGTGTTCGTAGGGCAGGCGGCTCGCCTGCGTCTCCCCCCGGCAGGCGAGCCGCCTGCCCTACGATTCGAGCGTCCGTCGAACGAAACTGCCAATGCGGCCCGACCAGTGTCGAGTCAAACGTGAAAACGCTGACGTCATGATTCCGCTGCAATTCGGCAATCAGCTTCGTCTGTTCCAACAGTTGCCGCACCGCATCGACGCGCGGTCGAACGGTCTTAACCTCACCCGGTTCAACGGCTGCGTCGCCGGAGGCTTTCACTTCATCGGGACTGCTTTCCGGCAACTGCATCGACAGCGAAGTGTCGACCGCGATCACGACTCGCGAAGGGCGAAACGACGTCGTCTGCGTTCGCTCCTGCGGATTGATGGCAATCGCCAGCAATCCGGCCCACGCCCCCAACCGCAACACCAGCAACCAAAGTTTCCAAAACGGATGCAACTCCGAAGCATCCCGCCAATACAGCCCGACCACCAACGCAATCCCGACGGCGGCCAACGCCAGCCAACCGAACCAGGCGATCGGACTCGTCGGCAAATCCACCTCCCACGCCATGCGCGTATCAGCAGCCAAAGCGGCGAGGTTCGATAAAGCAGGGATCATCAAAAGTCTTTCCAACGTTCCGTCGTTGTGGCCGATATTTCTCGCCGGTCTACCTTACGGTTCCAATTTGCGAACGGGATTCAACAGCCGACAGTACTTCGACGCAATCCCTCAGCAACGACCTAACTCAGTCCGGATTCGCGCACCGCGACTTTCCGCCTTCCCATTCGTCGTACCCTTCTTCTTCATTCGTCGAATGGAAAAGGTACGACGAATTGAAGTAGACGACGAATGGCGACAAAGAGATTTGTTGTACGGACGGCTTGGCGGTCAGGCATTGCCAAGGACTTCGGACATCAAGACCGCACGATGCTCAGCGGCAGAGCGATAACACGCCTCAACCAGCGCCATCGTTTTCAGGTTGTCGTCACCGCTGATCTCCGGAGTCGTCCCCTCTTCCAACGCGCATAGCAATTGAGCCATCGGGCCGACGAACGCATCCGGGAACCAGACTTCGTCCCAGCGCGGCTGATGCCACTGACCAGCGGACGATGTTGTCGTGTAGTCGAGAGTGCTCGGCGTGCGTTGCGGGTAACTCGGCCAGCCGATCGTACCGCGGGCCATGCCGGTGGTTCCCTCCACACGCCAGCGAATGCCGATGTCGGCGGCGGCCCCTTCCAACGCCGGGCCGGCCCAGACGTCGTCCCACGAGGCGGCTCGGAATCCGTTCGCGTATTCCAGAATGTAGAGACAGATGCCGTCGGTGTGCTCGAACTTCTGAGAAGTGCGCGGGTCAGTCCGGATACTGGCGAAGACACGTTCAGGGTCGCCGAAGAGAAACCGAAACGTGTCGAGATGATGAATGCTCATGATCCGCAGCGTGACCCAACCGAGCCGCTGTTGCCACGACATCCAATGCGGAATCACTCGCATGTCGATCGACGCGAAAATCGGCTGACCGAGGTCACCGCGATCGAGCAGATTCCGACACGCTCGAATCGACTGGTCGTATCGCATGTTTTGATTGACGGCGAGCACGATCCCCGCGTCGCGGCAGAGACGCACGATCTCACGAGCCTCAACAAAATTCATCCCCAACGGTTTCTGCGCCAAGATGCCGCGAATGTGATCGCCGTGCTTCACCGCCTCACGAACGACATCAATCTGCACGTCCGGCGGCACCGCGATGTCAACGACCTCAATGCTCTTGTCAGCAAGCAGTTCTCGGTAGTCACCATAAACCGTCGCGATGCCATGTCGCGTCGCGACCTCTTCCGCGCGTGCTCGCGATCCAGAACAAATCGCAACCGGATTGAACCCCGCCTGCCGATACGCCACCAAGTGGCAATCGGCCATGATGAAGCCAGCTCCGATGCAGCCAATACGCGGCGAGCGATCACGAGGAAGCTTGGGACGAAAATCGAGATCGAACTGAGACGAAACCTGGCTCAAGTGATATCTCCGGTTCGGCTTGATTAGGAATCGGGGAAGAGTCCGTTTGTAGTTCCGCCGTTAGGCGGCACAAACCAAGAACTTCGTCTGAAGGCGAAACGACGAACTAGCATTACTTCGCAATTTTAGAACAACTCGGCGATTGGTTCGCCGAAATGCCCAAAGTAAACGGGGCGATTGCTTTCCGTGTAGAGCGGCTTTTCGCGGTCAATCCCCAGCTTGTCGTAAATCGTGCTCGCGTAATCTTCGGGCGTGTGACCATGCGAGAGGACATAGCCGCCATCACGATCTGTGTGGCCAATGACTTGCCCGCCCGGGACACCTGCCCCCGCAAAGACCATTGAGTAAGCATGAGTCCAATGATCGCGGCCGCCATGTTTGTTGATTCGCGGAGTCCGACCGAATTCGGTCACGAAGCAAACGAGTGTCTCAGCCAACAAGCCGCGTTCGTACAAATCGGTGATCAAACTCGAATAGGCTTGATCGACGCTTCCCATCATCACCCAATGGCCGATGCCGTAGCGACCGGCACCAGCACCGCTCGCTCCGGGAAGCTCGCAGGTTTGGTTTGCATAAATGTGATCGTGATGATCCCAATTGAGATTTCCTGCACCAACCGGTGTGTCCTTCCCTTTCGGCCAACGAACATCAACCGTCACGAATCGCACGCCCGCTTCGATCAACTTACGCCCCACGAGATAACAGGCACCGCGATGACCCTGTCCGTATCGCTCACGAGTTGCTGCCGACTCGCGTTGAAGATCAAATGCCTGAGTCACCTTGTTGCTCGTCAGCGTGTCAAACGCCTGCTCATAGAACTTCCCCATGCCATCGACGGAATCCACTTTCGTACCCGCAAAGCTGGAGTCGAAGCTCGTCAACAAACTCTTGCGTCCAGCCAATCGATCGGCGTTGTTCTCGCCGCGCGGCAACAGGTCGTTGACCTTCCAATCCGGTTGAGAGACATCGCCGCCGCCAGTCTTGAAGACTCGATACGCCGACGGCAAATAGCCCGTGCGAGTCTCCGCTGCTTGCTCATGATTGCCGGGAACCATGATGTAAGGGGGCAAATACTGGCACTGCGAATCTTGAATCTTCGCGGCGACTGTCCCGATATCGGGCATTGTCAGCGGGCTTGTCGGATGCACGCCGCTGAGCACGTACTGAGTTCCATTCGGATGAGCGTCGGCCCCTGCTTTGGTGTGATGAAACGATCGAACCACAGACAGCTTGTCCGCAATGCGTGCGGTCTTGCTGAGCAATTCGGTGAACTGCATCCCCGGCACGACGCTGCTCACCGATACGAACGGACTGCGATGCTCAGCCACCATCTCAGGCTTTGGGTCCCACGTATCCACGTGAGACATGCCACCCTGTTCCAAGATAACCAACACTGACTTTGCCTTCGCCCGCGAGCTTTCCTTTGCCATCGCAGTTTGAGCCAACATCTCCGGCAATGACGCTCCTAGAACTCCAAATGCACCGGCATTCATCCACTGCCGTCGAGTCCAATCGATCGAATTCACGCCATCGAAGAAAGAGTTCGTTGTCATCGTGTCTCAAGCAGAATAGGGCAGACTGGGATGTTTTCAGGCGGGCACTTCGCATTGAGGAAAGACTGAGACAGTGTAGCCCACGAGACTGTCATCGCCAGTTCGGATTCTTCTTCGGAAAACGTGAGCACACTTCTAACGTCCTGCATCAGCAGGCGCGTTGAAAATTTACAACACAGGAACATCACGATTTCACCGAAAGTCATGACCATTCGGCTGTAATTTCTTCGTGGACGCCAGCGTTCGTTTCGATCGCCTGCCGCTCCTGCAACAACACGATTGCGGCGGAACCACCCAGTCGGTTCAACGCCCAAGCAGCGGCCCCTCGAACAAGTGGCTCGACGTCATTCAATGCTTGGGACAACGCGGGAAGCGAGGCCTGATCACCGCAATTCCCGATTGCGATCACCGCATTCCGCAGCAAAGCGGCCCGACCAGTTCGCTGCATCGGCGTTCCCAAAAACTCAGCGTCGAATGCCGCGTCGTCCAGTTGCAACAGCCAATCGACTTTCGCCGGGTTGAGTCTTTCGCGCGGCTCAAAAGCAGGTTCATCTGAAATGGGGGCTTTGCGATTCCACGGGCAAACGTCCTGACACACGTCACAGCCGAAGATCCAGTCCCCCATCAGGGGACGCAGTTCGGTCGGGATCGGCTGATCGCGCAGTTCGATCGTCAGATACGAAATACATTTTCGCGCGTCGAGCACGCACGGTTCAACAAACGCATCGGTCGGACAGGCTTCCAAACAGCGCGTGCAGGTTCCGCAATGCGAGGTGTTGTGCGGTGCGTCGGCGACTAATTCGACGTCCGTCAGCAACCCGGCCAAAAAGAACCAACTGCCGATCCGCTTGTTGATCAGCATCGTGTTCTTGCCGAACCAACCGAGCCCCGCCTGTCGCGCGAAATCGCGTTCGAGCAACGGGGCCGTATCGACCACTCCGCGCGTGCGACAGCCGGGATGTTGTTCGTGCAGAAAGTCGGCGAGCTGTTTGAGCCGCTCGCGCAGGACGTCGTGATAGTCCCGCTTGCCCCACGCGTAGCGCGAGACTCGCCCCGCTTGTGTCGCCGGCGATTCGGATTGTGCGTCACCGTTGCCGAGCGATGCGCCGGACTCTTCCGTGCGATAATTCATCGCCAGCATGACCACGCTGCGGACGGACGCGAGCACGTCGCGCGGATGCTCGTAAGCCGACTCACGCCGCGGGATGTAACTCATCTCCCCTGCGAAGCCGCGATCCAACCAGCGTCGCAACCAATCAAACCCTTCGGGGCGAGCGGCCTCCGCCACGCCGCACAAATCAAAGCCGAGTTCGGTCGCTCGCTGCTTCAACGCCGCAGTCAATTCGGCAGCGGTCAAAGAGGTCGAACTCATGCCGCGTTACCAGTTCCAGAAGTCAGCGAAGAAGCGGTTCAAATCCCGTAGCACAGGCGTCTCGCCTGTGATTGCATCGGAGAAACCGCACAGGCGAGCCTCCCGTGCTACGGATTGATACCAGATCTAAGCAATCAGCTCTTTGATCCCGGAATATGCCGGATCGGCGATCGGCATCGGACGACCGCCGATGTCGAACGTGCCGGTCGAATCGACACCCAGCGCCTGCATGTAAGTGTGGAAGAGGTGCCCAGCGGTCACTTCGCGGTCGGTCACTTGAGTGCCGTTCGCGTTCGTCTTACCGATCACCGCGCCAGGAATCACCTTCGCTCCGCCGACGAGCACCGACCACGCGGTCCCCCAATGATCGCGGCCGAACAAATGATTGATGTTCGGTGTGCGACCGAATTCACACAACACGACCACCAACGTCGATTCCAGCATCCCGCGATCGGCCAAATCGCCGACCAACGTCGCGAATGGCTGATCCCATTCGCCAAGCTGTTCGAGATGGAAGTTGAAATTCTCGTTGTGAGTGTCGTAGTTCGAGTGCGTGACTTGCACGAAGCTGACGTTGCGTTCCAACAGCCGCCGAGCCAGCAGGCAATGCCGACCGAAGTCGTGTTTTCCGTAGCGTGCTTGATCGGTGTCCGATTCCTTGGTGATATCAAACGCATCTCGCTGAGCCATCATCTGCTGTGCCTGATCGTAGCTCTGCACGAAAGCGTCGGTCATCGCGGTGCGGCGTTTGAGATTGAACCGCTCGTTGGCCTTCTTGCGGAAATCATTGCGTGAAGCATCGACCGCTTCCGCAATCGCCTCGGGCCGCGCAGAGTTCGCCGGCGGGTTGCCGTTGCCGAGCGCAATGCTGGCGTACTTCGGGCCGAGATAGGCGGAGTCATTGCCTCGTCCACCGCCACCGCCGGGAGTAATGATGATGTGCCCCGGCAATCCCGCGTTCTCCGGCGACAACGATTTCGCCGCAACAGCCCCAATCTGTGGAAATGCCATGCCGGGAGTTTCCTTCCGCCCGGTCAGCATCATGTGCATCCCTTTGCCGTGATCGTTCTCGTGCGTGTTGACGCTCCGAATGATCGCCAATCGGTGCATCTGCTTGGCCGTGTGCGGCAACAACTCGCTGATATGCACGCCAGTCTGCGAAGTCGCGATCGCTCGAAAAGGCCCACCGGTATCGGTTCCCGGTTTTGGATCCCAGCTTTCCAATTGACTTAAGCCGCCGTGCATATTGAAGACGATCACGCGCTTCTGCTGCTTATTTAACTGCTCCGCCATGACTGGCCGAGTGAGCGTTCCGATCCCACCTCCCACGATCGCCCCCGCCCCAGCAGCAACGCCACCCAAGAACTGGCGACGACCAATCAAGTGCTCCGACGACTGACAGGCATACGAACATTTCATGGTTTAGGTCTCCAAGTTAGGTACCACGATTTTTGCGACGAAATCTTGCCCGCAAGGCAAGTCTTGGTCAGTGATTAAATCGAAACTCCGCTGATGACAACAAGCCCCACACCATTTCCTGGATGGCGGGGACGCGGGTGTCGGCGCGGGATTGTAGGTAAGTCGTCACGGCGGCGATTTCCTCTTCGGTCGGTAGGCGGTTGAAGACGTTTAAGTACATCTCTTCGGCCAGCAGCTTCGGGTCTTTTTGATTCGACAGCGGAGCAGCAAGCACTCCGGCCCAGGAGTGAACGGTGCCGCCGTTGCCGTAGAACAGTGCTTGGTCGGCGGTCGCGTAGAAGACGTCTTGAGGCTGTCCCGCTCCACCGCCGAACATGGCGATGAACGGGCCGGCATTTGGGCGAAGCAGTTTCTCGAAGATGTGCTCTTCGACTTGTCGTTCGCGTCCGCCCAGCGGCGGCGGCACTGCGGTTTCGGGTTTCGCTGCGGCGGCTTGAGCAGCTTTGTCGAGTTCGGCGTTTGCGTTCGCCGTTTGAATGCCGATGTATGTGGCGGCAGTCAGCGTGCTGGCGGTAAGTTGTTCCGGTGTCAGCGGCTTCAGCCCGGCGACGTAAAAGTGCTCAACGCAGAACTGAGCGATCTGTTCGCGAGTCGCCGCGAGTCCCTCGGCATCCGACTTCGCTTGTTGCTGAGTTGTCGCCAGCAGCGCGGTTACATCGGCCACGGCTTTTTGAGCAGCGGCCTTCGCGGCCTCGTCGGCGGCTTGAGTTAGCATTTGCTGAGCGGTGGCGAGTTCGGTTTGTTTCGCGACGAGTACGGCTTGAGAGGCAGTGGCTTTCGCGACTTGCTCGTTGTAACCGGCGAGCGTCTTCAAACCGGCGATGCGTCGCGCAGTAACGTTCTTGTTGGCAGTGTGAGCGCGGATCACGACGGTGGCGGCTTCATGCTTGTCGCGAGCGGCGTCGAGCTTCGCTTTCTCAGCAACCCATTTCTCACGAAGGGGATTGATTGCCGTTGCTGCAGTCGCAAAGGCATCAGCCTTTGTTTTGGCAGCGGCGGTTTGATCGTCGCGAGCTTTCGTCAGAGCGGCGAGTTCGGTGTTCAAAGCAGTCGCACGAGCTTGAAAGAACTCGGTCGCCTTCTTGAGTTCCGCGTCGCTCGGCAACTTCGCGAGAGCCTCGGCTGCCTTTGCGGCTGACTCTGAGATCGGTTTCAGGAGGTCCGCTTTTGGAGTGATCTGCCCGTTGGTCTTTGTGATCGCATCGGTCGCTACGTCCCACTGTTTGCGAGCCTCGACGGCAGCGGCGGTGATCTTGCTCAACTCATCGCGCACGGGAGCGGCTGCTTTCTTGGCGGCATCGAACTCGGTGTCGGGTCCCTTCGCGGTTTCCTTCGATTGATCGATTGCGGCGGCGAACTCTTTCTCTTTCGGATCGAGCGCGGCGAGCAACGCGGCGGCTTGTTGTGACGCAGCGTTCCAGTCGGCGGGGAGTTCGCCCGCACGCTGATACGTCTGGGTCATCGCGATCTCGCGGATGATCGACTTTACATCGTACTTCGCCGCAACAACCTCGGCGGTTAGCAAGTCGAGTAACTCCGGATGAGTCGGCGGGTTGTCCGAATGATGTAAATCCAGCGGATGCACGATCCCTCGGCCGAGCATCATCGCCCAGACGCGGTTGGCGAGATTGCGATTGAACGGTGCGTTGTTGGTCGCCGTGATCGCCTCGGCCAGTTTCGCTCGGCGGCTGTATTTCGGAACGGGACGAACCTTCTCGGCCGGTTTGACGTTGTAGTCCTCGCCGATCGGCAGCAGCGGATCTTCGACGAACGCTCCGGCGGGAACTCGCGGCGCACTGACGCCCGATTCCTTCGTGAAGACCGATGTAAACGCGACATCGCCGTCCGCCTTCTCGCCGAGCATCTGCTTCTTCGCGACCTCGTCGTTGAACATCACCGTGCGGACGACGAACGCCTGCATTCCGTAATAGTCCGCCTGCAAGAAATCATTGACGAGCGGACTGTCGTGGCACTGAGCACATTGCAGGTCGCGCCCAAAGAAGATGCGGCCGATGTCGCGCGTCATCAAATTCGGCTCGGCGGTGCGGTCGAGGAAGAACTTCGAAGCCGGTCGAGTGGCCGGAACGGTTCCGTCCGCCGCGATCAACTCGCGGACCAGTTGGTCATACGGCTTGTTGGCCAGGAACGACTCGTACAAATACTTGTCCCATTCGGCCAAAGGTACGTTCGCGTCGGCTCGGCGTTCCATCAGCATGACGCTGACGGTGTTCGCCAGATGCCGAGCAAACCAAGGGCTAGCGACCAGTTTGTCAATCAGCTTCGCCCGCTTGTCGGGAGCCGAATCGTCGAGAAACGCTTTCGCTTCGGTCCCGGTCATCGCCCGACCATGCAGATCGAGGGACACGCGCCGCGCGAAATCGGCATCCGAACAAATCGCCGCGACCGGCCCCAGCGGAGCCGAGTTGACGATCGCGTCGATCCGCCGATGCAACGGCTCTTGAGCGTCAGCGTTTGCCGATAGAGTGAGCGTGAAAACCATCACGACGAGCGAAAGAACAACGCGAGGAGACGCTGATTCTTTCGTAGGGCGGGCGGCTCGCCTGCCTAGCTTCTCGCAAAAAACAAACAGGCGAGCCGCCTGTTTTACGACAACTTGAAACGTGCTGATAAATCGTGCCGGCATCAGGTGGGCCTCCGGCGAATTGTGGTAGGAACCGACACAGGTGGGGATGACCGACGAAGGTCATCTAATTGGTATCGGCTGATGCGTAACGTAGGGCGGCTAACTCCAAGGGTCAACCGGAAGGTCTTCGCAGTCGGACGTTCGGTGGGAGTATGGAACGATCGTAGGGGTCGGGGAGGCGGAGATTGATCGTTGGTTATAGGTCGTTGGTCACTGATCATTGAAAATGACTATGAAGACGTTTGACGTCCTGTCCGATGTCCGCCAAATGACCAATGATCAACGACCGATAACCAATGACCAATTTTGCTACCAGCCCCTCGGTTGACGTCTCGCCTTCAACTCGGAGAATCCCCCCGTCACCAAACAGAACCAAAACTCCGAGAGGCATCATGAAGAAGAATCCGGTCAAGGCGGCGTTGAAGGCGGGGAAGCCACAAGTCGGCACCTGGTTGTCGTTGGGAAACGTGTTCGCGAGCCGATTCATGGCTCGTTCTGGCTTTCCGTGGCTGACGGTTGATCTGGAGCATTCGCCGATCGACTGGTCCGACGCGGCGATGTGCTTCGCGTCGATTGCCGAAGCGGGCTGCGTGCCGCTCGCACGCGTACCACGTGGCGATCATGACCTCATCAAGCGCGTACTCGACGGCGGCGCGATGGGGATTGTCGTGCCGATGGTCAACACGGTCGAAGAGGCGAAGCTGGCGATTGCCGCCGCAAAGTACCCGCCGACCGGCAATCGCTCCGTCGGCGGAGCGTTGCACGCGTTGAACTTCGATGCGACCGCCGGCGACTATTACAAACACGCGAACGACGAGATCCTGGTCATCCTGCAAACGGAATCTCCGCAGGGGGTCGAAAACGCCGAGGCGATTTACAGCCTCCCCGGAGTCGATGCGATCTTCGTCGGCCCGAACGATCTCTCCGCGCAAATGCGCGGCCCCGATGGCATCGACCCGTCCCCGGCCGAACTCGAAGCGATGCTGCAACGAGTGCTCGCGGCCGGCAAGAAAGTCGGGACTCCGGTTGGCTTGCATGTGCAGACAACCGCTGATGTGCAGAAGCGAATCGACGAAGGCTGGCAGTTCATCGCCATCGGCAGCGAGCTGCGGATGATGATCGTGGGCGCGCAAGAAATCGTGACAAAGCTGAACCTCAAACAACACGCAGGCGACTTGGCGCGGTATTAGTGTGACGTAAGTCCGGCAAACTTCTTCGCCACCATTCTGATCACTTTTCATCACGACCAACGAAAGACATCACCGTGCGGATTGCCTATCTCGACTGCTGCTGCGGAATCAGTGGCGACATGACTTTGGGAGCTTTGATCGATGCGGGTGCCGACGTCGACCAGATCATTCGTGGGATCGACTCACTCGGATTGCCGGAAGTTGAACTGCGTGTAATGGAAGTAACCAAAGGAGGCTTTCGCGCGTTGCAGGTTGAGGTCGAGCATCCCGAGCAACATGCACATCGAAATCTGAAGGACATCACGAAGCTGATCGACGGCGCGGATGACATCACGAAAAAGCAAAAAGCTCTTGCCAAGAAAATTTTCCAGGCGATTGCAGAAGCCGAAGCTCACGTGCATGGGACGACAATCGACAAGGTTCACTTCCACGAAGTCGGCGCGATCGACTCGATCGTGGACATTGTCGGTGCGGCGATCGGATTTGATCTGCTTGGCGTCGATGAAATTGTGGCGAGCCCCGTTCCGACCGGACGAGGGCGCATCGAGATCGCTCACGGTGTCTGCCCGATTCCAGCCCCGGCGACGGCCGAGTTGCTCAAAGGGATTCCGCTCGTCGATCTGGCTGTCGAAGCGGAACTGACGACCCCAACCGGCGCGGCGATTTTGAAAGCGTTGGTTACGCGGTTCTCGGCACTGCCGGAAATGACCGTCGAGTCGATCGGCTACGGAGCGGGGAGCCGCGACCTCGCCGATCGTGCGAACATCCTGCGGTTGTTTGTCGGCGAGAGTGCCGCGCTGCCGGAATCGGATGAAGTTGTGCAGCTCGAAACGAATCTGGACGACGTCACGCCGGAGGTGATTGCCTACACGAAGCAAAAGTTGTTCGACGCAGGAGCGGTTGACGTCTTCACCACGCCAATCCAAATGAAGAAGAATCGACCGGGGGTATTGCTCGCCGTCTTGTGCCGCCCTGCCGACTTGCAGGTGATGGAAAACATCATCTTCACCGAGACCTTCACGTTCGGAATCCGCCGCCAATTGATGCAGCGCTCGAAACGAGCTCGGCAATCGTGCGTCATCGAAACGCCGTTTGGTTTGTTGCAAGGAAAGCTCGGCTGGCGACACGGCGAACGACCGCTGTTTACTCCGGAATTCGATGCCTGTGCGAAGATGGCCTCCGAACGCAAAGTTCCCATCCGCGAAATCTACCGCGTCGCCGAACAGTGTTTTGCGGAGCAGATCGAGAAGGCGTTTGATCAACACGAACATGACCACGACGGTGGGCACGATCATGACCACGATAGTGAGCACGACCATGATTGCGGGCATGATCATGATCACGACGGCAGCCACGATCACGATTGCGAACATGACCACGATCACGACAAAGGTCATTCCCACGACCATGACAGCAGCCCGAAGCGCAAGAAATCGCAGTGATTAACCAAACGGAGTCGTTCGTGTCACGACGAATTGCTCTTTTCGGAATTACCGATTCCCGCTACGAGAGGAATTGTTCGGCAATGGTTTGAATTCGTGACGCGCGGAGCGTGTCGTCAGTGACCCAAGGATGGGAGCGGGCAATGTCATTAGTGGTGGTCGGCTTGATTGTCGTGGTCGGTATTGTTGCGGGATTAACGGTCACGCTGGCGGAGCAGATCCGAGTCGAAGTGAAGCGACGACGGGCAGACTTATGC
>JAPLNX010000113.1 GCA_026400935.1 Planctomycetia bacterium | reverse complement strand
TGGTGGATACAACAACCGTGCCACCGAACGCCCGCCAGGCCCGCTGCCATTCTGGCTTGGACTCCGCCGAATGCACGACCTTGCGATCGCTTTCCAGATTTTTAAAACTCTGCCAGAAAGTTAGCTATAAACAACAGGGCATTGCTCTCTCGCTGCACGGGCATCCGCGATTCACGACCGATGTTGATTTGCTGGTTCAACCCCAAGGTGTCGAACGGATCGTGACGTTGCTTGCGTTGGACTTGGGTTTCAAGTTCGACGCTGGCCAGATGCCATTTGGCCAAGGAAATCAGCAGCATTTCATTCTCCGAATCACGAAGATTGTTGGCCAAGACTCGTTGATCTTAGATTTGCTGATCGTGGCTCCGATTCTCGAAGAGCTGTGGGTCAGCCGTGAAATTTTTGCGTGGCGAGACCAACGCCTGCCGGTCGTCTCTGCAAAAGGGTTGGCCAAAATGAAACGCCTTGTCGGCAGACCTCAAGACCTTGTTGACCTGACAACATTAGGATTCGCTCCAAATGAGCCTGCCATCAAACACTAATTCCGACTCCACAGGGGAGTCGCGTTCGGTCGTGGTCGATATGTTACCCGCAGCGATCGACCAACGCTTGCACGAGTACTTTCAGCTTTGGAACTTTTTGACCAAGCTCCGTCGTTTCCAAAGAGTGGAGCCAAATCCGTCCGCGCCCGCATCAACATCGCCGTCATCACCACACGATCTCACGGCTGATTCCATAACTGAGTGATCTTTATGTCCAAACGATTTCGAAGTCTGCAATCTGACCAAGTTGTCGAAACCGCTGTCCGGCTGGAGCGGCGGATCGTGGAACGATTTCCGGAAGCCAACCTGCGTCACGTGGCGAATGAGTTGGTCATCATGGCGCGCGAAGCGACCGATCGTGCTCATCGTATCGGCCAACCTAATGTCCCGTTGAGGTTGTTGCAGTGGTTGCTGATTGGTTGCAGCTTGGCGTTGGTCGGCTGGGTCGTGCGGCAGATTCGGATTAGCGATGACGTGTTGAAGCTGGATCAGTTCGTGCAGACGGTGGACTCGTCATTAGCGACGATGGTCTTCATCGGCGCGGCAGTGGCGTTCGTTACGTCGTGGGAGTTGCGGCTGAAGCGACGCAAGGCGCTGGTCGCGATTCACGAATTACGTTCGATGGCCCACATTGTCGATATGCACCAACTGACGAAAGACCCGGAGCGTTTGCTGCAAGGAGGCCCGACAACTCCGTCTTCGCCACGTCGCACAATGTCCTCGTTCGAGCTAGGTCGCTACCTCGATTATTGCAGCGAACTGCTTTCCATGATCAGCAAGACCGCCGCGATCTACGTGCAAGAGTTTCCTGATTCAGTTGCACTCGACGCCGTCAATGAAATCACTTCGCTGACCAGCGGCCTCTCTCGCAGTATTTGGCAAAAGATCATGCTGCTGGATCGCATTCAATCGGACGAAGCGAAGGCGACTCCAGTGGTGTCAACGACACCGCCAATATCACAACCAACGTCCATGCCGACTCCATCGTAGAGCCAGTCTCCAGGCCTGTTCGCAAGACTTGGGACGAATGAGCTTAAAGACTGGTTCTACGGTGCGAGTCTCTTTCTCAACTCGCTCGTGCGGCCAGCAACATCGCCGAAGCGTTGTTCCCACGTCTTCATTTCGAGCTTTCGCAGCGTGATGTCTGCCTCCGCTCGTTGCTTCTCATGAATCTGCGCGGTGGCGAGTCGCAGCAGTGGTTCGGGTTCGAGCGAACAGTACTCGACCGCCCGGTACCAGTGAGTGATCGCTTCGAGCCAGCGGTTTTGTGACTCGCGGACTTCGGCCAGCAATGAATGACTCTCCGTTTCGAGCGGCAGCATTTCAACGATACTGGTGAAGGCTCGCTCGGCTTCGGTCGCTTCTTCCAGTTGAGCGAAACGTTCCCCCGCTGATTTGAAACGAGCGGTGTGGCGGCGGTTGAGCTTGATCGATTCCAGTAACTGTTCGACCGCCGCCGGCTTGTTGCCGAGGGCATCCAAACTCGCAATCAGCGCGTCGTGAATCTCAATGTCGTTCGGTTGAATCTCGATCGCCAGACGCAATTGCACGACCGCTTGAGCGTGTTGTCTTCGCTCGGCGAAGATTTGCCCGAGTGCTTTGCGAGCGATCGGGTTTTCCAACTTCGTGCGTTTCGCTTCGGCATCCAAATGCTTCGCCAGACTGTCGAGGTCTGGGCACTGTTGCATCACCGCTTCGAGCGCGTTGATTGCCTTCTTGCGTTCTTCTCGATTCGGTCCCCAACTCACGATTGCCGAGATCGCCGCATCGACCGCTTTTGGATACTCCTTCAGCCCGGCATACGCGAGTGCTTGCTTCGAGTAATACTGCGACAGCGTCCCGTTGCCGATGCCGCGATTCGGCTGAGACTTCTCGTGAGCGGCGATCGCTTCTTTCCAATAGCCGACCGACTGCTCGAACAACTCACAGTTGAGACATGCTTCCGCCAACGTTCGCATCGCCGCTTCATTCCAACCGCGTGCATGCAACAGGACATCCGCAGTTGCTAGCTCGGTCAGCAACCGCGTGGTTTGCTTCGTTTGGAAATACATCTCCATCAATCGCGGACGGAAGTCGAGCCGATCGGGGAACTCGTTGACCAAGGCCTGCATCAGCACGATCGCCTCGTCGTACCGATCAACGGCACTCAGGTACCACACCAATCTCGCTCGCCAATCGGCATCAAGCTGCTTCAGGCCATGAGCTTTTTTCAGCAATCTGATCGCCGCCTCACGACGATTGAGTCCGTCCCACAGATAATTCACGACGGATTTGATCGTCTCACTTTCATTGACTTTCTCCACAGCAATTTGTTCAGCCATTCGCGCGAAATCGTCCGCTTTCTCTTTCCAGAACAGCTCACTGCTCCGGTGGAACAGATCCGTTCGCGGCATTTGAGGAGCGAGCAACTCGCGCCGCAATTCGCTCAGCACCCGCGACAGTAATCGCGGTTCGATTTCTCCAAGATCCGGACATTCACGCCGCCACTGAGCAATCGTCCGAGCGAAGTTGCCCCAGCCTTGTTGATTCTGCTGTCGCAACCACTCCGGTTCGTGATCAAGTCGATCAAGATAAAACACGATCCCTTCGCGACAACCCAAGACGTCATGAATTGTCCCAGCAACCGTGACAATCATTGGCTGATACTGGTTCGTGTTCCGCTTCAGGAGTTCCACAAAACGTCCATTCGCGAACTTCCGCAGATCGTCGCGAACGTCCCCGAAGTCTTTCGCGGCATGTCCCAGCCGATACAGCGACATCAGCGCGTTCAACACCGCCGTGCGATGCCCAGCATCGGGCGTTTCGATCGTGGATAACAGCAGCTTGTGAAAAGCTCGATACAACTCATTCCCTGCGCCGAGCGACGTCGTCCCGTTTTCTTGCAACGCTTGTTGATAAACCTCAAACAACTGCAATTCGAGCCATCTCTGCTGCGTCGGCAGCTTTGTTACATTGAGCTGTTCACGCACTGCCCGCTCGCTCGCCACGAAGTGCTGTTGCTGACGCAGATACGAAACGTAGGCCGTGAAGATTGAATTGACTTGCTGGTTCAATCGACCGTCTCTCGCGGCCAGGTACTCTCGCAACGCCGACTCCAACAGACTCGTCACTTCGGCAGCGTGCTCGTCATCCCACAGACGTCGAGCTAACACCCACGCGATATGCAGCCGGTCATACGTCGCAGGAGTCGCTTGCTCGAACAACGCTCGCATCTGTCGCACCTGTTCGGCAGCGAGCAACGGCTGGCTGATCCGTCCCAAAGCGGCCAACATGTCCGCGTAATGTCGTGGCTCAGCGCGTGACCAACCTTGCCGATCAAACGCACGTCGCAACGCGGCCAACGCTTTCTCGATATGCGGGCCCGGCTGATTGAGCAACTCTGCCGCTCGGCGTTCGACTTGCAGTTCGAGCAAATCAAGAGCTCGCAGATCAACCGCCGTTGTGGCCGGTCTCCTGACCGAGCCACCTGCCTCGACCGCAGGTCTCCCCTGAGCGTCATCACGTTCGGGAGACTTTCGGTCAGACCCAACGGCGGGGTCGGAGACCCGTGCCGAACGCAGTCGCACTTCGGCCAATCGAGCCAGCAATTCATCCGCCGTTGCCTCATCGCGGATTTCAGACAACACGCCCTGCAAACTGGTTACGAACGGATATGCCTTCGCTGCCGTATGGCCGATGACGCCGTCGGGCAACATGCTCAGTAAGCGGAAGTCGTGGCAAGCTTGGTAATACTGTTGCAAAACCCCGACATAGTTCTGTGGAGAAACAGACTTTTCGAAGATCGCTTGGAACGCTCGCAGCACGTTCGGATCGAGTTCACTTGGCAAGTGACCGGCGTTTCGCCACGGGTTCAGTCCTTGCTGCAACGCTTGGCTCAATTGGTTTTCGTCGGAGGTCTGATACGTCTTGAGTAACGCACGTTCGTAATCGGCGCGGCGATCGACCGCTTGATACCAAGTGGCAAATACGCGGTACTCGGTCGGCGGCAATTCGTTCGCCTTCTCCACTTGCTCAAACAGCGCGATCGCTTCCGGCAAGCGGCCCAACTCCGCTAGCAGATAGGCCAGCGATACGTGCCAGCGATGATCGACGCTCGGCGAACGCGAGGCTTCCGCCTGCTTGATCCATTCGGTGAGATGTTTGACAAGTGGCTGCGGCCGATCGAGTGCCAGCAGCATCTGCTGCAACCTCGTTTTCCATGCGACTTGCTGCGGCTGTGCAGTGACCTTTTCTTCCAGCCATGCCACCAATCGAGTCGCCTGCTTCCGATCAATGTCGTCTCTCACGACCAGCCCCGATAGCAGGCCGAGATGCCGCAGCCATAAGACGTGCTCGACGTGTCGTTGACCGCCGCTTGTCACTTTTGGTTGAGCTTTCGCTCCAACAATCTTCCAGCACTCATCGACCAAACGCGGCAACTCGCGATTCAGATCGAGGTCCATCAGCCGTTGCTCGTATCGCAGCCAATCAGCGAACGGGCCTCGGTGATTCGGCAATTCCCAACTCAAGCGTTGATACGTTTCGATGCGTGCCTCACGCCGAGCTTGCGCCTGTTTCTCCCCCTGCTCTTTCTGAGCCAACTTCTCCGGATGCGGTATCAGCGTTTTGATCCGCACGTCATACCGCCAGTTTTCGATCAACGGCAGCAATCGTTGCAAGCCGTTAATCCGCGCAAGCAGACGTTGTCCGTCAATGTCAGATTCAACGGGATCAATCACCGACTTCGGATGCGGCCCCAGTTGCGACAGCAGGGCAAACAACTCCCCTTCGACGTCCGAGTCCAACGTCTTCGTTTCCAGCAGTGCATTGAACAGCGCGAGCGCATATTGCTCATAAAACTCCGGATGAGCGGTCTTCAATAACTCACGGCGGAACGCCAACACCTCGACACGCTTCGCATAGCGGCTCATGAAGCTCAGTAAGTCGTTCGCTCGTTCGTCCCGATCTTCCGGCTCAACAGCCACTTCCCAACGTTTGCGAAATTGCTGACGAACCAGCTCCCGTAGATCGCGAAGAATCTGTCGACGCTCGATCCACGACAGTAAGTTCGAGATGTGCGATGACTTCAGCGTGCCGATGTTCGCTTTGATGAAAGCGGCAACTTCCTTCTCTGCTTTCTGGCCACTCTTCGAGTTGCGATACGCCTTCAGTCCGATGATCCGCACGGCGAGCAGAACCGTATCTTCGCGTCGCAGAAACGCGTTGAACGCGGCGGACAACGGCTGCTCCCACTTGGCGTCCAAGCCCTCGCTGGTCCAGCCGAATCCTTGAGTGAAATGATTCAACGCCGTCCCCGCTCGGATGCTGACAGTCACTGGAATCTCGCCCGGTTGCCGGGCCGCCGTGATCCCCTCGTTCAACCATTCGGAAACGAGTTGCCGCACTCGCTCGTTACGTTCGAGCCGTGACAGCACTTTCAATAACTGTTCGTGACCTTGCTGCGGATTCTTCTTGAGCCACTCATCGAGCAACGTGACCTGTTCTTCAAACCGAGCTTCCGATTCCAGCCAGCCAAGCACCAACTGTCGCAACGACCATTCTTCATCCTGATTCCACTTCGCTTCCGGTACGAGCACTTTTGCGATCCACGCATACGCCCCGTCATGCTCGCCGTAGCTATACAACGCCTGTGCGTAGCTCTGTTGCAATCCCACATCGTGCGAGTATGTCGTCGCCAACAACTCCTGCAACGCCAATGCCTCGTCGGTAAATCCCGCGTTCGACAGCGCGTTGAACTTCAACTGTCGCCACGCTTTCAAACCCTGTCGTCGAGGTTCTTGCCGTTCAAAGACGGGCTTCAACAAGTCGATCAGTTCCAGTTGCTCGCTCGCTTCGACGATGCCGCTCGCCATGTTGAGCACGTGATTCGTCAGCGCTTCGAGATCACCAGGCTGCCGCACATCGTCCGGCATTTGCTTCGCGAGAGAAGTCGCTTCCGCCAGCAACCGCTGCCGCAACGCTTCGTGCCGACGGCTGATGTTGAGCAACGCATCACGCACCCAGCGAAACCCTGCTTTTCCCTCCGCCAACTTCTCCGCTGCATCGAGATGCTCAAACGCCCGATCCCACTGCTGACTATTCGCGAAGTGCGCCGCAAGCAGGAGATAAGCAGCGAACGCCTCCCCTTCGTCGCCTGGTTTGGAAATTCCGGCTACGGGCGACACGGCATCAGCATTCGCCAGCACGCGCTTCGCTGCGGCGACTGATTCCAGCGAACCATGCAACAACAACGCCCGCTCGTGGCCGGCCAGTTCGCCGTTGATCCGCTGGCTCACTTCCTCAGCCGACAGTCCCTTCACCGTTTGAGTCGTCAGCGACACCAGTCGCTCGTCAGCGTCCCACGTTTCGATCCGAGTTGCCCACCACGATCCCGCGACCTCGACGAACTCGTCGAAACGCATTCGCACATTGACTCGTCCTGCGTTGCGATGTTCGATCGACACGACCAGATGCCGCTTCGTGTCGATGACCACTCGAACTTCCAACTCCTTATCGCGCACCGGTTGCAACGTCAGCAGCATCCGCTCCGGACCATGTTCCGCTACGGAGGCGCGATAACCGGCGAACGCTTCCGCCAATGAATTCCCGTTCGTCCCCAAAGAAAAGTCACTGAGGCTCAACGGCGGAACGACGAGTTCGACCAAGTTGGTCGTACGCACGCGACCGAGGTCAGTCGCTCGCGACCAGACGCCGCGTTCGGATTTGAACTTTGAAATCTGCTCTCCAACACACCAATCCACCACAGTCGCTCGCTCATCTCCGTGCTGCCGAACCAACCAGCCACGCGGCGAATAGATTTCGAACTGCTCGCTGCGTGACGTCGATGCTTTCCAGCGCACATCGAAACTCTCGCTGCGGCGTGTCAATTCAACGCCCCCCTCCAGCGTCATCAGCGACTTTGTACGAAGCAGACTCTCGGCCAAGTCCCAAGCCACATCCGACCACCATCTCGGCTTCGGTCGCAGCTTCGATCGAGCCGCTTGCCACGCTTGAGCCACCTCTTGCGGAGTCTTCACATTCGCCGGAGTCTTGAATGAATACGGCAACGCCGGAAACAAACCGAGCAACGCATGCCCGCCGGGAGCGACTGGCTGAGACCCATAGCTTCTGCGGTAGAGACGGCCCTGAGATCGCCACCCATTGAGTTCGACGACATGCGGTGAATCGAATTCCGACAGTGCCGCTTCCATGTCGCTCTGACCAAAGAGCGCATCCGAATCCATCACCGAAAAACTCGTCAGAGGTATGTAAGCCCGACCGTCGTTGATTGATTGAGAATACTTGGGAGTCGTTCCTCGTGGTCTGCTCCAGTCATACGCCATGAACATGTTGCTGACATCCGGGCTCGTCATGACCGTGTCGCCACCAGACACGTCAAATCGGTAGTCCGTGATCGCCCCGTTGACGAAGCGACTCGCATCCCAACTTCGCGTTCCGAAGTATTCGCCAGACTGACGATTGAGCGTTGGCCGCAAGAATGCCTCAGCGGAGTCCTGAAGCATGATTATTGCCGTCGCTTGCCGAGCGAACAGTCGAACCGGCGACGGCGAGTGTCGATACTCATCGACAAATTCGTCACCGAAGCTTGTCACGGGGCCGTTGAAAGACAGTTCCCAGGACTCGTCTGCAAGTCTCTCTTGGATGCCGAGGAGCTGCGGCTCCGCGAAGTAGCCCCAACGTTTGATCGTTCTCCCGTTCGAGGACGACACACCATCGCTCAGAAAGTCGAGCTGCGTTGGTTCCGCAAAACGTTTCGCATCCATCCACAGCGATTCGTAAAACTTATCTCCGTCGGAGTCGCTGTTTTGGTCGGTCAGCGCTCCCAACACGTACCGATTCCGAATGCTGTTGAGCCTGACGACTCCTGGCCTTCTTCCCAGAAACGACGACACGTCTCCGAGATTCGTGCGAGAGAGCAGATCAACTTCACCTCCCCACAACCCCTGTAACGAATTGCTGGCCGCCGACGGCTGCAACGGAATGTCGCGACCATACGAGCCTAACTGGCCGAGCATCTGCGTTCGCAAACCTTGTCGCCACAGTTGGGCTTTCTGGATTTGCTGCTGCACCAATTCGTAGTTCGCATTCTCTTTGCCTTGAGCGAAGAACTTCTCGCCGTCGCGCATTTGAAACCGTCGCTTCACGCCGAACCGCTGTCGGTCGGCGTCGTTCTCCAGCACGAGCAGCGACGTATAGGGCGTGATGATGTGGAACTCTTCCGACATCGCGATCACGTCGTTCTGCACTGCCGCCGATTGTCCCTGCTCTAGCAAGTGATCGAGATGCTGCCGCGCCCACAGCCGAGGAATGAACGAGTTCCCGGACTCGTCTTCCGCCAATTGCACCGGAGCAGTCAGCCGCACCGGCTTCCCGTTGAGCGTGCCAGTAACGATGACCGAGGCGCTCGATCCTTGATTCTTGATTTCTGTTTTTTGATTTTCTGGTAGATATCGCCCCAACACGATCTGCTGCGTTCCCAACGGCAAGTTCGGCAGCGTCTCCGGATAAACCGCCGCCGTACGCAGGCCCTCTAACGTGACCTTCACATCTCGCAGGCCGGGCGATGCCAGTTCGACCAACAACTCGCGAGCCGCTTTCGCTGGACCTTGCCCGCTGAGCCGCCGCACCGAGCCGCCGCCGATCGCGCCCAACGCTTTCAGCACCGGCCACTCATATGTGCTGCCGATCGCAACCGCGTGGAAGGGGAGCGATGAATCCGGCACACGGCGGCTCAACGACATCGCGAATTCTTCCGGCGTCTTCGCGCCGGTCGTGACGATGCCGTCGCCGAGGTAAACGACATGCGTCGGAGGATGGGCACTCTTGCCCGTCGCCTTTTTGTCTTCATCGCCCAACGCATCATTTCGACGGGCAAGAGTGCCCATCCTCCAGGCGGAATCAACCGCCTTTCCGAGATCTGTCCAGCCGAGCGATCGCCGCTTCGCGACGAACTCGCGGGCCTTCGCAACTGCTTCAGGTTCGATAGCACGAGCGGAATCGAACGCCCAGTCGCAATTCACATCGCAGCCAGCGACGTTGAACGTGTCGCGCGGCGATAACGACGACAGCAGCGACGCTAGGAACTCGGCCTGCGTACGGCGTTGCGATTCGTCCATTGACGCCGACGTGTCGGCGAGAATCAGCAGCGACAACGGCTCGCCGTTCTGCAGCAGTTCGCGATCCCAATCGCCGTCGTTTCCCGGCGGCATGAACTGCAACACAAAATAGCCATCGTCCACGCGACGATGCGGAATCAACACAACGTCCGACGGCGGCGGCTCGGTTTCGACCACAACTTCAAAGTCGCGCGTCGGCGTGTGATTCTGCGCCGTGAAACGGACTCGTCCCGCCTGCCGCGTCAGCTCATCGCGAGTCGTATGCGTCGGCGACTTGATGCTCTTCAGCGGCACAGCGGACGAGACGGTCACGTCGATGTCGAGCTGCCGCAACGGATGCTGCTTGAGCAAGTCGCTCTGCAACGCGTAGCTGTAGCGATACCGCTTGCCGCGCAACGGCAGCACTTGCGTGTAAGTGATCTTCACTCGCTTCTCGGAATGCGCTTCGATCGGAAAGACGCGCGCTTTGAAGAGGTTGCCTCCCGCCCACTCCAGCAATCCCGGATCGCGTCGCTCGCGCAGAATCGTCTCGTAGATTTCGCGAGCACGTTGCTTCTCAACGATGTCCGCTTCAACCAGTTCGTTGCCAATCCACATTCCGAATCCGCTGATCGAAGCGTCCGCTGGTAGAGGAAAGAAGAACGTTCCCTCGGTGCGAGTCGCGCTGTGATTAACGAACGATTCCTCGATCACCGTCCGCGCGATCTGGTCGCGGATATCAACCGAGACCTTGTGATACCCAACCGACAGCGGCACGTTCCGCCCGTCGATGTTCGCGATCAACGACCCCAGCGACTCCTGCGTCAGTGTCCCCTTGAAGCCGAGCAACCACGTCGGCGTATGTTCGAGCTTTGTCAGTTGCCCGATGTCACGCTGTGTGTTGACGCGAAAGACATGCGTGCCAGATTGCAACGTCAGCCCAGTCGGACCGACATGAGTGAGCGGCACGGCGCTAACCGCCGGTTCTTGCGATGACCGCGATCGGTCGTCGGTGGCTAGCGCCTTGCCGCTCACTAATTCATTCGCGGTGGGAACGCTCTGATCGAGCAACTCAAACGTCTGCCCTTCCGGAACAGTGATCTCTGCCTCGCCGGAATGCAGTCGCAGTTGCGTCGGCGATATCATCTCGGCCAACGCACCCGGGCCGAGAATGACGAGCGTGTCGGGAACGAGCTTGACCGCGACGGCATTCGCCCCATTCGTATCCGTACGCAGCCAATCGCCGCTACGCAACAACGTCTCTTCGCAAATCGGCGTCCAACGCCGCGACGGGCCGAGATGTCCCAGTTCACTCACCTCGACGACCGGTTGCAGCGAAACGATTCCTTGATGCTCGGTCACCTTGCCGATGCGGCCGTCTTCTGTCAGCGTGTCGCGGACGATGAAACGTCGATCGTCGATCGGCACGTTGTACGCCAGCACGGTGACGGTCGAGACCCGCTCATCGCGGCCATCACGTTCCTGTGTGAGCTGCAGAGATTGCAGACTGTTATCCGCGGCATCGGCCAACGCTTCCAAACGCATGCGTGGACGCGTTCCAGATAATTCCGCGCGGTATCGCCGAAACTCGCGGCCATCGCGATTGAGCGTCTCAATGGATCGTACGGCAAGCCAAGAAGGACGTTCGCGCCACGAGGTCTTCGAGACGGAGTTTGTGGATTGTCCGAAGTCCGTTGTCAGCAGCTCGTTGTCAGTAGCAGATGTATTGAGCAAAAGGCTGACGAGATCCAATCGGCCATCGACATGAAACGGTGACGGCTGCGATGCGGCTTGATTTGTGAGCTCGTCAACGTGCCAAACGCGTCCTTCTCGAGCGACGACGTATTTCTGTTTCGAATCGTTCCAGCGGAGTCGCCCGCCGCTCGCTACGCTCACTTCGCGCGAACTGTCGCCGACTTCAATTCGCATTTGCACGGAATAAGCATTCGTCACCGACGCCAGCACATCGCCGAGCGAGGCTTCGCGTGGTCGCTGCCAGACGAACAACCAAGCCGTCGCCATCAACGCGAGCGCAGCGATGACGCTGGCCCACGCTCGCTGGTTTGACGGACGCTCGTCGCGCTGCGAACTGACCAATATCGGTGCGCGATCATGTTCCACAGCGTGCATTCGTCCGGCACTGATGAATTCTGCCGTCGAAAGCATGCGTAGTTCGGCCAAACACTCGGTATCGGGCGTGACGGTCTCTTGATCGGTGGCCGCGAACAGTTGTCGCAAATCATGATCAGCAGAGTTATACGGAAGCATGACGTACCTCACTATTGTTGTCGTGTTGTCTTACTGAGCCGAGTGGCGTCAGCCCCCGGACTTTCTCGCACGGCTTGTCCGGAGGCAGATGTCGCCCGGTTCACCTAATCGGTTAATAAGGAGGTGCGTGATACTCCCATTCGGCGTTCAAACACTCCGCGAAATGCCTGCCGTGCCCGGGCCAATTTCGACCTCACGGCGACTTCGCTGCTGCGTGTGTCTGCGGCCAGTTGCTCGACTGAGATTTCATCGAAGTATTTCGCTGAGAGCAGCAGCGCGTACTCGTCCGGTAAGTCGAGTAATACTTCGCGAACGACCGAAGCTTGCTCGGACAGGGCGGCGACCTCCAACGGATTCGTGTTCCAGGCTGTCGGCGGATCATCGAGTTCGATGTCCGGTAACTCGCCGACGATCTCGCGACGTCGTGTCGTGCGTCGGCAGTGCAACGCCATCTGATGCCGAGCAATCCCGCACAGCCACCACCACAGCGTTCCTTTGGCTGAATCAAAATTTCTTGCCGACCGTGCCGCCGCTAGAAACGTTTCTTGAACGACATCGGCCACTTCACCAGACGACGGACCCAGCCAGCGAGTCACCATTCTCCAGACCGCTGGAGCAAATGCGTCGTACATCTCTCGCCACGATTCTACATCGCCAGCTTGAAGCCCCTTCGCGACAACCTGCGCCGTGAGATCATCCATCAGGAGTGGCCTCTCCAGTGAATGCCATCTATCGCCGAGCAGAATTTGGCGTGAGTAGTCATCCGCAAATCCGTGGTTCGAGTTTCAGTCGTCGATTCCCAACAGAGTATTGGCGCGGCATTTCAATGTTGTATCGCAAAATCTGAGGATTCTTCGGGCAAGGCGGTAAGGATCGCGTTTCTTGCAACTTGGCGATCGCTCAATACGCGGGCGAATTTGAGTGTACCGCCTATCGAAAAGCGACGACTCGGCTGGCCGTAGTCCCAGTGATGCGTGCGGTTGAGAAACGTGTCTAATCGTGAGCGTGTCCGACACCAACCAACGGCTCGCGAGCCCGTAGAAGCTGTCGAGCAACGGCACGAGGATGAAGAAGAAGACCAGCGTCGAAATCATGCCGCCGACCACGACGATCGCCAGCGGTCGCTGCGATTGTGAACCGACCTGCGTCGAGAACGCCACCGGCAGCAGACCGAGGATTGCCGCGAGCGCGGTCATCGTGATCGGTCGCACGAGCCCTTCCGTTCCTTGCACGATCGCTTCGCGAACCGGCAATTGTTGATAACGCAGACGATTGAACGATGAGACCATCAGGAGACCGTTCATCACTGCGAGTCCCAAGATCGAGATGAACCCGACCGCCGCCGAGATGTTGAAATTCAAGCCGGTCAGGATCAGCGTCCAGATTCCTCCCATCGACATCACGCCTACGTTCGCGAAGACGAGGAACGCATCCAGCAATGAGAAAAACGCCAGATGGAGCATGATGAAGATCAACACCATCGACAATACGTTGACAACTGCCATGCGTCGTTCGGCCTCGTGCATTTGTTGGAACTCGCCACTCCATGTCGTCGTGTAGCCCGGCTTCTTTAGCAACAAAGAGGCGGTCTGTTCTTGAGCATCCGCAACGGCGCTTGCCAAGTCTCGACCACGCACGCCGAACTTCACGGCGATTAGGCGGGCTCCTTGCTCAATAACTCCTCCAGTCGCTTTAGCTTTGTCTCATCAGTGTGCAGTTGAGCCCAAGACTCAATGAGTTCGCTGTTCTTCTTTCCAAGTTCTTTGCTCCAAATCACAGTGAGCAGTTGCCCTTTTTTGACGAAATCGCCAAAGCTCACCGGGCGAGGCAAGTCGAGTTCGCCTGTCGGACGATCCGAGTCACTCACCGTGACCTTCCCCAACTCTACTACCTCACCAGCAAACCGCGAACTCACATGACCAATCGGTTTGCGTTGAGGTACAAAGAGTCGGCCAATTTCAACGGTTCTGGTGATGGTGCGAGTTCAACGATGGCAGTCGTGAGCTTCAAAGTGGCGACCACTTCGTCGGGTAGCTTCTCCGTGCAAGCCATTGCCGCAACCAACGAGCCTCGCGGTTTTGTCTTTTCTGCGAGCACTGAAGTTGATTCCGCACGCGGATGCCGACGATCCCACCATTCCTTGAGTCGCGGCATCCCCGCAAATCCCAAGACCGGCAGGCCTTCACCCACAACAAGTACAACCACAATCCGCATCGAGCGTTGAGCAACAAGACCCATAGACCGACCTTCGTTCCAACTCGTAGTACGCAAACAGACTCACTTGAAAATGAACAGTAACCAAGAAGTCGGCGTTGACCACCGCGTATACAGGGATCGCTGCTAATCCTGTCGGTTTACTAGTCCGACAGTACGGAGTGCGACCACTTAGTCAGCATTTCCTTTCCACAGCGACGACACCACGACTAGCTCACATTACCTTTCCGACAATATGGAGGTGGAAATGGTCGAGCGGTATCGGCGGCAAAAGAAAAAATCCAAGCTGCTGGGAAATCATCAGAAGTGCTGGCTGTGGGGGCGTCACGCCGTCTTAGAGACGTTGCGTGCCGGTCGTTGGCCGGTGCTGGAGCTATACGTCAACGAACTGTTACCGACGGCCGATCTCGATTTCGCTTTCGATTGGGCCGCACATTCCGATCGTGATGAACGAGTGGAACTGATCCGGACGACACCCGAACGACTCACACAGCTATGTCATTCGCAGGAGCATCAAGGATTCCTCGCCAAGATGGGATCGTTTCCGTGGGATGACGTTGATGAGTTGCTAAATGCCGCGCACTCAGGATCGCTGTTTGCAATCTTGGACGGGCTGCAAGACCCGCATAATTTCGGAGCGGTGATTCGCTCGGCTCACGTGCTCGGAGTCGATGCTCTGTTTGTGCCATCGCAAGGTCAGGTGGAAGTCAGCGTACAAGTCGCGCGAAGTTCCGCCGGTGCCGTGAATCATCTTCCGATTGCTCAAGCAGACGACCTGCTGACGCTCGCAACTCAACTGCAATCACGTGGCGTGCGGTTATTCGGTGCCAGCCAGAAAGCCGCTCGACCACTTTTTGAATGCGATCTGACTGGCCCGACGGCATTCGTGGTCGGTAACGAAGGGACTGGCATTCAGCCGGAGTTATTAGCCACATGTGATGAACTGGTCACGATCCCGCAGTTCGGTGTTGTGGAATCTCTAAATGCGGCAGTGTCGGCGGGGATTTTGTTTTATGAAGCCCAACGACAACGAAGTTCTCGACACACATAAAGGAAACCGCGTGTCTCTCGAATTGAAGAACCCTCACAGCGTATTAGCCGCCATTCAAACTCGGCCGGATGATGTCTTTGAAATCCGAGTCGGAACTGAAGCACCGAGCCCTGCGTGGAACGAAGTCATTGAGGCTGCGCAAGCGAGTCGAGTTCGGATTACTAAGTTGGGCAAGGTCGCTCGCCGCGATCATCGCGATCGTGAGGAAAAGTCCGAACGGCAATCGTTGATCTCTGCATCGGTGCGAGAACGAACCGATGTGTCGCTGGAACAACTTTGCTCGGACGTTTCGACGCGATCAGGCGGACGTGGTCTGTGGTTGGCACTCGACAACCTGCAAGACCCGCACAACGTCGGAGCGATTTTCCGCACGGCGGCGTTCTTTGGAGTTCAAGGAATTGTGGTGACGAAAGACCGATCGGCTCCGATGAACGGAACCGTCTACGACGTAGCCGCAGGTGGAGTCGAACACATTCCTTTTTCAATCGTCCCGAACTTGGCTCGCGCAGTCACAGTTGCCAAAGAATCGGGCCTGTGGGTTCTCGGCACTTCAGAACACGCGACGGAAGATGTGACACAACTTGATCGCGGCCGCCCGTGGCTACTGATCGTCGGCAACGAAGAAAAAGGGATGCGTCGTCTCACTCTCGAACATTGCGACACCATTTGCCGCGTTACTCCCCGCGGGCTCGTGACGTCGCTCAATGTTTCTGTCGCGACGGGGATCATGATTGCGACGATTGCAAACTCTTAGTTAATACCTCTCACGCCGTTTGACGTTCGACCAATCGCGGGACTAACGTCCGCCTCACTCGCGATGGATGCGTGGGGGGAGAAGCGTGGCGCGACGTACTTAGGTCGGCTCACTTTTCTCGATAGTTTTCTTCAACGGACGTTTGTGGGAAGACAAAATGCTCGAATCGAATGAGCCCATTGACCCTCAAGACTGCTTTGAAATGCAGTGGCACGCTGGATGTTTTGTGGTCGTGCCGGGACCGAATGTGGAAGCCATGCGGTGGGACTGGATGGAACCTGCGGCGGCGATCATCTTGGAACCGCTGAAAGCCAAGTCGGTTCCGATGGTGATTTTTGATTTGCATCAGGTCGCGTATTTCGGCTCGGTGTTCTTGGCCTTCTTGCTGCGCTGCCACAAGTTAGTCAAAAGCCGCGGCGGCGATTTGGTTCTGTGCGGAGTCAGTTCGGTTGTTCGTGAGTTGTTGAGGATCACGGCGCTCGACACGCTGTGGGCGATCTATGACTCTCGCGAAGAGGCGCTCGACGCACTCTCGGCTTGAATTCGTAGACAGACCCACAACGTTATTTGAGTTGAAGGATCAGCCAATGACCGACAAATCACCTCAAGACCTTTCGCACCGAATGTCGGACGAAATCCCGTCCGAGTTTGCAGACGGAACGCCGATTGATACGCGTCAGAATGCTCGAACACCGATCACTCAGCAGTCGTTGATTGACGAGATAAAAGCCACTGCGGACAAGCTCGGCCGAGATAACGCGGCGATTGGCGACATCAAGATACTGGCGAGAGTCTTCAAAGAACTGCGTTACGCCTTCAAGGTCTTCACTCCGTATCGCCAGCATCGCAAAGTGACCGTCTTTGGCTCGGCTCGATTGAAGCCGGAACATCCGAGTTATCAGCAGTCGGTCGATTTCGGGCGAAAGATCGCTGCGCTGGGCTGGATGGTTCTCACGGGAGCGGGTGGCGGCATCATGGAAGGGGCTCACGTCGGCGCGGGTCGCGAAATGTCGATGGGGCTTAACATCATGCTCCCGTTCGAGCAATCAGCGAACCCGATTATTGATCAAGACCCGAAGCTGATTAGTCTGAAATACTTCTTCACTCGCAAGCTGCTGTTCGTGAAGGAAGTCGGAGCTGTTGTGCTCTTTCCCGGTGGTTTCGGCACTCAAGACGAAGGCTTTGAAACGTTGACGCTGGTCCAAACCGGTAAGCACGAACTGATGCCGATTGTCTGTGTTGATGAACCGAACGACGACTATTGGTCGAAGTGGCGAAGATACGTCCATGAAGAACTCGAAACTCCCGGTCTGATTTCTCCGGAAGACCTGTCGCTCTTCAAAGTGACCAACAGTGTCGATGACGCGATCGAAGAAATCCTGCACTTTTATCACGCCTATCACAGCATGCGTTTCATTCGAAACAAATTGGTGATTCGTTTGAATCGAGAGATTTCTGACGACCTACTCACACGGCTGAACGACGATTTTTCCAACCTACTCGAATCAGGTCGTATCGAACGGGCCACCGCTGAAAGAGTTGAGTCAGATGAACCTGACTTTCTTTCGTTGCCTCGCATCATGTTGAATTTTGACCGAAAGAAAGTGGGACGCCTGCGTCAGATGGTGGATGTGATCAACGACCATGCCTGATTGGTGAGGAATTTTCGTTCGACTGGCTCACCGTGACCCAAAGTAGAAGAGCGTCATCCCAAGTACGATGCGATGCACGTAAGTCGGGAGTTGCAAATCGGGAACGAACAGTTCCATGCCTCCCACAGCGACGAGGCTTCCAAGCACAATCAACGCTTTAAGATCTCCCCAAGTTCCAGATGCTGGCTTGGCGCGACGGCGATTCCACCAGTGCGATAGTCCGCGTGCCAAGCCGCCGAAGAGATACGCAAAGACCATGCTCAGAAGTGCGAGCGCCTGAGTTTCAAAGAGTCGATGTTCGCGAAAGAGATAGATTCCCAATCCAACAAAAGCACCAACGATGATCGTGCGGATGGAATTTTTCGGGAGGTACAACGGTTGTCGCTCGTTTTCGATAACCCCTTCTTGCTCCAATCGATGCAAAACATCTGGCGACAGAGAGACAAATCGTCGCGAGGTGAAGTAATGAGCCATCGCAATCAACAACGTTTCGATCCATAAGGCATCGAGTTCGCGTGCGAACGTTATTTTCGTCACGACGACCGCCACAATAATCAAGGTCAACAACGCGCGAACGCTTCCAGTAGGGAGTCCCAACGGAGGCCATGCAGGACAGCGACAGCAGTGCTTGGTACGTGATCCTAGCGTGATTGAGACGGACAACGTATTGAAGGCGTGAGTTTTCCAAGTCGCAATTCGAGGCTTCGGTTGCAGCCGACGTCCAGTTGCTGGACCATACTCGTGCGCCATTGAGACAGTTTGAGTGTTCGATTTGTTATTCACGAGACAGTCATGAGCCTGAAAGAAAAACCTGCAAAAGCAGTCGTCCTTGTAAGCGGCGGATTAGACTCGGCCACGGTGTTAGCGATCGCCCAGCAGCAGGGCTTTGATTTGTACGCCTTGTCGATTGATTACGGTCAGCGGCATCGGTTTGAGTTAGAAGCGTCTCGCAGAGTCTGTCAGGCGATGGGGGTCAAGCAGCATCAGATCTTTGAACTTGATCTGCGTCAGTTCGGCGGTTCTGCGCTGACGGACAACATCGACGTCCCTAAGGATCGCAGCGACGACGAACTGACGAACGGCATCCCGATCACTTACGTTCCCGCGCGTAACACGATTTTTCTCTCGCTGGCACTCGGTTGGTCGGAAGTGATCGGCGCGTTCGATTTATTCATCGGAGTCAATGCGGTGGACTACAGCGGCTACCCCGATTGCCGCCCGGAGTTCATTAAAGAGTTCGCTGAACTCGCCCGCTTGGGAACAAAAGCAGGAGTCGAGCGAACGGGGCGTTTCGTTATTCACTCACCGCTGATTTCGCTCTCGAAGGCAGACATCATTCGACGCGGAATGGCTTTGGGTGTCGATTACGGTCTGACAACCAGTTGCTATGACCCAGACAGCCTCGGCCAGCCTTGCGGACACTGCGATTCCTGCCAACTCCGCCGTCGAGGATTTATTGAGGCAGGATTGATAGACCCGTTGCATTATCAAACCTAATGGACAATCAACGTGGGTCTGACAGCAACCAAACCCGCTCAATGGCGGGCTTGTTAAGGAGTGGTGAATTTTGTCGGAATCACGTTGGACCTTTCGTTTCTAGCACGGTAATACGCCGTGGGGTTATGGCATCACACGCCGATCAGACACGACAAAGAGTGATCAATCTCTGCCAGGAAACAGACTATGTTGAAGAAACGCGGCTTTACTTTGATTGAACTCCTTGTGGTCATTGCCATCATCGCAATTCTCATTGGCTTATTGTTACCCGCCGTGCAAAACGCACGAGAAGCCGCGCGGCGGCTACAGTGCAAAAACAATCTCAAGCAATGGGGGCTTGCGCTGTATCACTACGAGGGAACCTTTACCTGCTTTTGCCCGCTAAGCGGTGGGACGGAAGTCGGTTCACCAGATCACAACTTTGGGCGGCTGTCGGGGCGAGCAATGTTACTGCCGTATATGGAACTTGATCCCATTTGGCAGCAGATCGCCAACCAATCAGTGACTCAGGGTGGTGACCCCACGGCTGGTCTTCACGACGTGGCGATCAGTGGCGAACTCAGCATCTTCACTTGTCCGTCATCAACGGTGCCTCAAAAAATCGCTGGAACAGGTACGAACCTGGGGCTGTATGGGACAACTGCTGGATCAATCAACACGGACTTTCATGCTCATGCTAGTTATGCCTTCAACGTGGGAGACATGATTGTTGGGCTGCCTAACGATGCCGGGATGTTGCCTATTGATGGTACGCCAGGATCGGCAACCGCACCGAGCATGCGAAACCGGGGACCGTTCGCCTGGCGAAGTTGTCTCCGTTCGAACGAGGTTCAAGATGGCTTGAGCAACACCGTCTTTATGGCCGAACGTGACTTGGGAAATCCGAGCAACCCCAAAGATGCCCTGGGGAGAGTCGCCACGTTTGCAACCGTGACCACCACTGCCCCGAACGCTGCCAACGGCTGTCGCGCGAGTTGCTCTCAAGGCTATTTCACGGGCAGTTCCTTAACAGGTCTACCCGGCGAACGTTGGGCTTCCGGATTCTTATATTACTCTGGAGTGACATTTATCAATCCGCCGAACTCATGCTCCTGTGCGGCCTCAAGTCCGGTGAGCGGAGCGGTTGGAGTTCCCGCAATCATCACTCCCAGCAGCCGACATACTGGAGGAGTTCATTGCATGATGGGCGATGGCACAGTGCGGTTCGTCAACGAAAACATTAATAGCAGCACGCTTTCTACCGTGACCAATACAGAAGGTGATGCCAACCAAGTTCCTGACGCGACCACGTTTCAGATCAACTACCCGGGGCGACAAAGTCCCTACGGCATTTGGGGCAGCATCAGCACGATCAGCGGCAGCGAATCGGGCAGCGAGTTTTAGATGAGTTCAAATACTCAACCAAGTACTCAAACGTAACAGTCTTCAGCGCCAAGGCGCAAAGAACGCCACAATTTTTATATGATCATTGTGCGAGGAGACTTTGGAAATGGCCTTATTCCTGAGTTCTTCGCGTTCTAAACGCCTTTGCTGTGAAGTTTGTTTTCCAGAAAACGCTCGGTGTGAGTCAAGCAGGCGGAGTGACTCGTCTACATTTCGTCTCACGGCATCTGCACGAGCAGCCAATCTTCCAAGATGATTTCTTGAATGAACGGTGCTCGTAGCAGGTTGGCTTGGTGCGAGAGCATGTTCGTGAGCCACGGACGATGTTCACGAATCATGCGTGAGACCGCTCGCATGCCAAACCCGTGCCACGACTTTTCGGCTAGTTGCGTTTGCACGTTGAGGCTGATGCGCTGCATCGTCGCAGGAATGATGTTCGGTGTGGGACCGACGTGAACCAGCAAATCAACGCCCGACGTAATTGTTTGATCAACAACATCCCACAAACGCTGCGGGTAGTCGACCCAACGATTCAAGATCTCTCGGCTGTTGAAATCATTGTAGTCCGCCTTGCCGGTGACGCACGAAATAATTGATGGTTGCGGTACGACAAATCCACCGGGAGCTCGCTCCATGATCACAGCCGCTCGATCGGGAATCTGTCTTTGTCGCGTGATCGGCGTATGAATCGGCGGCCACTTGTCGGGGTTTTCTTTGAGCACAACTCCCTTCGGAAAACGTCCTTTGACCGCGGCCCTCATTTCATTGAGCGTGTCCTGTTGGCCGAGCACGAGGACTGTGTTCGGCGACAAGTACGATGAAATCGCAATCGTCCCGCGACCATGTTGAGTGATCTCTAAGCAAAGTCGCTCGACCGCCGCCACGTCGAGCACTGGGCCGCGTGAGAAGATGATCCCCATACGGACGTCTGCCGCTTGAGCGATGATGTCAGGTGACAAAACCAGCAGCGGCCTCAGTACTGCTTCGAGACTGAAGACGCGAGATGCGACCAACGCGCTCACTTCACCAAGGCTGTAGCCGATCGCCAATTGAGCCGATTCGTAGGCAATACCGAACATCTCACGAAGCAGTTCGAGTTGAGCCATCTCGACAGCCACAATCATGGAGATCGCTTCCCCATATTCGGCAAGAGTCGTTTCGCGACGCTCACGCACGCGAGCGACCAAATCGACGGGACGTCCCAGCAACTCGGCTGTGACCACCGATGCCTCACTCAGATGCCGTTCGACCGTCGGGCCGTAAACGAGATGTTCTAATAGCTCCGGCGATTTACCCAAGTTCGTCTGATCAAAGCCACGAAACGCGAAGCCTGAGGTCTTGATCAATGCCTTAAGCTGCCCCGGCGTCATCTCCGGCTGCCTTGAGTCAGCAATCAACGAGTCGGATGTGGCGACATCATCCATAGTTGTTTCACCGCACGGATTGGAAAACCGTGCTACGAAAACAGGAAACAGGAAATCAAACAGGCTCAGCAATTGCCGCGGCGGCCAAGCTATGTGCTTTGATTTCTTTCAACAGGTCAAATACTTGGTTGATCAAATCGGGCAGACCTTTGCCTGTCACGGCGGAAAGACGCAGCACCGGATGTCCGACCTCGGCTTCAAGTTGTTCGGCGATCGGACCGGCTTCAGAAAGCTCGCACTTTGTCACAACGATCAACTCCGGGCGTTCGGCGAGTGACTCGTCATACAGCCGCAATTCTTCTCGAATCGAACGATAATTCGTCAGCGGATCGGTCTGATCGGAGGGGAGCGGTTCGACGAGATGCACGAGGATCTTTGTTCGTTCGACGTGACGCAAAAATTCGTGCCCCAACCCGATCCCCGCGTGAGCACCTTCGATGAGTCCAGGAATATCCGCGAGTACAAACTGGCGGTCGTAGCCGATGCGCACGACGCCGAGGTTCGGGTACTTGGTCGTAAATGGGTAATCGGCGATTTCCGGTGTTGCGCGAGTCAGTCGGCTCAGCAGCGTTGATTTCCCGGCGTTGGGTTTACCGATCAGTCCGACGTCAGCGATCAGCTTCAGATCAAGCATAATCTTTCGCGACTCACCGAGTTCACCCCGTTCGAATTCGCGCGGTGCTCGATTTGTCGATGTCGCAAAACGTTTGTTGCCACGACCGCCATGACCGCCCTTAGCCACGAGGTAGCGTGCATCATGCTGATCCAGGTCCGCCAAGATGTCTTGCGTCGCTGCGTCTCGAACCAGCGTGCCCGGTGGGACTCGGATTTCCAAATGGTCGCCGCTCTTCCCGGTCTTCAACGTTCCTTGGCCGTTCACGCCACGATCAGCATGCATGTGCTTGTGCCCCACCAAGTGAGTCAGGCTGTTGACGTTTTCATCTGCCACAACAATGACGTCACCACCGTCGCCGCCATCGCCGCCGTTCGGCCCACCGTATGCGATGTGAGCTTCGCGTCGAAAACTCACGCAACCATTTCCGCCGTCTCCGGCTTTGCATTCAATCGAATAACGATCAACGAACATCAAGACTCCCGCACGGCAAAAAGTAAAGTAGTCCACTCACGCGGTGAGTGGGGGAGGGACTGTATCAGTCGCGACGCTCTATTTCACGCGACGCTCTTCATTCCGCCGTGGGACTAGCAGAATCAATCGCGACTGAAGATAACGGAGCCCAGTGGGTTCCATCGTTCATACTTTTCAGGAGCAACTGTGATGAGCCGCTTTGTTCGAGCAGTGTTTGGCGTCGCCTGTTTATTTGGCATCGTGATTTCGTCCTCGAATGCGGCTGACGCACCGAGTGGGAAACAACGTGTCTACTTTGGAACGTACACAGGCAAAGTGAGCAAAGGGATTTATCGCAGTGAACTCGATCTTGCGACAGGCAAGTTGTCGCCACCGGTGCTCGCAGGAGAGGCGACGAGCCCGTCGTTCTTGGCAATCGCTCCCAACGAAAAATTCCTCTACTCGGTCGGTGAGATCAGCGACTTCGGTGGCAAAAAAGCGGGTGCCGTAAATGCATTTGCGATTGATGCGGCAACCGGAAATCTCAAACTGCTCAATCAACAGTCTTCCGTTGGTGCAGGCCCGTGTCATGTTGTTGTCGATCGCGAAGGGAAAAACGTACTGGTGGCAAATTACGGCGGCGGCAGTGTGGCCGTTCTGCCAATTAAAGCGGACGGAACGATCGCGGAGGCATCGAGCTTCGTTCAACACAAAGGAACGAGCGTCGATAAGGGACGGCAAGAAGCTCCGCACGCACACTCGGTCAACGTAGATGCGAAGAATCGCTTCGCATTTGTGGCTGATTTGGGCTTAGACACCGTGCAGGTTTATCGCTTCGACGCGGCGAAAGGCTCGATCACGCCCAATGATCCCGCCGCGGCAAAAGTTGCTCCAGGATCCGGGCCTCGGCATTTTGCGTTTCATCCGACTGGCAAGTTCGCATACGTGATCAACGAGATGTCGCTAACCGTCACCGCGTTTCAGTACGACGCAGACAAAGGCAGCCTCAACACTTTGCAGACAATCACGACTCTTCCTGATGAAGTGACCGATCGCAAAGGAATTTCGACTGCCGAAGTGGTCGTGCATCCCAGCGGCAAATTCTTGTACGGCTCGAATCGCGGACATCACAGCATCGCGGCTTTTGCAATTGATCAAAGCACCGGCAAGCTGACCTCTGTTGGCCATCAAGGGCTGGGCATCAAGACGCCACGTAACTTCAACATTGATCCGACTGGAAACTATTTGCTGGTTGCTAATCAAGACGGCGACAGCGTGGTCGTTTTCAAAGTCGATCAAGTCACCGGCAAACTGGAACCCACAGGCTCCAGTATCGAAGTGCCGATGCCGGTCTGCGTGAAGTTTCTGCCGCTTGCGAAGTGATTGATATTCCGTGTTCTGAGTTGATTTCCAGCTTCCCCCGAGCCAGGCACCCGGAGGATCACGGTGTTTCGCAGGCTTTTGTATTACTCCAAGCGACTTTTTCCGTAGTGCAAAAGCCCGTTGCCACCGAGGCAAGCTCGGAGGGGTTATGTTGTTCTTGAAGTTTCGTTGCGTCTCGCGTTTCTCTGAATATCCGGAGATTGAAAACCATGATGCGGAAAACTCTTTTTTCGATCTGCCTGACGGCGGCCTGTTGGCTGCCACAGGTTTTAGTGGCTCAGAGTGTTGATGACTCGAAGCTGACGGAAGCTCGGCTGAAAGGGGTAGAGTTCCTTAAGTCGAAGCAGCTCTCCGACGGGAACTGGGAGTTCCCCGGACATGACGTGGGAATCACATCGCTGTGTACACTAGCGCTCGTAGAGAACGGCGTTTCGCAGTTTGATCCGATGATCGAGAAGGGGCATCGGTACGTTAAAAAGAATACGAAGGAACTTGGTTCGACATACGACATCTCGCTAGCCATCGTACTGCTCTCTCGTCTAGACGAGCACAGTAATAAGTCGGTCATTCGCGACTTGGGTGCGAGATTGATTGCCGGACAGAACACCGCTGGCGGTTGGACTTATACCTGTCCGGCCAAGGTGACGTCGTCGATCTTGACGAACCCCGAAACTCGTCCGAAGCCGCCGGAAGGATTCGGTGACAATAGCTGCACGCAACTGGCAGTCCTTGGTCTGTGGACTGCGTCGCGATCAGGCATTGATATCGATCAACCAATGGCCGCCGTCGCGCAACGTTTTAAGGCGACTCAAAACAGTGACGGCGGTTGGCCGTATACCGTTGCTCCGGCGAAGCAAGGTGAGACCACCGTGACGAACCCATCGGGAAGCGCGATGACGTTCGCCGGGCTGTTCTGTTTGACTGCCGCGCGAGCGAACAAATTACGCAAGCAAATTGAAGAGCGTGAAATTGCAGGAGAGGACAAATCAAAGCCTGGGACGGTCGGCTCCAAGAAGCCGGCTGCTGGCGGGGCATCGGGTGCGACGAAGAAGCTCGACGATGAAAAGAAGGCTCTTTTGGCAACAGGAGACAAGACGGCTACTGACAATACTGGGGCAGGAAAGTCAGATGCCAGCAACACGTTGATGACCGATCCGATCTTTGCAAAAGGGCTGGAACAAGCGGGGCGATTCGTCCAAGGGGGCGATACCGCGCGGTACTTCTTGTGGTCGATCGAACGCTTGGGTGTCATGCTCGGCCTCGAAAAGTTCGGTGGAGTCGACTGGTTCGCGAAGAACTCAGACGTACTGCTGAAGACTCAAAAGATGGACGGCTCATGGCCCGAAGAACACAACGACAAGGGGCTTTCGCAAACGGCATTCGCGGTCCTCTTCTTGCGCAAAGCGAATCTCGGTAGCGATATTTCGCGTCTACTCGAAGGTGAGCCGGAGAAGGCGTTCGTGTTCGTGAATCGGGCGGACAAGCCGCGTTTCGGGACAATCGACGAAGCGTTGAAAGCGGCTCTGCCTGGCGAGACGCTGCGCATCGAAGGAGACGGCCCGTTTAAACTGCCGCATGTAATCATCGATAAAAACCTGACAATCGAAGCGGGTTATGGATATCTGCCGACGTTCGTGTATGACGTCGGGTTGGATTCGCGCGGCTTGCGAGCACGACCGGAAAAAGACCCGGAGACTCGCTACATGCTGAAGGTGGCGAACGCAAACGTCACTCTGGAAGGATTGAAGCTGGACTTCGATGCCCCTGAAGGAACCGCAAATATTTCTTGGTGTGCAGTGCGAGTCGCGGGTGGCTCTCTGCGAATGTTGAATTGCTCAATCACTGAAGAAGGGCGCAAAGGGGTTGCGTTGGTCGAAGTGACTGAACCGTCGCAAGTGCAGATGCGAAACTGCTTGCTCGGCGGCGGGCGAGCGGCGATCGAAGTGGCCGCAACCGGACAACAGACGATTGACGCCGATAACAGTTTGCTCTTCAGTGATCACTGCGTCGCAATCGTCAAGCACACTATGGCGAAAGATGCATCGACCGCACTGACGCTGAGAAATTGCACGCTGCAAGGGACGAACGTGATTCACACACCCAACGTCGCGACGCCTGTTAGCGTGACTGTCGAAAACAGCCTGTTGAAGACCGATTGGATCGGCGGCTCGTTTCTGACTGCTGAAAACAGTAAGAATGACCGCACTTGGCAGGGAAATGACAATGTCTATGGCGTGTCGAAGTGGCTCGGATCAAGCGGTCGTCCGGTAGCGAGCATCATCGACGCGAAGAGCTTCGGCAAATACTGGGGAATCGAAGACAAGGGTTCGATTGCCAAGCAGATTGTGTTTGAAGGAAAGCGTCAAAACAAATCATCGAGTCATCGGATGCGTGCTTCTGAATTCGCTCTCGCAACTCAATCGGAGTTGGGGCTTTCCGGATCAAAGACAGGCATCCAATTCCTAACCGTCGGTGCCGGCCGCCCCTTCAGCCGCTATCGAGAAAGTATCGTCTACAGCGACTGGAAGAAGAGCTTGGTTGCGAAGTGACACCGTAGGTCCGGCGGCCCGCCTGACAGACATCTAGCGTTAAAAGAAACAGGCGAGTTGCCTGTTCTACAATTTCAGACCGAGCTGCTGCTGTCGCCACAACTCCAAGCGCGGCGGAAGCTCATCAGGTCGAGCAGTTCCCGTGGCTGCGAGTTGTTGAACGGTAATGGATGCGACCAGGTTACCCACGAGTGCGGCTTCCGCCAGCGAGGCGCCGGACGCCAGCGCGATCACCGCTCCGGCAGTTGCACTGTCTCCCGCACCGGTCGGGTCGATCGGGCCGGGAACCTTCACACCGGGTACGTGAGTCAGCTCGGGATCGCTGACGAACATGCCGCGTTCGCCGAGCGTCACGCAAACAGGAACGTGAGTCTTTGCTTTCAAGACGGGGATCGCCGCTCGCAATCGATCAATTTCGATTCGTTCTTCCGGCAGCGGATTCACATGATGCACCGCTTCAAATTGATTCGGCTTAATGATCATGTGCCGAAAATCGTGAACGTGATTTCGGCTGTCGGCCCAAAACAACACATGAGGATTTTGTGCCGCTCGTTCAGCCAAAGCCTCTCGCATCGAAGTAGTGATGATGCCACAGTCATCGTCGACGACTTGATCGACCACGATCACAGCATCGACTTGCGAGAGGATGCGATCGAACGCCTTGAGCACGTCGTCAATCAACGCGTGTGGCGTCGGAAGGCGGTTCTTAGTGTCGTATCGCTCATGTTCGCCTGTGAGACTCGGATCTCGCATATCACGCGGCTTGAGATACGTCGGCGTCATGATCTCACCACTAGTCAGCAAACCGTCGGTCGAGCAGCCGATGTTTTTCAAGCAACCTCGCAAGTCATGAGCCTCGCCGTCGTTCCCGACCGCTCCAATTGCGTGCAGCGTTTTGCAACCGAGCGCTGCGAGATTATTGACGACAGTCCCCGCCGCTCCGGCAAAACGGCGAATCGCGACGACTTGATTCGCATTCAAGCCCGTTTCAAACGAAGGCTCATCGAGATCGTGGTCGACTTCGAGATACTTATCGAGAAAAAAGTCCCCGATCACGACAATGCGACGTGAGGCAAATCGGTCAATCAGTTCGGTCAGGCGATGTGGTGTCATAGCTGCTACTTGATGGTGCCTGGATTGTTAAGGTCAAACTCATTGTCAGGGCGCGAGCAAAATAGACCGGTCACTCCGATTTTGTGAATCAATCGAATCCCGCTCCAAGTCACTAAAAACGATCGCATAGGATCACTCAGGATCGACGATCGGCGGTGAGCTTAACTGAAATGACGTCCGCAAAAACGTGGAAAATCAATTGATTCACAGGCTCTCCGTGACCGGAACCTTCGAGTCACGGAGTGACTCGGCTACTTTGCTTTGCGGCGTCGCCGCCCTACTGTATCGGAGGCTTGTTTCGTGGAGCGCAAAGGTTGAACGGCAGCCAACAACCGTGACACAAACAGTTCACAACCTCGATCGGTCAAATGGCAGGGGTCACTGAAGTTCTCGACGCTGTGCGGAATCTCCAGAGCTAATTCGACCAGTAACGTGTTGGGGTATTCTGAGGCAACCTCACGAACTTGTTGGTTATGCGCGTTGATTCCCGCGATGACGTTGACTGGCTTACCCCAGAGTTCTGCCGCCAACTCAAACTGACCGTGACCATAATCGAGTTCATGATTTCGAAGTCGGTCGCGCGAGTAATTTTCTGGGATGTAACACGCGAAGGTCGCCAAGATCACGCGCTGTCCGGGGCGTTGGTTGGCCGCTACGTTGTCGCGGAACGCCGGAGGCGTTTTCAACTCGTCACCCCAATCGAGCTGCGCAGGATTCGGCGGTCCTAGCTCAATCGCTTTGGACCATAAATGATCGACCGCCAGACTCGAGAGCGTCAAACGACCCGCCTGCAGACGCCGCGAAAAGGCGTCGTACCACGCACAGTGAGAGTAATCCTGCCGGAACTCCGAAGTGCTGCAACAATTCATGCGCACATCGTTAATGCCATGATAAAACACGATCCAATCAAAGGGCTTGTCTCGCAAACGCCAGGACTTGTTTCTGGAATCGCGCGACGTGTGAGACGAGGTGGCCAACGAAAACACTCGCACGGGGCTTGCAGACATGGCACTCAGTTCCGATTCAAATTTCTGCGCCACTTGCTGCAACACCGATCCTCCTAACAGCAGCACATCCAACGTCGCATCGTCCGTCATGGGATGACTCTCGATGGCCCCAGACTTCCACAACTCCGGGTAATAGTTCTCCCAAACCGTGTCCGCGTTCGGCGTTTGACTGATCGGCACATCAAAGAGAATCCACCACAGCAGCTTCACCCCCAACCAGGCGAGCACCGCCAGATAGACCACGTACAACACACTTCTGGTCCATCCCCGACTCCAGTGACGCTCAGGTCGTCCCGTAGGCTTGGTCGCCATCAACGAATTGTCGCTCATGCCATATCCATACAACGGACTACAAACCACTGACAACTTTCCGCATCACCGCCTCATGCAGCGCTGGGACCGTCGCCTTGTGATCCCCTTGAACGTAGAAGCTTTGGCCGCCGTCGGCGACGGTGCGGACCAGAATTGTCTTGAATGGGCGGAAGTAGTAGCGAGGATCGTTCTTCGGAGCTTCCTGCGAGAGGTCATCGCCGAGGCTTGGCAGATCGAAGACCGCAGTCGTGAAGTGGCAGATTTTTTCGCCACGCGGGTGTGCGACGTTCCGAGCCATCGCGAGCGCCTTCAGATAAACTTCCGGGCCCATTACCGCCGAGCCGATGTTGAGGAACACACCACCTTCAAGATCCATCACCGATTGAGTGAAGATCAGGAAGTCGGTGTAAGAAGTCGCTCCGGCGGCAGCACCGTCGAAGTTCGGATGCTCGTGAACGATGTCTTGTCCGATGCAAACATGCGCGGTGACCGGAACTCCAAGCCGGTATCCAGCAGCGAAGACGCTCGTCTCTCGAAAGGGAAAGTTTTCTTCTTCGATCATGCGACCGACCGATTCACCGAAACCAAGTCCGTCACGATGCCCCGCTTTGACCGCCTCATTGAGCTTGCCTGTTTCACGCCACAAACCGAATTGTCCTTCACTGACGTACTTCGCCACGCTTTCACACGTCTGTCCAATCATCGCCAATTCAAAATCGTGAATCGCTCCCGCACCATTGAAACCGAGGTGCGTAATCAAGCCACGCTGCATTAAGTCGATCAACAACGGAGCATTTCCTGCTCGCAAAACATGTGCACCACAGAGCAAGATAATTGACCGACGATTTTTCTTGGCCTCAACGATCCGCTCGGCCAACACTGGAATCGCGGGATGCTCAAACGACACTCTCGGTGAGCCCGGCTGGTTGAGAATCGCTTCACGCCGCAAATCGTGAATGCGATCACCTAGCGGCAGGATATTAAGTTGGCTGCGGTCGAATTGCGGAAACGGCATAAATCTCTCACTGTGCATGAACTGCCGTAGCGAGATCGGCTACGGTGAGGTTGGAACCGGACGATATCGTGACTACTCACTCTCCGGTGCAAACATGTCGGCTTCGATCGGAATCCACTCTGAAGGAGGTTCTGGATCGATCTCAGTCTGAGTCAACACGAACAAGTAGAACCTCAAGAGCGGGCGTAGGTGCGTGTCAGGATTGATTTCGAGTAGGCCATTCAGTGTTTTTGCGGCGATACGTGACTTTCCGCTTTCAAGTTGCATCATCGCGGTATTCCAGAGCAATTGAGTTTGCTCCTCACGCCAACGGTAAAGCGCATCACCGACAGACGCGGCATGCTGCACGGGCCAGACATTTGCGTATCCCGCGACGTGTAGCGGAGATTGAATCAGCGGCAAGGACAACACCAAATTGTTGGCCACCGATTGTTGTCCGAATTCGATTTGTTGCTTCCACAAGGTAATTGCTTGGTCGTATTCACCGTGAGCCAAACGGCAAAAAGATGCAGGTGATCGCCACGCTGCAAAGTTGTTGGCCGATTCAAATTCAAACTGCGAATACGCCGTTTCAAGCTGCCCCGACTCAAACAACAACAATCCTCGAAGGGCATTCGCTGGTGGTGACTCACGCACTCCCACCAGATCGCTGTCGAGCAGTTTGAGAGCCTCCAGCACAAAGCCTCCTTGATAGACCTGCTGAGCCAATTCAATCGGACTAGCTCCTCCTTCAAGCGCCTTTTCAATTTGCTCACTCAGGACTTCTTGTCGACTTGTCCATTGTTCCTTCAGCGGAATGACGCGATTGAGCAATTCATCAGACGCAGGATCATCGTCCCCCAAGCTGACAGACAGCCGTTCAAACTCGGTCGCCTCACGCAACGCCAAGTCGATTCGATTGAACTGCTGCAACAGCAGCATGAATCCGAATCGCAGGCCAGGGTGATTCGGTTCCAACAAGATCGCTTGGTGATAAGCGGCCAATGCCTGATTGAACCGCAGTTCATTCGGCAAGTTCGCCCCTTGCTCGCGCAAGATGTTCGACTCCAATCGCGACAAGAACGAATAAGTCTCCCCCAAGATCTGAAACGCCAACGCTTGATCGGGAACTTCACCAAGCCCTTCGTTTGCCTTCCGGATCGCCAGCAAAGCCATCGCGACCGCAACGGGTTGTTCGACGTTCAATTGACCGGAAGCCACCGCGTTCAAATGCAACAAGAGGTTTTCCGCCTCTTGCACCAAATTGGGAATTCGTTTTTCGGGTGGCGAGACATAGCGTTGAAACGCGGTTCGAGGACGCGGCCAATCGGTGCGTGGCGAGGCGTTCGGTGAATCGGTCTCAAACACAGTCTTCACAAAGTTGATGCGATGGTCGGTCAGATATTTCTTGTTTTCTTCTGACGATGTCTGCTGACGATAGAACACCGCACAAGTCGCCCCCAAGTGAGTTAATTGCCAATCGGGCGAGGTCAACAATCGGAAATAGGTCACCGGTCGCACGCCGACCATGCGCGGCATCGCGTGCGTCAGATGAAAGCGGTCGAACGTCTGCTTCCACATTTCTCCGTTAGCTGAATCGCTCGCCGTCGGATTCGTGGTTTGAGATTCACTCCCTTTATCCTTTGCTCCCGACTTCTGGGTGGCTGCCGATGCGGAATCATCCTCCTTGGTCGCAACTGTCGGCGGTGCCATCGAACGGCGAGTTCGATCATGCAGCGCCAGCAAGTCGTCGTCACCCACTCCCGCAAACAGTGCCAGGCGACTATCGACGAACGGCTTCTGATCGAGCCAAATCAAAATGTCTCCTTGCTTCGGGGTCAGATTAAACGGACGGTCGTCAAGACCATCGACCACCGCTGCGCGATAGTCATCAATCATGGATCGCAGAGGTGTCGAAAGACCCAATCCGATGCGCTTGCCGTCAACTCCAAACAACGACTGATTCACAGCCATGACCGCCAACAAAAAGAAGGCACAGACCGTGATCGCTCGACCGCCGCGAGTCAGTAACAACTCGCGAGTCTCAATCGAATACGTTTGGCGGCAATTCAACTGATACCACTGCTGGCCGTTCAGCGTGGCAATCACGCAGGCAACGATACTGACCACCGCCAACTCGTTGATGGCAACGCAAGCCAAAAACCCCATACCGACAAACAGCAGCACGTCACCCAAACTCACTTTGCGAGCATTCAAGATCATGCTCACCACCGCCGCAACGAGCACGATGAGGCCGCTCAATAATGGCAGCGTCCACAAGGACCACACTGCCGGAGTCCACATCGAAAAGGCTCGCAGTTCATCCGTTGTCGGCGACAGCCCCACGTAACTCCGCAAGGCGGGATATTCCGTGCCATAAAGAACGATCGGTGACAACAGCGAATGCCAACCAAACGGGTTCAGCAGACTGGCTACCAGACACGCAACAAACACCGTCCAAAACCGCTTCCGCGGCAAGCCTGAAAGACATCCACGACCAATGCCGCTGCCCAACGTTTCACCGATACCCCACACCAACAGTGCTAACAGTCCCAAAAACATCCGACTGTCGAGATTGCTCCACAATGCAAACAATGGAACCAGCGGCCACAACGAAACAGGGCGAGCGATTCCCGCTGCGGAAATGTCTGAGCCGATCTCTGTTGACGATTGCCGCCACGATTGCAGTCGCCACAGAAGCGCGGTCATGCCCAACAGTGTCACCGTTTCCGGCTGTCCTGAAAAATGCGAGTGACACGCCAGCAATGTGCCCGCCCCCAGCACCGACCCCCACCATGACGAGACATTTTCACGGCTGGTCTTTGCCAGCATCCACCAAGTCATTACCACGACAACAGCCGTCAGCAATGAAAGACCGATTCCTTCACCAATTGCAAATGCACTACTTGAGACCAAGTCCCAAAGCCATGAAAGATTAACCCAGCGATGTTCGGTCGCCGTCGATGAGAAGACATCGTTCGCTGGAGGCCAAAAACCATGAGAGGCCAGATACTTTCCAGTCTTCACGTGTAGCAACGTGGCGGACTCGACTATCTGTCGGCAACCGATCATCAATGCCAACAAAATGACCGCGCACCGCAACATGAAGTCGCCGCGAATCGCTTCGTCTTCGACAATCTCCGGCGACAACGGTTCCCATTCCGGCAGCCCTTCATCGGTTGCTTCGCCGACATTCGCGTTCGTCGCTTCGTTCGCGCTGGTTGCCGGTTCAACACTTGTTCCACTCTCGGCCGCAATGCCCCCGCCCACAACTGCACCCGCTGACGAATCCGTCGAAACCAGTGCGGTGGCTGAGTCGTTCTTGATCTCTTCAGTCTGCGAATCTTCGGGCGGCGATACTTGGCTGGGTTCCGACACAGTGATCCTCGACGTGCAATACGATGAATGAAACGATGAGTTCAAATGGAGATGGTTTTGAAGGGTGGTTTCAACAGACTTTGAGTCATGACACCAACAATCGACCTCATGCTAGCTGGGATGATTCCTGGTTGCATACCACAGGCAAAAAGATCGTGCGAGATGCAGTCGCTGGCTGTTGCGATATACTCCTCCGCGAACCGTGCCGTTGGCATTTCTTCACGATACTTCTCGCCTCGCAAAGGAAAGCTCATGCGAATGATTTCACGACGATCAACTTTCGGACTGGTTTGTCTTGCCTCCTTGTTGGGATTTGTCGCGGCGGGAGCCAAAGACAAACCTGCTCCCGCGAAGCCGGGCGATTTCACGTCGACGATTGTCGATTTCGGAATCATTTGCAGCGACGCTGAACGCTCAGTCGATTTCTACACGCAAGCGGTCGGCCTTACAGAACTCGCGGGCTTCGATGTCACCGCTGACTTCGGTAAAGACTCTGGTCTCACCGACAACCAACCATTGCACGTCCACGTGCTCGTCGCTGGCGAAGGGGACAAAGCGACCAAGGTCAAACTGATGGACTTCAAGAAAGCCCCCGGCAAGAAAGCCGATCAGTCATTCATCCATTCCACTTACGGGATGCGCTACACGACGTTCTTCGTCAAAGACATCACCGTCGCCAACATGCGCATGATCGCCTACGGCACCATGCCGCTCGGCAAGGGCCTCGTCGAAATCCCTGGCGACCGCTTCCTCGGTCTCTACAAAGATCCCGACGGCAATTTCATCGAACTCGTCGGCCCGAAGGCGAAGAAGTAACGCTGAAACGCGGCAGCCAGTCTCCCACCGCACGATGCGACTCGGTTTCTATTCGACGTTGCCCAATAGCTCGCGGGGAGCTTCGCGTATGCGGTGTTACTCAATCGGTGAGTGGCCACATCATTGATTTCTATTGGAGTCTGCATGATCGACTGAATTGTCACCCTTTGAACCTAGCCACGCGGAAGACTCATCAGACCTGTCAAAGGCGAAAACAGCGACGTCCAAAGGAGCCGAAGAACGGCACGATCAAACTGGGCTCTGCCGAGAACCGCTCGAAGATTTTTCTGATTTCCTGGGTCGCCTGTCGGAAGATTTTCCTAACGCAGTTCGCCAGTGCCGAAGGGAAGAACGGCGGGCAGTTCTACACGCCGCGTTGCGTGGTCCGCGTGCTGGTCGAGATGCTCGCGCCGTACAAGGGGCGCGTCTACGATCCGTGCTGCGGTTTGGCCGGCATGTTCTAGCAGAGCGAAAAGTTCGTCGAAGAACATGGCGGGCGGATCGGCGACATCGCGGTCCACGGGCAGGAGTCCAACTCGACGACGTGGCGGCTGGCGATGATGAACCTGGCCATTCGTGGCATTGAAGGGGACCTCGGCCCCGTGTACGCCGATACGTTCCGCCGCGACCTGCACAAAGACCTCAAGGCCGATTACGTGCTGGCCAATCCGCCGTTCAACGATTCGGACTGGCACCGCAGCGACGAGGACGTGCGGTGACGTATGATCTGCCGCCCAACGGGAACGCCAACTTTGCCTGGATGCTGGATGCAACGATTCATCCACCACTTGTCGCCGAACGGCTTCGGTGGTTAAGTCGGAGCGGCAAACCGGCCGATCTTGTTCGAGTTGGCGTCAAAAACTACGAAACGCGTGTGAGCAGACATGAAACAGTTTCGACCGACATCCATTGAACTGTTTTGCGGGGCGGGCGGAATGACGCTCGGCTTCGAGCAAGCAGGCTTTGATGTGGTCGCGGCCTTCGACCTTGAAGGATTTAACGTCGCTACACATCAAAAGAATTTTCCAGGGACTTTGGCCTTCCCCGTCGATCTTTCACGCGAGACAGGCGATTCACTTCGAAAACTAGCGAATTTGAATCGAACCGAAATCGACGTCGTTTTTGGCGGCCCACCATGCCAAGGGTTTTCGTTCGGTGGCCGGCAGGACATAAATGACGAACGAAATCTGTTGGTTTACGACTTCGCTCGCCTCGTGAGACAGCTTCGTCCGAAGTATTTCGTGATGGAAAATGTGAAGGGATTATTGTCCCCCAATTCCCGACCGATCCTCGATTCCTTTCTGCGACGAATCAAGTTGGCCGGTTACAGAGTGGTCGAACCGATCCGCGCTCTCAACGCTTCGGACTACGGCGTCCCTCAACGCCGCTGGCGAACGTTTATCCTCGGCTCGCGCAAAGATGTGGCACCGCTCGAATACCCTGAGCCGAGGGGCTGTCGTGATTCAATTGGCAATGAGTTCCATCCGGTCGTGAAAGATGCAATCGCTGATCTACCCGTCCTTGAAGATTACGAACACCTGTTTGAGTGCGACGTTTTCGAAGGAACGCTGCGGAAGACATCGAACCCCTATGCCTGCCTGATGCGTGGTTCCGCCACTGACCCACACGACCGACTCAAGAAACGATCGACCAACGGTGTCAGCCTCACGGGCTGCCTTCGCACGACGCATTCGACAGAAACCGTTCGCCGGTTCTCCAAGACCGAGCCGGGCGCTTCCGAACCGGTGAGCCGATACATTCGACTTTCGTGGGATGACGTGGCACCGACCATTCGAGCGGGAACCGGAGCCGATCACGGCAGCCATACGGCCCCCCGTCCGATTCATCCCAAGATGCCCAGGTGCATCTCTGCGCGTGAAGGGGCTCGGCTGCATTCGTTTCCAGATTGGTTCCACTTTCACGGTACACGCTGGCATGACTTCCGGCAAATCGGCAACTCCGTGCCACCACTGCTTGCCAAGGCTGTCGCACAACAAATCACCGAATCACTAAGAGTCTGATCTATGTCCACGAATAAACCGATCAAGGCCGGTCCAACAAAGGCGTTCTTCGTCCGAATGCTGACGAGGGATATCGACTTGGCCGATGCGATCCTCGACTTGCTCGACAATTGCGTTGATGGCGTTGTCCGTGAGTTGAAACGTCTTAAGACGCCTTCGAAGAACGGCAGTCCGTACAAAGGGTATTGGGCCAAGATTCAGGCGACGCCAGATGGCTTCGAGATTTGGGATAACTGCGGAGGTATTCCTCAGGACATCGCCGAGAAAAGCGCATTCATGCTCGGCCGCACAGATTTCACCAGAGATTCGGATATCGAGACAGTCGGGATGTACGGCATTGGCATGAAGCGAGCCATTTTCAAAATGGGCCGGCATTCGGTCGTGGTTTCGCAGCCCGATTCCGGTCCATACAAAGTTGAGATTCCACCCGAGTGGCTCGACGACGAGCCATCGGATTCCGATCAAGTAGACAACTCAAAGAATCCGTGGCAACTGGAACTTGTCCGCGTCGGCAAACGCTTGCCAGACAACGGAACGAAGATCACCGTCACTCAACTGAATTACGGAATCGGCCGCCAGTTCGACAACGACAAGTCGCCGTTCCTAGCAGACCTCGAAAAGGAAATCTCGCGGCACTACGCATTGATTCTGGAACGAGGATTCGCCGTCACGCTGAATGGAACGCGGATCAAGCCCGTGAGTCTGAAACTTCTGGCACCGGAAACTTTTGGAGCGACACGCGGACCAGCGGTCGAACCATACGTCCTCACCGGCAAGGTCGGCGATATTCAGGTCGATCTCGTAGTCGGCTTCTACAGACCATTGGCTACCGAAGCCGAACTGGAGGATGAGGAACTCGTCGCGAGTTCCCGTGAGAATGCCGGTTGGACCGTGATCTGCAACAACCGAGTGGTCTTGTTCAACGACAAGACATCTAAAACCGGTTGGGGAACGAAGGGCGTGACGCCTGGATACCACAACCAATTCATTTCGATCGCGGGAGTCGTCTCCTTTCGCAGTACGAATTCGATGAATCTCCCACTGAATACGACCAAGCGAGGGATCGACACGTCGTCCGAGATTTATCACCTCGTCCTGAATTACATGCGGGAGGGTTTGAAAAAGTTTACATCGTTCACCAATCGCTGGAAGAAAAATGAAGAGGCGACACAGGAAGCATTCAGCACACTTCAAAGCCGACGACCTGCGGAGATCGTGAAGTTGGCGAAAGCCGGAACGTTGACAAAGGGGCGTACGCACAAAGAGTTGAGCTACTACTCACCCGATTTGCCCACCCCGGAAGAAAAACAGAAGCAGCGACGAATTTGCTTTGCCGCCGATCAAAAGGACATCGAGTTGGTTGCGGAACACTACTTCGATGACCGAGAGCATGATCGGTCTGATGTCGGCAGGCGATGTTTTGATGAGTCCCTGAAACGCGCCAAGAGGGGACTCCAGTGAGCGGTCAAGACGTACCCTATCAACTTCGCCCGAACAAATTTGTCGAGCGCCAACTGTTCCTCGACATCCTCGACTTCGTTCGCGTCTGGAATGGTCCATCCAAGTACCTGTACGCCGCGATGGGAGGACGATTCCTCGAAGACTTCAAGCAAATCAATGACCGCTTCGCGATTGAGCACATGATCTCGATCGAAAACGACAAGACGACTTGGAAGCGTCAAGAATTCAACCGCCTCGGGTTCATCGAGTGTTTGAAACAAAAGAGCGGAGTCTTTGTCGACAGATTCGATCGGTTGGCCGCAGAGCACTCTGACAAGTGTTTTGTGGTCTGGTTGGACTTCACTGAAGCCAATAAACGCGGCAAGCAACTCGGAGAGTTTCGTCAGCTTGTTTCCAAACTTTCGTCGGGCGATGTTGCGAAGATCACGCTCAATGCCAACTCGCAATCCTATCGACGGCGAGCGAGCGTTCTCACTAAGAAGGATTTCGATTCCTACCTGCGAGACCCGGAATCGCCAACGCACAAGGACTTCGACACCTATCTTTCGAGCATTGTCGCCTCAAGTCTCAATGAGGGTGGTGCAGGACCGGAGCGTTCTTTTGCACTAACCGATTCCGACTACGAGGCAATCTGCATCGAGAATCTGAAGACCCAACTTGGCGAATATCTGCCGACCGAAGACATCTCACCTTCGCACTTGGAGTCCGATGCGTTTGCAGGGTTCCTTGCTGAGTCAGTCAAGATCGCAGCACTGAAAGGAGTCGAGGGAGCCGGGCTTCAAGTAATTCCGTTGGGGGCATTTCGATATCGAGACGGCGAACATCAGATGTTGACGGTGACTTCCGTTATAGCTGACAAGGAACTTGTGCAGAGGATAAGCAGCGACCGCATATTTGCGGAATGGCCATTTCGTGCGTCGCATTGGAGCGAAGTTCAGGAGTTATGCCTGCCCGATGTTTCGGCGAAAGAGCGAAACCACATCGATGGTCTCATCACTTTGAATCACAAACCGGACGACATCCATAACGAGATTCCGTTCAGATTCGACGAAGATGAGAATATGTCGCTCTCCCTGTTGGCGGCTTACTTGAAAAATTACAGGCGATATCCAACGTTTGTACGCATTCCGTAGGCATCACCTTTGTGCCACACGGCCTGTCTTGCAAATACTCTTGATGACGCATTCGTTGCAAAGGGGCGCTCGTGGTTTGCAAACGCGACGACCATGAATGACCAGCGCCACATGTAATTCTTTACTGCGTTCCGACGGCACAAATCCCGGAGGCAGGTCTTGTGCGTGATAGTGCTTGGCTCCGGCTCCGATCAAACCAATTCGACGCAGAACCCGCTGGACGTGGGCATCGACGGGGAAAACGTCGAATCCGAGGCTGTACATCAACACGCAAAGCGCAGACTTCGGTCCCACGCCCGGCAGACTTCGCAGAGCGGCGTAGGCTCCTTCCGCGGAAAGCCGTCGCAGTTTGATGGCCGGTCGGGGGCCAAACTCGGAAAGCAGTTTTGAAGCGATCACCTTGATCTGCGCCGCTCGCTTTTTTCCAAGACCGGCAGTTGCTACACAGTTTCGCAAGCGTGCCAAGGGTGCTTTGGCAATCTCCTCAAGGCTTGGAAACTGACTCCACAGGCGCTTGTGAGCCTGCTTGTAGAGCGACTCGGTCGTTCTCGCCGATAGGACGATATAGAAGATCTCCTTGACCGGATCGCGAAAGTTGCCGAGCGACGGCGTTCCGTGCTCGGCGACCAACAGATCGGTGATCTTCGCCATTCTCGTTCACCACCGCTTCACAAGCCGGGAGGGCTTTTGCCGAAGCAACGAGAGCGTCAAATCGCTCATTGGAAGTCTCCGCATGTTAGCGTTTGGGCGAGTTCGGTTTTTGATCGTCGTTTGAATTGTATGCTTGAACGGTGTTCCCCCAAATTACGGTGACTCCCAAAACCGCGATGGTGCAGTGGACTGACGACGAAGCCTTTGAGCGAATTCTCGGCGACGTCCTGGCCAGCAACGTGCGGGACGCCCTGCCGAACGCCTCATTCATCGGCTTCACCGGGACTCCCATCGAACAGAACGACGCCAACACGCGGGCCGTCTTCGGCGAGTAAGTCTCGGTCTACGACATCCAGCAAGCGGTCATCGACAAGGCCACGGTCCCGATCTACTACGAAAGCCGCGTCGCCAAGCTGAGCCTCAACGAAGCCAAACTCCCCAAGGTCGATTCCGAGTTCGAGGTAATCAACGAAGGGGAAGAAGAGGATCGCAAGCAGAAGCTCAAGACCAAGTGGGCCGCGCTGGAAGCACTCGTCGGCAGCGAGAAACGGATTCGCCTGATCGCGGATGGTGGAGAAGTCACCCACAGGGAGGCACCACTTAAGCCAGCTCTTCCCGAAAGACGATGGCTGGTGATGAGTAGGAATGCGATCGTGATGTGGCCGTAGCGACACTCATTGCCACGGGTTGATCCTGCACTACGGCCTATTCAGCGAGGCGCTCGCGACGCCGAAGAGGGCGCCTTCTAGTAAGTGGCGTTCAAAGAATGCACCGCAGGCTTCCATCGGCGTGTATTGCAGAACCAAGTAGTCGCCCGGTTGCATGAGAACCCTTTCTTGCGGGTGTCGAACGGCGCGATAGAGATCGACTTTGATTGGTACCTGAGTGCCGTTGGGCATCTTCCGCAAAATGATCGCTTGGCTGGCACTGATCGTGACGTCTTGATTCATAGCGGTGACACCACCAGTGCCGCGGTTCGCACTTGCTTGTGCGCGACCAGCTTGCGCAATCGCGATAGCTCCGAGCACATCCAGATCATAGTCGCGTGGCAATGTATATTGGCCGCCGCCGAGCAACCCGCCCGTGTAAAAAATCTCGGTATCGCGAGACTCGATGAAGACGATGTCACCATCTTCCAGCAGGATGTCACGTTCGTTGAAGTTGACGTGCTCGCCGGGCGCGAGTCGTACCGGAATCTTGACGACGTTTTGGCTCGCCAAAGTTTGATCGCCAGAGGCTGTATGGCCCATCCATGTGTCGGCGGACATTTCAGGCCAGTCTTCCGCCACGTGAGTTGGTGGCAGACCGCTTTGCCAATCGGTTGACTGAGCCAGCATTGGAACGGTTCCGAGAGCCGGCATCGTTACGCGGTTCGCGGGGGTGGGATTGAGCGTGCCCTGGTTGATCGCTGTTTGATTGAACGCTGCGGGAGTGACACGCTGCGACGAATCATCGGTCTCGAAACTAAGCACCGCCAATTGCACTCCAGAGTTCGCTGAAGTCGCTTTGCGAGTTTGTGGACCTGGAGTGACCGCCGCGCCATCGGTGGGAAGCGAAGGAGACTCAGACGGAGACAAGGTTCCTTGAGGAGTTGTCGTGGGAACGTTCGGCAGTGCGTCGCCGGGCCCAGCAACACCAGGAAGTGTTTGAAGTGTGCCGTTTGGTTGCGAGGGATTCAGATAACTTCCCTCTGGCAACGGCGGGATCGCAGCCGGATACGCGGGCATCGCCATTGGACCGGTGGGGGATTGGGGGGCAACGCTCCAACCGGAGTTCGGACCGCTTGCTTGAGTCCAAGAGTTCGCTGCGCCACCCACGTTCGCTCGTCGCTTCGCACGCACTACGTAGATCGTGTTCTCGGCATCCAAACCAGGAAGTCCGCCTGTTTCGGCGAGCGCATGCAGGACATCGTTCTTGTACGCGGTCAAGGCGACGACTCGCCCGGTCCCACGCTTCAAGGCACCGAGATTGGCGGTGCCTCCTTGGCCCAGCATCGGTTGCTCAACACCTTCTTGGCGGATCACGAGCACTCGGTAATGACGCGGCTTGTGCAGGATGACCCACACTCGTTCGTTGCCAGTTTGCAGAATCTTTCGATCGACTGTGTAAGCGCGGCGAACGGTGTTCTCGACTTGGGCTACCGTCATGCCGCGCACATTCAATGCTCGCGGCAACAAGGGCAACGAAATCGTTCCGTCCTGACGAATGGGGATTGGATAGCCCAGCGCTGGCATCCCTTCTTCGTTGTTTTGAGGCATGTTGACCGGCGGCATCTCATTCGGTCGAGGAATCACTCCTTCGATGTAAACAGCGAGGATGTCACCGGCATCAAGGTGATAGACGTTCGGTTGAGTTTGGCTCAACAACGACAGGTCGATCGTCTTCTTCCCAGACCGCGATGCGGCTTTGACTTCGTCTGGAACGTAGCGAGCGGGAATCCCTTCGATCGGGCGAAAGGCCGCACAACCAGACAGTCCGATCGTGCCGCTGGCAATGACTCCACAAGCAATTGCTTGACGCAGCCACGCTCTCACAACTCCGATCGAGTTGCGGCAAGAAATATTTCGCGACATGGTTACTCGTTTCAGGCGAATCACCTTGATGCTCCTTCCGAACGAAAACCACTGGGGCCAAAGCCCGAAAAACGGTTCCATGGATTGCTGGTAGGCAATGCACTGGAGGGAGGAGCCGAATTGTTCGGAACCATGTTGGGTGATGTCGGTACCGGTGAATATGGAACTCCCGGAACGACACTGTGGCCGTCTGAAGAGGGCGATAACGAAGACCACGGTGAAGTCGGCGAGATGCGTCCGCTCAATGCATCGCTGCCGCTAAATTGGGGATTCGCCATTGGACTCATCGGCGGGACAGGCGGATTCATCATTGGGACAGGCGGATTCATCATTGGGACAGACGGATTCATCATTGGACCAGACGGACTCATCGCAGGACCAGATGCGGGATATCCACTTTGCGGCGGCATCTGCGGTTGCATTTGCATTTGTGGCCACGGATTCAGCGGCGGCTGAGCCGGAGCGAGATATGGATTGGGAGCCGCTTGGTAGGGACTGGCCGAGTATGGGCTGATGGGGTAAGGGTTCGTTGAGTACGGACCCATGGAGTGTGGGCTGGCGGAGTAAGGACTCACGGGATAGGGACTCATACTTTGCGGATTCCAACCGCTGGCAGGAACTGCCATCGGGGCGGAGTTCAGCGGTGCTGAACCAAACGAATTCTCGCCACCGTTCAGCCCTATCGACACTTGATTGTCCGGCCCACGATAGGCGGCGGTGGGAACGGATTGAGCCTCTCGCAACGCCGAACACTTCGCCGCGCTCGCTCCTGCTTCATAGCCTTCAAACCAATCACGAGCCTTGTTGTGTCCCCAAGTGGTGCGATACGCAGCGGTCCAATAACGTGGCGGCGGAACGGCAGGTAATGCGCCATTGCCACCGTTGGCGATGTCGAGAAATGCTTGTTGAAAGCCGTATCGAAAGTCTCGACTCACGCCGTCTGGGAATTGCTCATCGAGTGCTTGATTGGCGCTGGAGATCGAAGCGTGATGCACCGCCTTGCGGTCGAATAACCCGTCCGGCGATCCGCAGTGATAGGCCGGTCGATATCCGTCGCACGGGCCGCCAGTCCAATAGGCGAACTTGTCCGAAAACGAGCCGTACTTCATCGGCCGTGAATCGACACGGTCCTGCCATGAGGCCTGACAACCCGTCAGGCTCATCATGCAGCCGGTCAATATCGCAAGCAGCGTCCTGTGCCGTATCACGTCCGCACCTTCCGTGGTGGGAGAAACTCATCCGCCGACGACGCCTTCGTCAGCAGACCATCGGCATTCAGTATCGGACGCGACCTTGCCGAACCAACCGGTTGTTCGTGCTCTATCGCTCATTCCGAAGCTACGAGCCTCCCCAGCGTCGGCATGACTTGCCTATTTTGACTCACGGTAGGACGAGTTGAGTTTGCCGATGCCGCGAGACAAACGATCGATGTTTCAAAGGCACAAATTCGTCTGTATTGCTGCTGGACTAAAGACCGCCCGTACTTTCGGGGACCGACCGGCCGCAACTTGCGATCTTCGGTCATTGACCAGTGGCGCGGTCGGAGACCGGCCACAACGGCGGGTCGTGCTTGTGACCGGCCATTACGGCCTGCTTGCTGAACTGCGTGGGGCTGCTCAAACTGTTGTGGCTGATGGTTCTATTTCGCCGCTTGCTTTTGATGAGGAGCATTCCATGCAGACCAGTCGTTCGTCGCGTCGTGATTTTCTCAAGCAGAGTTTGGTTGCCGGTTCAGCGATTGCTATGACGGCGGCAAGTTGGAATCGGGTATTGGGGGCGAATGAAAAATTCAATATTGCTTCGGTTGGAACAGGAGGCAAAGGCTGGTCGGACTTGTTGGGTGTCGCGGCGAGTCCGCACGTGAATGTTGTGGCTTTATGCGACATCGATGAATCGAAGCCGCATCTGGGACAAGCGGTGGAAAAATTCCCTGCAGCGAAGCGGTTCTTTGATTACCGCAAGTTGCTCGACGATGTGAACTCGAAGGCGTTTGACGGAATCCTGGTTTCAACGCCGGATCACATGCACGCACCGATTGCGTTGCCTGCCATGCAACTTGGCAAGCATGTCTTTTGTCAGAAGCCGCTGACTCACACCGTGCATGAGGCTCGGCAGATGCAGACGGCGGCAAGGAAGTACAAGCTCGTCACGCAGATGTGTAATCAGATTCAATCGCATGAGTTCTATCGCACGGCGGTGAAGCTGGTTCACGACGGCGTGATTGGCAAAGTCAAAGAAGTGCATTCGTGGCAAGCGGGCCGCATGGGCTGGATTTTGGCCGACGATCGTCCGGCGGGATCGGAAGCGGTTCCGGAGACAGTGCATTGGAATGAATGGCTCGGCGTTGCTCCGGAGCGACCATATTTGCCAAAGATTTATCACTCGTTCAATTGGCGCGCGTGGCAGGATTTCTCGAACGGCCAGTTGGGCGACTTCGGTTGCCACATTCTGGATCCGGTCTTCTCCGCATTGAAGCTCACCGCGCCGAACAGTTTGTGGGCCGATGCTCCGCCGATCAACAAAGAGATTTGGACGAAATGGTCCACAGTGCATTACGAGTTTCCCGGCACCGAATACACGTCGGGCAAGACGATCAACGTGACGTGGTACGACGGCGAAGGACACGTACCGGCAAACGACCTGATGGGCTTGCCGGCAGGCTTCGCGTTGCCCGGTTCCGGTTCAGTGCTCATCGGCGAGAAGGGTTCGCTGTTGGTTCCGCACGTTGCGATGCCGAAGCTCTTTCCTGAAGACAAGTATGCAAGTACCAAGATCGAAATGGTCCCGGCTCGCGACCACTACGTCAGTTGGGCAGATGCTTGCCGAGGCGTTGATAAGACGACCTCGCACTTCGATTACGCGTGCCCGCTGACCGAAACCGTGTTGCTCGGCACGATCGCGATTCGCCTGTCGAGCCAAACGCTGAAGTGGAACTCGGCAGAAATGAAGATTACGAACAACGACAAAGCCAATGGACTGCTGACGAAGCCGTATCGCAAAGGGTTTGAACCGGCGTGGATCTCGTAGTGGCAAGCTGCCCGCTTGCCCGCTCTTATCGGAAACGTCCGCGTGAACGAACTGCCAACCATGAAGCTCGTTCCTCAATAAAAACTTGTACGACAACTCCTCCTCCCGGCATTTGTGGAGCTGTTGGTCGCCGCATGGTCGTTGGGTGGGTTCGCTTGGTGGCCTCGCCAAAAGACTTGGCAAGCACTCGAACGACGTGACTACCTGGCAGCAAAAGTGTGGGTTCAACGGGCAGCTCAACTGGAACCCCATAGTGCGAAGACGGAATGGCTGTTTGCTCGCGTCAAACGCAAATTAGGAAGCCCCGACGAAGCGATGCGTCATCTTCGCACTGCCAGACAATTGGGGGCTGAATCCGAACTTGTCCGTCGTGAAGAGCTACTGCTTCAAGCGCAGAGTGGAGACTTGGACAACATCCTGCGCGACTTGGACAAGCTTCTCATCGATCACTCGGAAGACGGAGCCGAAATCTGCGAGGCGTATCCGAACGGGCTGTTGATCAACGGGCAAGTCGATGCGGCCACGGCGATCATTCAGCAGTGGCAACAAGCTTTTCCAAATGATCCACAGACCGACTATCTGTTCGGTCGCCTCGCCGAATTCAAACGTCGGACCAAAGAGGCGGAGCGGCATTTTCGAGCGGCGCTCGCCAAAGCTCCAAGCAATACACCCTCGTTGTTTGCTTTGGGACGAACTCAAATCCAAGCCAATCTTTGGAACGAGGCGCTGGCCACGTATCAGCAAAGCACCAATTCGGCTCACATTGGACCAGCTCAGTTAGAGTCTTCGATTGTGAATTATGCGCGCTGTGCGCGCAACTTTGGAAT
>JAPLNX010000115.1 GCA_026400935.1 Planctomycetia bacterium | reverse complement strand
TGAAACGAATGAAATTTGACGATCGCATGTCGCTCCAAAATATCCGGTGACCAAGCGTGCCATTGATAGCCGTCCGGAAGTTGCGGTTCGTCCAACACGCGATGGCTCAGATCGACTTCCATTCGCAGGCGTTGGCAGAACTGGACGCTCATGGTCGCTCAATCTTGTCGCATTCGAACCGGAGCGATTTCACGCAGGTCCGCGAGTCGCACGACGATGACGCGCTGCTTAGGACCGGTTGCGTCTTCGAACTGAAACAACGCTTGTCCCAATGTGCCCGGTCGGTCGCGGTCAGCGGTGACGATGAGCATTTCACCCACATTGAGCGTCGCTGTGAAGCGTTGAGCAAACAGCGGCAAAACTTCCTGAGTGGTCCGAAATGTCCAGCCGGTTTGAGCGGCGAACGGTCGCGTTTTCGTTTGACCGTGATGAAATTCCGGCAAGAAATCGAGCCGCGCCCAACCTTCCTGACTCCGCTCAGCACGCAAACGCAGATTGCCGTGAACTTCGAGCAATTCCAAATGCCGACCGTCGGGGAAGTCGATATCGCGTGAGGGGATCGGTTCGCTGGCGTTGATTTCTGTGTCGCTGCCTGCCGGGAGAATAATTCGCCGAGCGGAGGTCTGTGGAATCCCGTTCGCTTCGCGCCGTTTTCGCTCAGATTCATCGCTCGCCAAGTTCAGCAACGACTGCAAAACATCTGGTGGTGATGAACCGACATGGCCGACTTGAATTCCCGCCGCCCGAATGGCTGCCCGTTGCTCAGTCGTGAGTGCTCCCACTTGATCGACCTCGCGCCACAGCGTTTTGCCCAGCATCGGGTCGCTCGCCGGTCGATCAATGAAGACGATGTCGACTTCCACAGAATCGCGAGGGACGGGGATTGGTGGCAACTTGAATGCGGTCGTTTTTTCAGGCGACGAACGTCCGGACGGCAAGCTCTCACAGGCGAGCACGCCGCAACAAATGAGTGATAGGCACCAGATTTTGAGGATGGAATTGAGCCGCATGGTGCGCGGGGAAACCAAAGTCCGCCGGAAAGGCGAAGAGGAAGGGAGTTACTGGAAGGGAGCGGGACTTTAGGTCGCAGCTCAATGTGGGTCAATTTGAGATTACTGAGACTCTCTCTTGCTGGTTACCGGACACTTCGCAATTCTTCGCCACTGTGTGAGCAGTGGTATCGCGGGCAGCCTGCGATAGTCGGACTCAGCCCAATGATTGCATTGGTGGGTGATATTCCTCCTTCGTGTTCTTCGCGTCTTTGTGGTGCAAAAATGAGTCCTACCGCGAAGGCGCAAAGAGCGTGAAGGAAACGTGGCGATCAGATTGGGTCCCGAAAATCTGCGAATCAACGTGATTAAACAGCGACGGAGCAAGGAAGTTCATGGCAGAACAGAAGTCGGAGTATTCCGGGCAAGACATCGAGATTCTCGAAGGTCTGGAAGCAGTGCGGCGGCGGCCGGCGATGTATATCGGCGGTGTCGATGCGAGAGGGTTGCATCACCTTGTGTGGGAGATCGTCGATAACGCAGTCGATGAGCATCTCGCGGGGGAGTGCGATTGCATTGACGTGACGTTGCACAAAGACGGTAGTTCGATGACGGTGCAAGACAACGGTCGCGGCATTCCGGTCGAGAAGCATCCGAAGACGAAGACCTCGACACTCGAAGTGGTGCTGACGATCCTGCATGCGGGGGGCAAGTTCAGTAACAAGAATTACGCCCGATCGGGCGGCTTGCACGGCGTCGGCTCGTCAGTCGTCAACGCGCTGTCCAAGGAAATGATCGCCACCGTCCATCGCGACGGACATGAGTATCAGCAGACTTATCGCCGTGGTAAGCCTCAAGGACCGGTCGAGAAGCTGCGTCCGTTTCGCGGGCGTGGGACGATCATCTTCTTCAAACCCGACGACCAGATCTTCCGCAGCACGCACTTCAACAGCGACATCATCAAACAGCATCTGGAAGACATCTCCTTCGTCCATGGCGGACTGCGGATCGTTTTTCACGACGAGATCAAGAAGGAAACTCACGAGTACCATCACCCCGAAGGGATCGTCGCTTATCTGCAAAAAGTGGTGAAAGACGACCAACGCAAGGCGGTCCACGAGCAGTTCTTCACGATCGACAAGGAACTGGGGACGCACAAAGTCCAGATCACCTTCTTGTGGACCGAATCGACCGACGAGAGGGTGATGAGCTACGTCAACGGCATTCGCACGCATGCGGGCGGAACGCACGAAGCCGGGTTCCGCAGCGGTGTCGTCAAGGCGGTGAAGAGCTACATCGAAATGCACGACATCAAGATGAAGGGGATCGCGCTCACCGCCGAAGACATCCGCGAAGGACTCGTCGGCATCGTCTCGGTGTTTCTGTCCGAGCCGATGTTCCAAGGTCAAACGAAAGACAAGCTCAACAATCCGGAGATGCAGCCGACTGTCGAAAGCCTCGTGCGACCCGGCGTCGAGACGTGGCTGAACGGCAACCCGTCGATCTCCGATTCCGTCATCGGCCGCATCGTGCTCGCCGCTCGGGCTCGTCAAGCGAGCCGCGAAGCCGCAACGGAAGTCCGTCGCAAATCACCCGGCGGACGCAAGACAAACCTCCCCGGCAAACTGCTCGACTGCCGCTCCAACAAGCCCGGCGAGTCCGAGCTGTTCATCGTCGAAGGTCTCTCCGCTGGCGGCACCGCCGCGATGGGCCGAGACAGCAAGACGCAAGCGGTCCTGCCGCTCAAAGGCAAAGTGCTCAACACCGAGTCGCTGGCGACCAACAAAATCCTCGGCAACCAGGAGATTCACGACCTCGTCGAAACGCTCGGCACGGGCATCGGCACCGGCTTCGACATCCACAAGCTGCGCTATTGTCGCATCATTCTGCTGATGGACGCCGACAGCGACGGCTATCACATCAGCACGCTGCTGCTTGCCTTCTTTTTCCGCCACATGCCGCAGTTGATTCGCAGCGAGAACCTCTACATCGGCCTGCCGCCGCTGTACCGCATCGCCGTCGGCACCGAGTCGCACTATGCCCGCGACGACGCGCACCGCGAAGAAATTATCGCCACGCTGCCCAAGAACCGAAACTACGAAATCAGCCGCTTCAAAGGCTTGGGCGAGATGACCGCGCAGCAACTGAAGGAAACCACGCTCGACCCCAAGACCCGTATCCTGCTGCGAGTCGATATCACCAGCCAACTCGAAGCGGACAAGACCTTCAGCGAACTCCTCGGTAAAGACGCCAGCGAGCGCTATCGCCTCATCATGGACGAAGCGAGTCAAGTGGATGACTTAGATATCTGATCGTCAACTGGGCCAATTTGCAGGCTAAAAGCCGAAAGAGAACGCCTGGAGCACAGTTTGAAGATGTGTCGCGGCGAAGAGGGTTTCGATCCCAAGACTTGATGATGCGTATTAGGTTCACGGCCAAGTAATCGGAGAAGAAATCTATGCGCCACGGTGTTCTGTGTTCGAGTCTGGCGATCGTTATGGCGTTGACTCTTTTGGCCGTATGGCCAGAGTCAGTTCATGCGCAAGAATCCGAGTCGGACTGGCGGCAGTTTCGCGGTCCCTCTCGTCAGGGGCAAAGCAAGGAGACCGAGTTGCCGGATGAGTGGTCTCCGTCCCAAAACATCTTATGGAAAGTTGATTTGCCCGGAGCAGGTTCGTCGAGTCCGATTGTGGTAGGGCAAAGGGTCTTCTTCACTTGCTACACAGGATTTGGCGTTCCTGGGCAGTGGACCAACTGAAGTATCATTTGATTTGTAAATCAACGAACGACGGTACCAGTCTGTTTGATCGCGCGATCGAACCCGCCTTACCGGAAGTGGATAACACTCGTGAAGAGCACGGATATGCTTCAAGCACCCCAGCATCAGATGTTGAAGACAAATTCGTTTATACTTTTTTGGAAAAACGGGAGTATCCGCGTTCGATCGAACTTACGAAGAAAGATGGCATAACGACGTCGGCACGGGAACTGACCAATGGGGTTCCGGAGCATCGCTGGTGTTGACCAAAGATATGGTCATCGTGAATGCGAGCGTCGAGAGTGGTTGTCTGTTTGGAATCAATAAAAAGTCAGGAAAGCGCGTATGGAAAGTCACAGGAATTGAGAAGTCGTGGAGCACGCCGCTTGTGGTGGATTTCGGCGACGGCAGACAAGAACTCGTTGTTGCGGTTCGCGGACGAGTGTTCGGTTTCGATCCCGAAAAAGGCGCGGAACTCTGGACGTGTGCGACCGATGTCAAATTCGACAAGGCCACTTCCTACTTCGTCCCGAGCTTGGTTGCGAACGATGGAATCGTCTATTCCATCGCAGGTGAGCGATCCGGAGGCGGATTAGCGGTTCGTGTAGGAGGCAAAGGGGATGTCACTAAGAAGCGTCGTTTGTGGACGACTCTGAAGGGTTCGAATGTAAGCTCACCGGTGCTTCACGAAGGGCATCTTTATTGGATGCACGAGGACTTAGGGTGCTGAAGCGAAGTCCGGAAATGTTCTGTTTGAGCAGCGGATTAAGGGAGTCGGCCAAGTTTATGCCTCTCCCGTTGTCGCTGACGGTAAGCTGTTCTTCATCACGCGCTCGGGACGTTGCGTCGTTCTTGCCGCGAAACCGAAATATGAGCTGATCGCCATCAACTCGTTTTCTGAACCGAACCGAAAGAATTCGGAAGTGTTCAATGCAAGTCCTGCGCTCGCTGGAGGACGCCTGTTTGTTCGTTCGGACCAAAGAATGTATTGCGTTGGCAAGAAGTAGGCCTGCCAGAACGACGTAGCATCGCTCCAGGTTTCTGTATGCGCTGCGAAGAGATTTTGGATGTGTCAGATTGTACGAGTGCCGAAAAGAAACGTAGTGCGTCGTCAGCCCTAAGTTTATGGGTAGCTGAAGTCGTGAGACTTCAGAAATCTCCCAACTTTCACGAGTTCAGCTACCCCAAAAACAAGACTTGACGGGGCAGTAGGCTGATTGTTGCCGCTGCAAACGGATCGAGCGTCATTGACCGCTTACGAGCTTGAGAGGTCGCGTACTCGCAATTTGTCGGAACGCGTTCTCTAACTGCGTCTTCATTGAAGCGGCTGTTTGATTTCCAGGAATAATGAAATGCAGCCCGCCAGTAATGTCCGCGACTTGTTGCATCAACGAAGTATCAGCATCAACGCCGAGACTAATCGTGAGAATTTTGATCTTTGATGCGGCGGCTAGATTGGCCTCTGTAATTACCGCAGCCTTAGCCTGGGTGGAAGTTCCCGGTAAGTTCGCTTGGCCGTCGGTCATTAATACCATCGTTCGAAATGTTCTCAGTCGTGCGCGAGCCTCAATTTCTTGGCGAGCCACAGTCATTCCCGCAGAGATGTTGGTGTTGGCATTGTAGTGCCCAGCTTGACGTTGGGTCAGAGTCGTTTTGACCGCTGCAAGATTGGTGGTGAGGGCGTGTTCCAAGAGCGCACCAGGAGAATTCGGGTGCGTGTAGATCGATAGTCCGACTTGATCGTTTGACTGTTGTGCGATGATGTAGTCAATGAAGTATTTTGAAGCGTCCTTCAACGCACCTACCGGCTGCTCGCTCGTTTGCCAAAGATTAGTCGTGTCGTAGGCTTGTTCGCGTTGAGTTTGCAAGTAGTTAATCCACGTCAGATAGCCATACATATCTCGATAGCCCGCGTAGCCGATATCGCCACTACCGCTGCCGCCTCCGGTTGTGCTGGAGCTCTGTACCGACGAGATGTATTCGCTCCAGCTTCCACCGGGGTATGGATAAGTCCCGTTCAATCCGAGTGCCGTCTTGATGTTGGTTGCGGTGAAGTCGAACTGCTCACCGAGATTGCCTGATGTCAAGCTGGCGTTCGTTCCAGACTTCACCCAGCAGTTTGTGATATCTTTGTTGGCGTTTCCACTGGTTCCGGCAAACGTCCCCGTCAGACCCGATAGCGACGAAAATGTTTGGGTCGAACTGTCGGAAAACTGTAGCCTCACTTGGATCAAAGCCAACGTTGAGGTAACGACGATCGACTTGCGTTTGAAGGTGCAGTCGATGTGAGGAATCGTTCCGGATGCAGCTCGTCCCGGCAATTTGGCGTATTGAGGCGTGAAGGTTAGGTTGCCGTAAGTCGGAGAACCAAGCTGTTGATACATCGTGAGTAGATTGCCTTCGACGTAGGTCCGTCCGAGATCCCAATCGCACCTAAGCTGCTGTCGTCATTCATAGAGCTCGAAAAGTCGAGCACCAACATGATGTCGCGTGGCTGAAACGTGGCGACCGATTCCGCGGTCATATTGGCACTCGAAGTGCCTAGCGCGGGCCCAAACAGCAACGGCAAACGATTGTCGTTGCTACCATTCACCGTTCGGTTCGCGAGAACTTTGATGACATTGTAAGGCGTCTGATTGTCGCCCCAAAGGTAGGTGTAGGTGTTTGTGGAGGCGTTCCAAGACATCTTGCCGAAAATGACGTCTGTGGATGTATTGAGCGTCACCGATGATAGGTTGCCGTTGCGGTACAACCCTGCAATCGATTGCGCAGAGGCGCGCGCGTTCGTTCTTACAACCTCGGCAGTGTCGGTTCCGCTCAACTCTTGAGCTGCGGCAAGTGCCGCTGCATCGGCCGCTGCCTGCAACTGAGTCTTGGTCAGTTGTACGTAACCCACGTCGACCGTGAATGCGACAAATCCGAGTAAGAAAACGAGCATGACGGCCGCAAGAACGACGATGGCACCGCGTCGATTTGGTCTTAAGACTCGGTGTTGAAGATTGCTATGGAATGCAATCAGCGAGTTCATGTTTGAAGAACGTTGCCGAATCATGCCTATTTACCTCATTCCAATCGAACCAACTTTGGCAGCGAATAGGAATCCATGAAGTGAAAATCATCTTCATAGAGCCCACCCAAACTTAGGTTGCCAAAAAGCGTTGTCGTCGAAAAAGGCAAATGTTTTTGTGAATTTAGTGGAAGATCATGGGTCAACCGTTCTGGGAATTCGTGTTGGACTGAATGAAAGATCCTGAATGACTGATGTCCGACAGGACGTGTTTAGAAAGCTTTGGCGTGTCGAGTGGAGGTGCGTTTCAACCAATTGACGCTGGAGTTATTTCGCAGCTAGCTGGAGCAATTCATTCCGATCGTGTGAGTTAATAAAGCTCATTGAAAAGCCACTTGGGCGACATCTCACGCGAGTTGGCGATCAACGAATCAGTTTCAGCGAGGCAATGATCGAGTCCGGTTGCATCGCACCAGCACTGCTGATGATTGTGCCGTCGAACACGGGAGCGGGTTGTACAACGACTTTTTTCTGGCTCGGACTGCCTGTGAGTTGCACAAACAGAATGCGAATGCCGACGAACTTGCAGATTTGATAAGTCGCGTTGTTTCCGGGACCGGAGACCGAACGAAAGATTGGGATCGCCCTTGGTTGACCAATGATTGCGGCAAGATCGTCCTTGATGCCGGCGCTCAGTCCCGTGTCTCCATTCAACGCGAGCAAGCCACTGGCAGGGATTTGGACTTTGCCGCCGAAGTAGGCCAGGTCAGCCTCGTTGGGGCCGTAACGAATCTGTCGCGACAAGTCCGCCGTGCTGTTGTTTGAAGAGCCGATGTCAACCGTGCCACGGTTGCCTGCTGTTGTATTGGTTCCATCTGGGTACAGCGTGACTTCTTTGATTCCGTCTGTACCAGACGAGACGGCCTTGGTTGTCGCATTGTAGCTGTAGTTACACTGCCGACTCCGCTGTTGATGAGGTTGTTCCATGTCGTCTCATCCAAGGCAATCGGAAGCAAAGGACACGTGAGCCCGCTGCTGGGAGGAATGAAAAACCCGTTGCCAGGAACCAGCACCGCAGTCGCTTTCGCGGTGAGGGAGGAGAGGTTGCTCCCTATAGCTGGAGCGAAGAGCAGCGGAATTTGTTGGTCGCCGCGAGTGACCGTGTTCGCGGTTAATGGTTGGTCGCGGCGAACAGTGACCTCCACCATGTTGTACGGTGATGTCCCCCAAGTCTCGACCCAGGCACCTTGTGCGTTTTGAGTTCGCTGTCCGAAACGCAAATCGCGAGTCGTATCGACATAAGCGGAAGCCTGTTCGCCGACTCGATACATCGCGGCCACGGCCTGAGTTGCCGAGCCTGTTGCTGTTATGACTTGATCGGCTGTCGAAGTCTTTCCAGTTCCCCAGCCGTTTGGCAGTTCTAATGCTCCCGACAAGATGCTTCCGTCGGCAGCCGCCTGGAGTTGCGTCTTCGTCTGCATGAGGAAGCCGAGATCAACGGTGAGTGCCACGAAGCCCAACAACATCACCAGGCAGACCGCCGTCAAGACAATGATGACGCCGTGACGATCAGGCTGGCAGTTCGAACGGATTCCGCGGAAGTCTTTCAATCGAATCATGATGTTCCTCATGAGGTTGGACGCGAGACCCACAGCTTGAAAGATGCATTCGCAAGAAGTCTGGGGCGGCGATCGAGCACACGACTGAATTCTTGGGAAGTCAGTTACGTCACGGGGTCATACGAATGCAGGACACGCGGTGTGTCGTCCGTGTTTTGCAGTCCGCTCACTGAGTAGTACCGCACGCGTTCGAGGATAAACCGGCGCACTCGGTGCGAGGCGAAACCGATCCGTGAGTTCTCTGCAGAGAACTCGGGGCTGTATTGGTTCAGATTATTTCGCCAAGTTGAGATCTGCAGCTTGATCTCGCCCGTGCCGAATGTTCCCCAAGTTTGCGAAGAGCCGTTGGTGATTTCGAACGTCAGCTTGTCGTCCTGGATACTCATGGCCGACGTGTAACGAATTTCTTCATCAACATACTGCAATGAAGCCCAATTCGTGTTGCTCTTTGTCTGCACGATGTCGTCGTTTTGCCACAACTGAAGCTGCACGCCACCGGCGGAGAAGTCTGGCTGTGTCGCACAGTTCATATCAAAGACGGCGTACTTCCCGTTCAAAGTCCAAGAGGGAGCAATCACGCTCGTGATCTGCGGCGAATCTGAGTTTGGATCCGGCGTGCCGATTTTGACGTACCAGTCCTCTTCAATGCGGATCGTGTTGCCGTTGCCACCGTCGTTGTCTGCGAACACGGGCTGAATCGCTGACAGCCAAGACGCGGCCAAAGGGAATCCACTGGCGAAACCGGCCAGCTTGCGACAGGCAGTACGCCGATCAAATCGAGGCAACTGCTGATTGCTGATTGCTGGTTGCTGGTTGCTCATCGGAGACACTCCTTCTTGACGAATGATTTTCGGCGACCAGGCTGTCTAAGCGGATGCGAGTCGCACCAACGCAGATCCTTGGCTTTGCGTCCCCGCCTCACGACGGGTTTGCCCTTATCGAATCAAGCGCCTTGAGGAAGAGGTGCCTGGGTGGACGAGAAGCGGAGAAGTCCATTTGCTCGTTTTGAGCGAGGGGTTCAATCGATGTTTGCTCTGTGAGGACAATTCCAACTTAGGTTTCCAATTTGGGTTGTCGTTCAAAGAAGCAAATTTTTTCTTAATATTTACGCAAACACGCAAAGTGTCCGCACCCGCACCCTGCGAGCCGTCTTGTGAATTCTGGAAGCGAACCACATCAAACATGTTCGCTAGGTTGCTGACGCACGCTTGGCGATTCGAGAAGAAATCAGCGAAAGGATGCCGTATTTGCGTTTGCAGCGTACCAATGGCGCACGTCTTCGTCGGTGATGTGGTAAATCTCCAACGATGCGCCGCAGCGATGTTTGGGCTCGAAGGTACTGAAGTAAGCGAACTCGCCGATGTTGAGTTGCCGCATTCCGCCGCGACCATCCCGCGCACCATGCGGTCGGCCCATCACGAAGTTCACGCTGACGGCGTGCCAACCCGGTTGCGGAGCACCGCTGGGAGGCAGCGTGTAACGAATCCCTAATGCCTCCGGCGGCATGGTCCCGAAGTACGCCAACGTCAATGATGGGATTGGGTGCTCGTGCAAGAAATGATTCAGTTCATGCAGGTCTTGGCCCCAGTCCAAATTGGAATCGAGCAAGTGCGTGCGGCCGCCTTCGACGCCACCGGCCAACTCATTGAAGTACGCGAGGTATTCCGGATGCACGCGCCAGGGATCGCAAGCCAACAAGAGCATGAGTGCCGCGACCTGCCGCCGTCCGAATCGCGGCCAATCGCAATTCGCCGCGATCTCGCCGATCCCCAAAAACAGCAGCGGGAGTGCGGGCAAGATGTAGCGCACGCCCAATTGCATCCCCGATGTGCTCGCCATTCCGATCAACAAGATCGTCGGTAGCAACAGGATTAGACGCTGCCGCCACACAAGCCCGACGCGCCAGCGAGAGATGGCGTCACTCGGCATTGATGAGTCGTGAGAGGCGATCCCTCGCTGGCGCGTCGGGCTTGTATCGCGACGAGGCAACCAGACCATTCCAATCAGCGCCCAAACCAACAACACCTGCGTCGAATGCGGCAGCTTGTAGACCAGCGTCATCAAGTAGTACTGCGGAAACTTCGACGTCCGCCATTCCATGTCCAGAAAGACGGGATGATCCGCCTCCATGATTGCCTTTTGACGATCGATGCCGATGACGAAATCACGCGGCAACGGCACGGGCAAGGACGCCAGTGGCCCAACTCGTTGTTGCCATGTTCGAGCGGACTGGCTCGCGAATTCAAAGCTCTTCAGCGAGGCTCCTGTGCCGCGAAACAAGTATGCGACGTTCAAGCTCAATACGGCTGTCAGCAATAACACGCACCAGTGTTTGAATCCAGAACGGTCTAAACTGACGCAAACCCCACCGAGCTTGCCTCGGTGGTTTTGGGGGTTTTGCACTACTCCGGATGCGATCTTCGTGACATCACTCGTAATGCAAAAGCCCTTTTCCACCGAGGCAAGCTCGGTGGGGCTTGTGCCATTCTGATCTTCGTTACTGAGGTCCATTGGCCGCGCTGACGGATTTTGCCAACGCTCGAAAAACCAGACTGCGACAAGACACGGCAACAACAAGATGCAAGTGAATTTCGCCGCCTGAGCCAGTCCCAACACAACGCCAACGACCATCGCTTGCTTGAGCGTCGGCTGTCTCGAGAAGCGCCAGCCGAAATACAAGGAGGCAATCCAAAATGCGGCACCGCCAGCATCGGTCGTGACGAGCGATCCATGTGCTGTCATGTTTGGGTCGCGCGACCACAGCCACGCCACCAAGCACGCTCCCCACGGCCCGTACCATTCCCACGCCCACCGAGCCAACAACGCTCCTGCGGCACACGTCAGAAAAACGATGGGGATCCGTGCGATGAAGATGTAACGGTCGAAGTACTTCGGGTTGGCGGCGAGAAATTCATCACCAAATCGACCGAGGTCCGATGTCGGCTCCGTTCGTGGTGACTCCGCGGTTGTGAGCAACAACGGCCAAGTGGCCCACATCCGCAACAACGGCGGGTTCAGCGGTTCAAGGTCGAAGCGACCGGTTTTCCAATTCAACAGGCCGACGGGAATGTGCCAGTACTCATCGTGAGTGACCGTCAATCGCGACGCGGCCAGAACACCCGCAACAAGCTGACTCAGCAACAACGCGGCGATCACACAGACGGCGAGTCGATCCTTTGTTGTTGTCTGCTGGTTGGTTGCAGGAATCGTCACAACGATTGGTTTCCTTGAATGATGACCACGCGGAAGTGATGCGATAATTGGTAGCGACCTCGGAAGATTCAAGTCTTCATCCACAGTGTGGCCTTGAATGAGATGTTTCACCGCACGCGGCAGGCACGCGCGTTTTGAAATGTGCGTGCCTGCGGTGTGCGGTGAAACGATCGAGCAGAACATCTCAACGCAGAGCGCGAGACGAACTCTTCTCAGTGGAAATCAACGAGATCGGCCATTAGGCTTCCCACCCCTGTGCGGCTGCCGAATTGAGCAAGCCGGTTGTTTTTAGAAGTCCCGCGATCCTGCGGTGTTTGAACCGAATACGTGCCGCCATGTCGAATCTGAAGTCTCAAGCGATCGCCGGTGTTTCTGCTGGTACCGAAACACAACTCATGACCAAGTGGCCTTCGATTGCCGCGATGGGGCTGGGGAAAATCCTCGGACAAGTTTTGGAGATGATTCCGATTCGGATCTTCGGCCTGAAGTTGTCCAATCTGATCTTCGGCCTGCCGCTCGCTGGCCCGGCGGTGGCGCTGTATTTCGCTCAGAAAGTTCTTGGCGAGCGGTTCACGATCACGAACAAATCGGTGCAACGTTGGTCGGGACTTGGCGGGCGGATGATGCAGCGCGTTGAGCTTGCAGACATCAGCTCGATGCAGGTGGCTCAACAGTCGGGCCAAGAGTTTTATCACGCGTCCGACCTGCTGATCTTGAACGCCAAAGGGGACGTGGTGATGCGTCTGGAAGGTTTGCCGCACGCGGAAATCTTCCGCGAAAACATCACGAAGGCCCGCGACGCTTCGATGCAAGTGCAGGCGGCGTTGGCGACGATCAAGGCGCGACATTAGTCGTCATGTTTGTAGCGCGGTTTTTCAAACCGTGCTACTTGCTGCTGGTATTACCGACCATCGCCTCATTGATCGCGAGGAACTCATAGCGCCAGTGATATTGATCCAACAGCCCAGCGGTGCTGTGGCCCATTGCACGATAAGCCGCGTAGATGGCTTCGATCGTGGCTAGCCCAGCCGATGGGTCGTCGAAGACTTTCGACACTCTTGGATAGGCGGTCTGCCAACTCGGTAGACTGCGAACGGGAATATGGGAGTATTTCTTTTCCATTCTCTCGGCCAGTCGCCAAGTGGCGTCGATGACCAGCAGGCCGTTCACAGAATCCGCTTCGCTCAAGAGTGGGCCGCCGATTCCCAATCGCACGTAACCATCGAGCGATTCCGGGCCATCATCGGGATATGTCCAAAAAGTGAATCCCGCTCGTTCGCGCAGTGGCTCTACCGAGCACTTCTTTCGGTTCTCTCGGCGATGGACGACAATGATTGTCGGCAGTTGATCTGGCATGAGGAGAGCTAGCCCGGATTATTCACGGTCAAGTTGGTTTTGTTGGACAAGTCGTTTAACCGCACGCCTGCGGCTTGCGGTTAAACGACACTCGGACAATTCCCGCTGTGCAAGGGTTACTTTGTGTGACGGTGGCAATAGAGTGAAACGACTTGGGGATCGCAAGTTGGTCGGTGCGGAGATTATTCGATGATCTTGTTGCTCTGCCCCGATTGTCTGCAATGGCGGGAACCGCGCGATGCGTCGTGTCCGATCTGCAATGGTCGGCTCGATCAATATCTGCCCGACTTAATGCAAGAAGATGTTGCTCACGGGATCGGCGATTGGATCGACTGTCTCGGCGAATGTGACGTGGTTCGCGCGACATTGCCGAGACGTGGGTTGCTGCATCTGACGACGAATGGAATGTTGTTTGTGCCGCATCGTTCCGTTGTGTTTTCGTTTGACGTTGAATCGCCGCCGCCAGCGTCGTTCATGGCACGAGTATTGTCAGCCCTTGCGATGCCCGTCCGAAAGCTTCACTCTTGGCTAACGCGAGGAGACGAAGCATTCGTCGCCGGACAATCGCGGCCGCTGAAAGTTGACGGCCATGACCGGTTCGCGTTGGCAGATTTATTGATGAGCGATCCCGGCGTGTTGTTTGTGGCTCGCGCGTCGATTGTCACTTGGCGTCGACAGCGACGTCGTTGGGAGTTCTTGCGAGCGGATGCTCGCTGGCTGCCAGAACGATTTTCACCGCAAGGGCGCGATGGCGCCCTGCGGCTTCAACAATGGCTGGAGAATACTGCGTGTCTGCTGAATCCATTAACCCTTTGATTGAGTTTCTCGAATTATTGCGTGATGCGTTGTCACGCGACTTCTGTTGGGGAATCACCCTCAGTCAACCACATCGTAAAGCTGGGGAAGATTCGTCGGACGCGACCACGAAGCTGTCGTTCCGACCAATCGAACTGGCTGGCGAACGGCGCTATCAGTTAGCTGAACGACGCGGCAATCAAGAGTTCCATCAAAACTTGTCAGCGGAAAAAGTCGTTGCGCGAGTGACGGAGGAACTCGGCTTGCGTTTCTTTCAAGGGGATCTGTTTACGGATGAGGCAGATTTCTCTGCGCGCATTCGTCACGACGGCAATGGGCAACTGAGCCGTCGCCGTCCATCGAAGTCTGCTCCGGTCGTCGAACATGATCGACGCAAGAAGTACCTCATTCCCGAAGGTCGACCTTGTCCATTCCTGACCGAAATCGGAGTCATGACTCCCGCTGGTCAGGTGAAAGCGGCCAAGCAGGCGAAGTTTCGACAGGTGAATCGCTTTCTCGAATTCGTCGATGAAATCCTTCCCGAGTTGCCGATCAGTGGGCCTTTGCGAGTGATCGACTTCGGCTGCGGCAAGAGTTATCTCACTTTCGCACTGCATTACCTTCTGACCGAACTGCGCAGCCGAGAAGTCGAAGTCATCGGGCTCGATCTGAAAGCGGATGTCGTCAACGACTGCCAGGGGATCGCGGACAAACTTGACTGTAAATGTCTGCGCTTTGAGGTCGGCGACATCGCGGGGTACACGCCCAACGGCCACGTTGATCTCAGTGTTTCGCTGCACGCCTGCGACACCGCGACCGATGCCGCGATCGCTCAAGCGATCGGTTGGCAAGCGAAGGTCATTCTGGCAGTCCCGTGCTGTCAGCATGAGGTCGCCAACTTGATGCCTGTTGAAAACCTTCCTGGTTTGTTGCGACACGGCATTCTTCGCGAACGTTTCGCCGCGCTGGCAACCGATGCCCTGCGTGCGGAGTTTCTCGAAACCGTCGGCTATCGGACTCAAGTGATCGAATTTATTGATCTCGAGCACACGCCGAAAAACCTGTTGTTGCGAGCGATCCGCACCGAAAGTCCGTCAAAGCCACCAACACGCGAGCGGTACGAACATCTCAAGACTCAGTTGGGTTTGCGTGATTTCGCGCTGGAACGATTTCAGCAACCGCGTTGAAGCGGCGACTGTTGCCAATAGAATTCACCCGGAATTCCCAGCCGAAACAAACCCCACTGAGGCAAGCTCTGTGGGGTTTGTGGCAGTCGGACGGTTGTTTTTTTACTCGTCAAACATAACTCGCGGATCATCACTCCATGTCAGCAGTCTCCACAGCGGTTTTGAATCGGATTCATCATGGCGATTGCATTGCCGGTATGAACAAATTGCCGGAAGGTTCGATCGACCTCGCGTTTGCCGATCCGCCGTTCAACATTGGTTACAAGTACGACGTCTATGAGGACGTCAAAGAACATCAACATTATCTCGATTGGTCGCGCGACTGGATTTCTGCTGTGCATCGCGTGCTCAAGCCAACGGGAACATTTTGGCTGGCGATCGGCGACGAGTACGCCGCTGAACTCAAGCTGCTCAGCCAGGAGATCGGTTTTCACACACGCAGTTGGGTGATTTGGTATTACACGTTCGGAGTGAACTGCAAATACAAATTCAGCCGCTCGCACGCGCATTTGTTTTACTTCGTGAAGAATGCGGAGAAGTTCACGTTTCGGTCGGACGAGCCAGAGAATCGCATCCCGTCAGCAAGGCAACTGGTCTACAACGATAAGCGAGCCAACTCGAAAGGCCGTTTGGCCGACGACACGTGGATTTTGCGTCCGCAAGATCTCGCTGATTGCCTGACACCAAACGAAGACACTTGGTACTTCCCGCGAGTCGCCGGAACGTTCAAAGAGCGAGAAGGGTTTCACGGCTGCCAGATGCCGGAGCAATTACTCGGTCGCATCGAGCGGCTCTGCTCCGCGCCCGGTGAGATTGTGCTTGATCCGTTCGCCGGAAGCGCGACGACATTGACCGTCGCGAAGAAACTCGGTCGGCAATTCCTCGGCTATGAACTTTCGCCGGAGTATGTCCAACGTGGCGGTAACCGGCTGGCCAATTGTTGTGTCGGCGATCTGCTGGAAGGGGCGCCAGAACCGTTGGTCAGTGCGCCGGCGACTCCGGAAGCAGGCAAGAAAGCGAAGCAAATCTACACGGCAAACAAGAAAAGTAACCCGAAGCTTGACCGAGGGAGTCAGCGCAAAAACGTTCCGAATACGGATGCCATTGAAGCGTCGGGATCAACGGAAGCGTCCTCCGTCGCTGACGATTCGGGTGACATGGCTCAGCCCATCGCGGCAACTTCTAAGATTGACTTCGAGAGCGGACTTGTCGAAGCCTTTGGGCGCGCGAATGACGGTTACTCGTTGGATCGTCTCATCGCCGACCCGGTCTTGAATCGCCGCTTTATTGCGGAGTGCGAAGAACTGGGACTCGACGGAGACCCGAAGCTCTGGAACTGGCGGCTGTTCAATTATCGCAAGGCAGGCAAACTGCAAGGTGTGCCGACGTCGAATCGAACCGAGCTAAGTTGGATCGACAGCGAACCTTTCTTGTTCGCCAGCGAGATCGCTCTCTCGTCCATGTTGGCAAGCGGTGCTCACAGTCTTGATGCAGTCTTGTGTGATCCGGACCAAGCCACTCAGTTCGATCAGCTTGCTCGACAGTTCGCTCCGGGATTTACGTCGCTGCAATACCGCTGGGCCGCGCTGAAGTTGCGGAAGGAAGCGAAGTTCGCACGTGCTCGCGCGGAACGATTCCGTAACGAAACACCGGCGAATTTCAGCGAGCCTAAATTGATTCAAGACATCGACTGGAACGACCTTCCCACCGATGCGGGACTGTACTTGGTCAGCAATAAATCGAAGAAGCAGAACTACTACGCGGGAAGCACGCTCAGTCTTAACAAACGATTGAGCGACCAGTTCCGCTTCGACTTACTGGAGATCTGGCAGCGCACGACGGGGACGAAAGACTTGATGCTCCGATTTGCCGTGTCGAAGCCGAGCGCTCCAGAACTTCTCGCTCATCAATGCCTGTTGGTCAGCGAATATCAGCCGACGTTGAACTTGCCGGACTTGGGAGCGTGAGTGTTGCCAGGATCAAATGTGTAGGATCGTGCTCATCCTCGCTCACGCTTCGGGTTAGTGACGAGGACGGGTACACTGGCCCACGTTCACGATGACACCTTTCGACCTGAAAACGTCAAATACGAGTTATGGATAGCAGCTACGCAACAATCGCCGTAATCACGCTGGCTCTTGGGCTCGCGTTGTTAGTCGCGGAGGTGTTCATTCCGTCGGGCGGGATCATCATGTCCGTTGCGGCGATCACGTTCGTGGTTTCGATCTGGGCTGCTTGGCAAGCATGGGTCAAAACGGACCAAATGACGTTGTTTCTCAGTTACATCCTCGCATTGTTGGTATTGTTTCCATCGGTCTTAGGTGGGGCGTTTCACATATTTCCCCGCACGGAATACGGCAAGCGCTTGATGGCTCCGCCGACTGCGGCTGAGATAGAACCTTATGTCGCCGAGACCGAACGACTGAAGCGCTTGATTGGCAAATCAGGAACGTCGCTGACTCGATTAGCTCCCGGCGGTATGGTGTTGGTAGAGGGAGAACGGCTCCATGCGGAAAGCGAAGGGATGCTGATTCCGTCGGACGCTCCGGTGAAAGTGTTGTCCATGAAAGGGAATCGTTTGCTAGTGCGACAACTCAAAGAGAATCAGCCAGTCGCTCCAGTACCGGTCGCAGGTAACGGTGTTGAGCACGAACGGACGCCGCTTGACGATGATTTGTCGCAGAGCTAAACCGCTGCTCCACACCAATGTATTTACAAACCCCACTGAGCTTGCCTCAGTGGATTCAGGCTTTCGTACTACGGTTTTCAATACGTAGTGCAAAGGCCTGCGAGCCACCGAGGCAAGCTCGGTGGGGCAGAATTAAGAACTGGTTCTGAAGGTTTCCCGTTCTCACGTTCATTTCTTTCTGAAAGAGATCATGTTGAACCAATCCATAGTGTTGGCCGCCGATAGCGACAAAATGATCCTGTTGGGTGTGTTCGTCTTCGTCGCCTTCGTTGCGCTGCTGTTTCTCGGCGTCTTCTTTCGATACTTCGGATTGTGGGTTCAATGTCTAACGACGCGAGCGGGGATTTCGCTGCCAAGCCTGGTGATGATGTCGCTTAAGAAAGTCAGTCCGACGATCATTGTGCGAAGCAAGATTATGGCGGTGCAGGCGGGGTTGACGCGTATCTATCCGATTTCGACCAAAGCGATGGAAGCTCACTATCTGGCTGGTGGAAATCTACCAAACGTGATTCGTGCGCTGATTGCCGCTCAGCGTGCCGGGCTGACTGATCTCGATTGGCAAACGGCATCGGCGATTGATCTCGCTGGTCGTGATTTGCTCGATGCGATTCGGACGAGCGTTTATCCGAAAGTGATCGACTGCCCCGATCCGAAACGTGGGACAACACTCGACGCGGTTGCGAAGGATGGCATTCAGTTGAAGGTTCGCGCGCGTGTCACCGTGCGAACTAACATCAAGCAACTGGTGGGTGGTGCGACAGAAGAAACGGTCATCGCTCGCGTCGGCCAGGGAATTGTCCAGGCGATCGGTTCGACGACCTCTTACAAAGAAGTGTTGGCGAATCCCGACAACATTTCAAAGACAGTGTTAGGGGAAGGACTCGAAGCCCAGACGGCGTTCGAGATCGTGTCGATCGACATTGCCGACGTGGACGTGGGCGAAAACATTGGTGCCCGTTTGCAGGCCGATCAGGCTGAAGCACAAGTGCGAGTTGCTCAGGCGAAGGCCGAAGAGCAGCGTGCGGCGGCACTGGCCTTCGAGCAAGAAATGGTTGCGCTCGTTCAAGAAAACCGAGCGAAAGTCGTCTTGGCCGAAGCGGAAGTGCCGATGGCGATTGCTCAATCTTTGGCAACCGGAAAGATTGGCTTGACCGATTACTATGAACTGAAAAATATCCAAGCCGACACCAAGATGCGTGATTCGATTGCCGGGGCGGAGATGAGCCCAATTGGGAAGTAAGCGGTAGATTGGTCATTGGTCATCCGGAATTTCAGAAGGATCATCGCGATGCTCAACCTAGAGTTACCGACCGTGTTGGCGATTGGTCCTCGCGAGGTCATCTCGCTGCTATTTGTCATCATCGCTTTTTTGAGTTGGATCTTCAGCATCATCAACGGCAAACAAAATGTTCCCGGTGGTGGGCGAGGGAATGCGCAAGCTGGTGGTGGACGGCGTCCACAAAAGGATTTACAGGCGGAGATCAATCGGTTTTTGGATAACGTCAAAGGGAATGATGACGAGCTGGAGGTCATCGACGAAGTCGAAGAGCGACCGAATAAGCGTTCTAAGCAGCGACAAAAGAAGCCCACTGCTGTCCCGCAGGCATCTGCCGCTCAACGCTCTGCTCAGCGAGCCGAGCAGAGTGAATCGTCCGCGCAAGGTCCGCGACCCGGTGGCCGAATTTCGCAACGCAAAGGACCGGGTTCCACAAATCTCGGTGCTGGTCTGCGTGAACACTTGGCCGAGCAGATGCAGGAGCGAGTCGGCAAGCAGGCCGATGAATACATTGGTCACAACGTCGCTGAGAAAGTGGAACGTGACCTCGGCAAGTTTTCTGGCAACGAACAGCGATCAAGCACTGCGGCAGTGATCAAAGAAGTGAAGCCGAGTATCACTGCGAGTGCCGTCGCCGCGATCGTCCGTGATCCATCGACGATGAAGCAGGCTTTTGTGATGAACCTGATCCTGACCCGTCCAACAATGGGCCGAGGAAAGCGAAGTTACTCGTCCCGCGGCACCGAGTGACGTCATCGGTGATTTCCACGAATTTCCAGCGAATGGATCAGATTCCGTCGGCAAGCAAGAACAACGCCGTAGCCCGGCTTTCCAAACCGGGTGCCATGGTTCGCCCGGTTTGAAAAACTAAGCTACGAAAAAATGCCGCCAACGAATTCATTCGGTCTATGTCTCATCCTCTCGTGCTTCTGCTGGCTGGTAATTTCGCGTTGCGAGGGACCAGCGCTTACACGCTGCGGTTGGCGGAATATCTCTCGAACCACGACTATCGAGTGAAGGTTGTTTGCCCGTGTGCTCGCATGGTCGAGACCGACAAGCGGGCTGACCTGCCGATTCTGGAATATCCTCATCTGCTAACGCCGTTGTGGGGCTATGTCATTCGAAGTTGGCTGCGAAAAGACTTGCTGGATGACCCTCCGGCACTGATTCATATTCAGTCGCGACACCTGCTCCCTTTGGGAACGTGGTTGGCGCGACGCTTCGGTTGTCCGTTTGTCGTGACAGTGCATGACTTCCTGAAGCCGCGTGAGCGCTGGTCCTTTCAATCCACTTGGGGCCGTCGCATTATCGCGGTGAGCGAATCAGTTCGCGCAGAGTTGCTGAAACAAACGCGAGTTTCCGCCGATCTTGTCACGGTGATTGCCAGTGGTGTCGAAGCGGTTGAGCAACTTCCGGCAGCGGTGCTCGATCCGAAACGGATTCCTGTTGTGGGAACCGCTGGGCCGCTCGAAGCGAGCAAAGGCTTGCCCTATTTCTTAGGTGCGGCACAAAAAGTTTTGGCCGCTCATGTGACTGCTGAGTTCGTCATCGCTGGTGCTGGTCCCGAAGAGGAAAACTTACGGCGGCTGTCACGTGAGTTGGGGATTGCTGAGCATGTGACGTTCGTGCCCAATGTGCTGGACCTCACGACGTCTCTGACCGCGATGGATGTATTTTGTCTGCCATCGCTCAGACAAGGGCTTGGCACCATCATGCTCGAAGCGATGTCGCTGGGACGGCCAGTCATCGCAACGGGGGTGGACGGGGTTTACTCGGTTGTGAAAGACAATGAGACGGGCTTGGTCGTTCCTCCTTCAGACAGTGAGCAGCTCGCGCAGCGCATGTTGGAACTGTTGCGAGATCCGATTCGAGCACGTCAGATCGGCAACAACGCGCGCCAAATGGTGCAACGTGATTTCAGCGTAGATCGCATGATGCGCGATACAGTCGAGGTCTATCAGGGAGTTCTGTCCGCGAAGTAGAGGCAAATAACCGAAAAGGTCTTTATCAACATGCATGCAGAAATCATCGCGATCGGAACGGAGTTAACGACCGGTGCGAAACTCGACACGAACAGTCAGTGGCTCAGCATCGAACTGGCTGCAGTTGGTATTCCCGTGTTGTTGCACACAACCGTCGCCGACGATATGCCCGCGATGTTGGAAACGTTGAGAGCGGCCGTGCGACGGTCGGACATCGTACTCATCAGCGGCGGACTTGGTCCGACCTTGGATGATCTCACTCGACAATTGCTAGCGGATTTGGCCGGTGTCGAACTCGTGTTGCATGAACCGAGCTTGCGACACGTACGTGAGATCTTCGCGAAACGAAAGCGTGTCATGCCTGAACGGAACACGATTCAAGCGATGTTTCCAGCGGGAAGCGAGCCGATCGAAAACCCGCATGGAACCGCACCAGGGATTTGGTTTGATCTGCCTCGTTCGGACGGATCGATCTGTCGCATCGCGGCGATGCCCGGTGTTCCGAGCGAGATGAAACCGATGTTTCGTGATCGAGTGCTGCCGCGATTGCCTCGTTCGGACAAAGTCATTCGCCGTGCGCGAGTGAATTGCTATGGCGTGGGCGAATCGGCCTGTGAAGAGAAACTTGGTGATGTCACCGCTCGTGGTCGTGACCCAGAAGTTGGCATCACGGTACACGAAGGGACGATCACGTTGCGGATCGAAGCTCACGGTGCGAGCCAATCTGAATGTGATGGGAAAATTGCAAAGGACAAGCAACTGATCCGCGAAAGATTGGGTGCTTTGGTCTTCGGCGAAGAGGACGAACAACTCGAAAATATTGTTGTTCGTGAGTTGAATCGTTGTGGAAAGACTGTGTCGATCGCGGACGAAGTGACCGGTGGAGTTCCCTCGTGTTGGCTGACCGCAATCGGGCAAAGTGAACAATGTTTTGCGGGTGGCCTGATCGTGGGGCACGTCTCTAACTTGCCGCAGCGGTTATCTTCGGAGCACGTTGAAAACGTGTTCCACGACGGATCACCCACCGATTCCGCCGCGCGAGCGCGATGGTTGGCGGAGTCAACACGCGAGCGATTCGGAACGGACTTCGCGTTGTCCATTGCCGGGTCGTTGCGAATGTCAGGCACAGGCTCAGATGAAATCCCGCGTCTGTATCTCGCGGTTGCCGATGCATCGGGAACGGAAGTCGAAGAACACATCCCGGTGGCCGACATCTCGTTTGCTCGCAATCGAGCGGCGAAGTCTGCATTGGATATCTTGCGTTTGCGACTTCAGAAGTAGCCTCTCCTCGACCTCCCCACCGAGCTTGCCTCAGTGGCTCGCGGGCTTTTGCACTAGGGTGGCGTGTCACTCAAAATCACGATGTAGTGCAAAGGCCCGAATCCACTGAGGCAAGCTCAGTGGGGTTTGCGACTGAAGGCATAGTTTCATCATCAACCCTGGGAGAGTTTCAGCGATGTGGATCAATCGACTGCGTCTCGGACTGGATGGCTCAGTGGAACGGCTGCGCTCGTTGCAAGTTTGGTCGGATTGTTTCTAGTTCTGTGCTGGCGGCATCCGGGCTTGCTGACCACACCTGAACTTCAAACTGTGCATCAGGCGGCATGGTTTCCGTGGTTGGTGTATGCGAGTTTGCTAATCGCGTTTGTGTTGGCGATGCTCAACTTGGTGTTGCGTCCTAACAAGACTCTTGGACTGTGCGCGATCACGCTGACGATACTGGCGTCATTGCGTGGCAGCATCACGACGGGGCTTGAAGTGGAATCGTCGCAGGTCTTCTTCGGCCTCGATTTCTTTGTGCTGAACGTGATCTTCACCGGCTTCTTGTTTGTGCCGTTGGAGCTGCTGTTTCCAAAGGTGAAAGACCAGCCGTTGTTTCGCTTCGAGTGGCGCGAGGACTTGTTTTATTACCTCGTCAGTTCGCTCTGCGTGCAGGTGCTGACCTTCCTGACGTTCGGGCCGTGGCAGTTTGTTTTGGCACACACGCAATGGACCGAGTTCCGGCACTGGGTCGGTTCGCAGCCTGCTTGGGCGCAATTTGTCGAGATCATGTTTCTGACCGATCTCGCTCAGTACTGGGTGCATCGGCTATTTCATCAAGTAAAATTCTTATGGCAGTTTCACGCGGTCCATCATTCGGCTCAGTCAATGGATTGGATGGCCGGGGCGAGGATGCACTTCTTTGAGATCGTGATTCTGCGAGCAACGACGTCCATTCCGATGTTTACGCTTGGCTTTCAGCAAGGTCCGTTGCAGGCGTACTTGCTGTTTCTCTACGTGCATTCGACGTTCATTCACGCCAACCTGCATTGGGACTTCAATTGGCTGGGCCGCTTCTTCGTAACTCCTCGTTTTCATCATTGGCATCACGGCATCGAGCGCGAAGCGATTGACGTCAATTTCGCGATCCACTTCCCCTTGTTCGACAAGCTGTTTGGCACGCTATATCTCCCAGGAAGAGTCTGGCCAACCGGCTACGGCATCGGCGGCCATCCGGTTCCGAAAGGTTATTGGCAGCAGTTTTTGTATCCGTTTCGAAAACGTTCGTAACACAGTCGCTACATGCAGCCGGCTAGTGAGCAGCTTAGACAAGCTGGCAGCTTGCCGCTCCGAGGAGTCCGACACTCGCTGAATCGTGTTGAGTGCGATAGCTTGGCAGTCATGCCTCAAACACACGTCACATCAGAGCCGATTCCGGCCTCGACCGCGCAGAAGCCAGGACTCACATGGTTGAAGGTCCGGCGTTTTTTACTGCGGCGGCTGTTGTCGACGATTCTGCTGCTCACTGTGTATGTGCTGTCGATTGGGCCGATGTGGTGGGTCTGGTACAGCGGCATGTACGTGGAGACGGAAGCCAACTATTGGGTCATCGCGATTTACGAACCGCTCCGACAAGCCTGCCGCATCGAATGGGTGAATTCGGCTATGACGTCGTACATCGAGTGGTGGAACCTATGAGGCGGCACTTGGCAAATGTCGGGCTCACGATCATCCTTCCGCCCCAAATGTCATTGGGCCGCTTGCCCGCGAAAAGGATGAGTTCTAATGCACGTTACGATCACTGCCGTTGGGCCGGACAATCGAGGTTTGGCTGATCCGATCATTCACTATCTTGCATCGGCCGGCGCGAACATCCAAGAAATTCAGATGTACGACCACGACAGCGAGAAACTCTTTGCGATGCTGCTGCGAGTCGAGTGGCCGGTCGAGCAAGAGTCGATCGCCACATTGCGGACACGCATGAATCAGATCGGTGAATTGAAAGGC
>JAPLNX010000162.1 GCA_026400935.1 Planctomycetia bacterium | reverse complement strand
TGGCGACCGCATTGAACTGTTGACTGCCACTTGGGCGTAGCGAGAAATCGCCCGCCACAAGAGCGGCGTTCCCGACCGAACGCCGCGCCCCGCCCGATCACCGCCTCACTGGCTCTGCGAACCGAAAGCCTCGCTCACTGACAACTCCACCGCCCAACACTCATCGCCGACGACGTCGGACACGCTCGGAGTGTGCGCTCGCAAAAGCGACAAATTCGCGATCGCAGTTGCTTGTTTGAGGACTAGCCTTTGCCGGTATGGCCATTCGATTGTGTTTTCCCTTTTCCGGTTTGCCCATTGGAAAGGCGATGCAAGCCACGAAGAGTGCAATCGCCACAAACGATCCCATGTGGGAGAGAAGGCGAATTCAATGAGCGGTACCCCTGAAGAAGCAACGGTGAATAACGTTTGCCATGCACTCCACCAACTTGTCGGTGGACTCCCAGCATTCGGCTTCCCGTATCTCGAAAGCCAAATTCCTCAAAACGGAATTTACGTTCTGTTTGAAGATGGTGAATTCGCTCATGGCACGAACCGAGTTGTTCGAATCGGTTCGCACACCGGGAACAACCAACTTCGCTCACGGTTGAAGCAGCATTTTCTCAACGAGATCAAAGATCGCAGCATCTTTCGCAAGAACATCGGACGGTGCCTGCTGAATCGAGATCACGACCCATTTCTTGATTTCTGGGAACTCGATCTGACGTCTCGTGCGGCAAGAGATGAACATGCAGGCAAGATCGACTTCCAAAAGCAGAACAGAATCGAGAAACAGGTATCGGAGTACATCCGAAATCACTTTCGATTTGTGGTTTTTGAAGTTCGGGATAAGGCCAAGCGACTCGACCTAGAATCGAAGATCACTTCCACGGTCTCGCTGTGCGAAAAATGTGGTCCATCAGCGACATGGCTTGGCCGACATTCTCCGAAAAGCAAAATCCAGTCGAGCGGTCTTTGGCAGGTCAACGAACTTCACAAGACGCCGTTGTTCGGCCATGAATTGCAAGAGCTTCATCAATCCCTTGGCGTTTGATCCACCTCAGAGCATAGATATGGCCAACCTCTTCGCCGATATCCCCGCGACGATCCCTGAAGAAATCGTGCAAACGCTTCTGACGAACTCCAACCTGCGCATCGAACGAATCGTCTCGCTGGGCCATTCCTCACCAGACGGATTCTGGTTCGACCAGGATCAACACGAGTGGGTCGTTCTCTTGAAGGGGGCGGCACGACTGCGCTTTGAAAACGACGACGATCCGATCGAAATGTTGCCCGGATCTTTCGTCAACATTCCCGCACATCAGCGGCATCGTGTGGAGTGGACCGACTCGACTCAGCCAACAATTTGGTTGGCGATTCATTACGGGGAATGACGGAGTTCAACAAGTTTTGGGAACAGCCACCGACGAGCGTTCTGTTTGAATCATCAACTCCTTTTGCTGACGAGACAGTGCTTTGATCGCCACTTCACGTTTAAGAGCCAGACTTCGACTGGCCTGTGATTCCTGGTAAACGAAAACGACGGGAAGACGGCTGCGTGTGTAACGCGAGGCAGTCCCGGCGTTGTGCTGCTGGCATCGTCGGATCAAGTCGTTAGTGATCCCGGTGTAGAGCGTGTCGTCAGCGCACCGCAGAATGTAAACGAACCACGCAGCCATTTTTTCCTACGATCATCCGCTGAGGCTCTCGGAATCCGGTCGCCGATCTCATTCTTAGCGCACCGCTGCACTTGGCACGTCGAGCACGAAGATTTGGTTGATGGTCTTGAAACGCGTGTGGTCATCGAACTGCCAGACGACTTTCTTGTCGCGAGTCACCTCGAAGAACTGCGGCTGTTTGCCGATGTGGCCGTGCCCCAGGTAATTGCAAAACAAAGTGTTGCCGCTCGGCAGCCGTTGGCAACCGGCCATCAGTCGCAACGTGTTACCCGGCAAATCGTTCTCGTTGAGCTCCCACACAACCTTCTCGCTGGCATCGAGTTCGATGACTTTGTGCGCATCGCCGCAAGTGATGAGCAGATGACCGTCCGTCAGTGGCACGACTTCGTGCGGATCACCGGGGACTTTGATCGCTCGCAGCACTTTACCGTCACCGTCCAGTTCGACGACTTTGCCTTCGCCCTTGAAGCAGACGAAATAGTGCCCGTCTTGGGTTTTTCTCGTGCCGCGGTATTGGTTGTGAGCCGTCACCTTCGGATCGGTCGTGAGTTTGATCTCCTTGGCTATCTTCCCCGCGCGGTCCACTTCGATGATTCGGCTGGTTCCACCTTCGACGACGAGCACTCGACCGTCCTCCAGCGGCTGACAGGCATGGACCTCAGTCTTCTCCGGGGCTTTGTATTCCCACACCACTTGCTTGGCCGGAGTCACCTCGACGGCACCGCTGACGAAGCAGAAGAGATAGTTGCCATTCGCCAGCCGCCAACAATCTTGCGGAGACTTACAAGCATACTCCCACTCAATCGCGCCTTCGGCGGAGACGACGCAAACTTTACCGCCGTTGTGATCGCAGCAGAGAAATGGATGCGCCGCCTCAGAACGCATCGGCGCGACGAGGGCTGCCAGTATCAAAGCAAAGGCAGAAATGAGTTTCATAGTTCTAAGGCTCCAAGAACGTCACGTTGGGTAAACCCGGCAGTGATTGAGAAATGCTGACTTATGGCTCTGCACGCCGCTGATCATAGTAGCTGCCGTCTGCCAAACTGAAACCATTTATTCTTGGCACTGTTCCACCATTCGATTGACCCACTCCATCTTTTGCGTTTGCAAAGAAGGCAGTGGGTGCAGAAATTTGTTCGTTGTTCCCGCTTTGAGCAGTCCCTTGATCGTCTTGCTCTTGGTGATTCTCGATGTGCAGCGTTCAATTAGCGGGTCCAGTTCCGGACTCACTCCCCAGGCGCAGATCACGGAAATTGTCTTGTCGGTGGTCATCTTCATAGCCAGTTCGTTCTTTCGTCTGATGGAAAAAACGGAATGCGAATCAAACTCAGCTTCGTCCTCTAGCTTATTGAATTGTTTGAAGAACTCGACACTCTTGGAACAGCGCAGGTCCGAGAGATTCAGAACCCTCACATGCCGCCATTCGCAATGGTGCATCAACCGCATTACTTGATACTGCGTCGTATCGGGCTTGGTCGGAACCAACGAGATCGGCAATTCATGGAGTTCATTGGCGGCAATGCGATTGTTGACCTCGACGAGCGGTCGAGAAGAACCGGGATTCATCATGATGAAAACCGCATCAGGCTTGCGCTTGGAAAGCACCGGCATTTTGTCAGGCGTGTGAGCTTGCTCTATAATTTCGAGGACGCTTCTGCATTCAACGAACTTGTTTCGAGAAAATTCCACCGAGTAAAAATGGCCGAATACGTCGTACCGTTTTTTCAATTCTTCTGCTGGAATGAATCGGACCATCGCATGTCCCTGAAGGTTTGTCGTTTTCGATCTTTGGAAGCTGCATCGTGTGAATGCTGAAGGATCGAACTGTTTATTAGCAAGGAGGAGTAAAAACATGGCCCGTAAGAAACCCACTCCCATCGACCTCACCGAACAATCGATGGCCCTGCGCGATTTCGCTATCAAGGCGATCGTTGCCGCCGAGCAAATGGCGATCAAGAAGAAGGTCGTGGAGAGGTTCTACCTGGACGACTCCGAGCGGGCCATTGCCGCCGATCTTCCCGATCTTTCGACCACGATCAAAAAGAAACTGGCGAAGCAGGACGCCACCTTCACGATCACCGACACCGCCAACATCGTCATGGCCTTAGCTGAATCCCTGCTTGATGGTGAACCACTGAAGGGACTGAAACTTATCTTCATCGCCAAGAAGTTGATGGACTGCCTGCAAAGTAACTTGGTCCCCTTGGTGCCAGCGAAGGTGAAGAAATCAAAACTGACCAACGCTCTGTATCAATTCAAGATCATGTTGCTCGGTGCCAAGCCCCCAATCTGGCGACGAATCCAGGTCAAGGACTGCACCCTCGATAAATTTCACGAACACATCCAGACGGCAATGGGCTGGACCAATTCGCACTTGCACCAGTACGAGATCAATGGCGAACGCTACGGTGATCCTGAACTGCTCGACGATGGGTTCGAGGAATTCCCGGGCGTTGATTCTACCAAGACGAATCTCAGCCAAATCCTGCCCAAGACCGACAAGAAATTCACATTCAAATACGAGTACGACTTCGGTGACGGCTGGGAACACGAGGTCTTGTTCGAGGGAAGTCCGGCTGTCGACCCCAAAGTGAAATACCCGCTTTGCCTGGAAGGTGAACGAGCCTGCCCACCAGAAGATTGCGGTGGTGTTTGGGGCTATGTCGATTTTCTCGAAGCGATCCGCAACAAGAAGCACGAGCAGCACAAGGACATGCTGGAGTGGATCGGCGGTCAGTTCGATCCCGAAGACTTCGAACCGCGCGCTGCAACAAAGGTCATGCAGAAGGGTTTGCCAGATTGGAGGAGCATGAGATAGCGATCCGCGCGAAGCGATCCTGGAAGCCAAAACCCAAATCAGAGTCGGCGGTTTCAGTTGCGAACCCGCCAGCATCGTCGGAGCCAAACTGCTCTGCGAGCAAAGGGTGATCTCCCCCAGCCACCGAGTCGTCTGCATCCTCACCGGCCACCAACTCAAAGACCCGACCGCCACGATGCATACCACTCCGTCGATTCCGCGTGTCTCTCCGCCGCCGCAGGCACCGAAGATGACGCCTACACCACGATGCTCCACAAAGCCGCAGTCACCCAAACCCCCGCCGCCAACCGTGCAATCGTCGTCGAAAACAAGTTCGAGTCGATCATGCAGTTGTTGGATCGCATCGGATGCTGATCATGCAGAGTGATCATGAATGAGGTCCAAATAATATGAGGTCTCTGATTGCCAAACATTGGCTGTGTGGTTGGATCGCTGTCACGCTGACCGCGATGAATGGCACCACCACCTTGACCGCTCAGGACAATCAACTTCCAAAGTGGACGGATTTTTTCGAGCTTCCACCCGTTCGAGTGTGCTACACGAAAGAGGGTAAGGATGCCGCCGATCTCATCGACGCAGACAAGAACGACATCCCTGACCAAGTGGAAGACACCGCGAAGCAAGCCTGGGCTGCCTACAACCTGTTTTGTGAAACGTTGAAGTTTCCCGATCCACTTCAGGCGCAGCGATATGAAGGGGTGAAATGGATCGAGTACGCCATCTGGCACAAGGACCGCATGGAGGGACTCAATGGGTTGGCGTTCGATGAACCGCAGCGATCCGCTCGGATGACCGACCTGCCAGGGACCAAGGCGATCACGGCCGCTGTCGGCAATCACCTGAATCCGATAGAGAACGCTTCGGCCAGCCACGAGATGTTTCACTTGATCCAATACGGCGCGACCTACTTCAAGCCGCGTTGGTTCTTGGAAGGGATGGCTCGCTGGTCGGAGCGAGGACTCGGCAAAGGAGGCATCGGCGAAGTCCAGTACGACCCACGCGGGCCGTGGCCGCAGAACCCGAACGACCAAGCCGCTCTCTTTCGTAAGACCTACGACTCTGACTTCGTGCTCTGGTATCCGATCGCTCGCCAAGACGACAAACGTGGGTTGCTGCCAGCCGCGAAGATCAGCAAAGAATTGAAGACGCTGAAATACAGCAGCGGCCAGCCGGTCCTGCGTGACAACGAACTCGTCGGAGCCGAGATCATGCGAGACATTCTATTGGAACTCGACAAACTCGACGACACTGCGCTCAAAGACCTCGGGTTTGAATCTTGGTCCGAAGACAACCAGCGGTCCGACAAAAACAGTCCCTACGTTTACCAGGGGATCATGGATGTTCTCCGCCGACACAAGCATAAAGTCGGGAAGTTCTCCGCGAAGCAATAGCACACGCTCGTCTTCGATGTCTCAGCATTGAGATTCCGGGAGGCGTCGATCACGTCCTGAATCGCGTAGTCGGTCGCGCGGACATCGTTCGCGACGACGAAGACCGGCACGAATGGTTTCGGCTCTGCAACCGCGTCGCCACTCGCTGCTGGCTGCGTATCTGGTGCCGAACGTGGTGTTCCCTCAACAGTCGATCGTTCTTGCAAATTCCCAGGCAGAGACGTGGCTCGCGTAGTCACGCCATTCGGCACGTTTTAACTTCAGGTACGAGCAAGTGAACTCAGAACCCAGACCGTTATTGAGCACAGCGTTGGCTTCGAGTGCTCGCAGGGCGTCTAGCAGATTGTCGGGGAGTTGACGCAGGCCTTCGAGTTGACGTCGGTCTTGATAGGCGTTGACCTCCAGACGCGGCCCGGGATCACGCTTTTGATCGATGCCGTCGAGGCCGGTTTCGAGAATGGCGGCGGCGGACAAATACGGGGTGGCGGCCCCGTCGGAGAGACGCAGTTCGACACGTCCGCCACCAGGAATGCGAATCATGTGCGTGCGATTGTTGCCCGCGTAGCTGATCGTGTTGGGAGACCACGTCGCTCCCGAAGAAGTGACCGGTGCGTTGATGCGGCGAAACGAATTCACTGTCGGAGTGACGATCGCGCTCAACGCTTCGGCCGAGTGCAACATGCCGCCGATGAACGCATACGCCATCGCCGACAAGCCATCTTGATCCGCAGGATTTGCGAAAAGGTTGATACCGCTCTTGCGATCCCACAGCGAAATATGCGTGTGACAGCCGTTGCCAGTCAGCCGAGAAAATGGCTTCGGCATGAACGTGGCTCGCAAGCCGTTCTTCTCGGCCAATGTCTTGACCATGTACTTGAAGAAGGTTTGGCGATCCGCAGTTTGCAATGCTTCGGCGTACTTCCAGTTGATTTCAAACTGCCCGTTCGCGTCTTCGTGATCGTTTTGATACGGCTCCCAACCAAGTTGAATCAACGAGTCGCAAATCTCTGCGATGAGATCGAACTGGCGCATCAGAGCTTGTTGGTCGTAACACGGTTTGACTTGTTCATCGCGCGGGTCTGCCACCGCCTGTCCGTCTGGCGTGAGCAAGAAGAACTCACACTCAACTCCGGTCCGAAGCTCTTGTCCTCGATCGGCCAGTCGCGAAAGCGAAGCCTTCAGTACATTGCGCGGCGCGTGAGCGACAGGTTGACGATTCATCCACGGGTCTGCGGCCAGCCAGCCGACTTCGGGCTTCCACGGCAATTGAATGAGGCTATTCGGATCGGGGACGGCGAACACATCGGGATCGGCGGGAGTCATGTCGAGCCACGTTGCGAATCCAGCGAACGAGGCACCCGTTTCGCAGATGTCATCAATCGCTTGTGCGGGGACGAGCTTTGCTCGCGATGTTCCGAAAAGGTCCGAGTAGGAAACCAAAAAATAACGAATGCCGAGTTCTTCGGCTTTCTGGCGCAGCGACATCGGCATGGTCTCTCAAGCTAGAGTTCCGGCCTGGGCTGCTTAAGCGCTGAGCAGTTCGGCAATGGCGTTCTTCAGAAACAATTGATCTTCCAGGTTCTTGGCGGGGTTGCCCGCGCGATGCCCCCAGATCGAAGGAATCGGGAGATATCTCGCATTCGGCATCTGCTGGGATTCAACAAAGGCGTCTTCGGGAGTGAAGTACAAATCGGTCTGGCTCGGCATGATCAGAGTGCGTGCACGAATCGCGCCAAGCGCGGCCTGGAGTTCACCGCGATACGTGTCGTTGTCGCTGATGTCCGATCGTTTCCAGGTCTCGATCATCGACAACAAGTTCGCGGCATCACGACGGAGAAAGCTCGCTTCCCAATCGCGAACCAAAAAGTCTTCCAATGAGGAGAAACCTAGTTCGAGATATTTCCGCTCTCGGTAGAACGCCTGCGACATTGCCCAGCCGGCATAGACCCGACCGAAGGCACGCAGTCCGCGTTCGGGTTGGTCGGTAAAGCTGGCACCATTCCAGGCGGGATCCGTTGTGAGCGTCGCGCGCAGCCCCTCGAGAAACACAATGTTGTGCGGCGTGGTCTTCGCCGAGCTGCACACTGCGGCGATCCGTTCGACTTCATCAGGGAAAAGTGCTCCCCAATGCAAAGCTTGCTGTGCTCCCATCGACCAACCATAGGCGAGAGCCAACCGATCGATGCCGAAAACCTCGCGCAACAAGCGACGCTGAGCCGTGACGTTGTCGATGTGCGTGAAGTTCAAAGTCCGTCTGTCGATCTTCGCGTCACCAAGATTGCTCGGTGACGTCGATAGCCCGTTGCCGAACATGTTGGTGACGACGATGAAATAGCGAGTCGGATCGAGAATCTTGTCTGGCCCGTTCAACCAGTCGATGTCCGAATGATGCGCGGCATACGACGTCGGATAGAGAATCGTATTCGACTTGGCAGCGTTCAAAATGCCATAGGTCTTGTAAGCAAGCTGTGCCTCAGGCAGCGACGCACCCGACTGAAGTCGGAACTCCGGCAGCTTGAAAACTTCGTGATTCGACATCGTCAATTTTCCGATCAGCTCGTTTTCGTAGGAACGTTTCCCAAAGACTGAATGACCGTCCGATTCGCGGCCACATAATTCGGAGCCAGATGCGTGAAGTGCTCCTTCAACTTTTGATGAGCCAGTGGGAGCTGATGAAACGGAATCGACGGATAGAGGTGATGCTCGGTGTGAAACGGCATGTTCCACATCAACAAGCGGATCAGCGGATTCGTCAGCGTGGTGCGTGTATTCGTCAGGCCGTTTTCATCCTGAGTGCAGCCGGTGTGTTCCGCGATCAGGATGGCTCGCAACAGTGGCTGAGCGAGTAACGCGGGAAGAAACCAATACAACCAGACATACGAGTAACCCATCGCGATCGACACGATGCCGGCCACATAAACTGCGAGTTGCAACCCTGCCGACATCGCGATCTTTAATCGAGCTGTTTCTGGCACGAACGGGTACTTCTGAGTTCGTCCCAGAGCCAACCCCAAAAACGTCAGCGGTCGCATCAACCAAAACGAGATGGCGCTAATCTCCCACAGGTAATCCCAGAGGCTTCGTGGCTTGGGAGTCATCAATTCGGGATCGCGAACTGGGTCCTGCGTGTAGCGATGATGCCAAGTGTGGTAGTAGCGGTAGTACGTGAAGTTGTAGAAACCCAACAGTCCCGCCAACCAACCGAGAGCCTCATTGAAGCCACGAGTCGCGAAGACCGTGCGATGCACGCATTCGTGCATGGGAGCAAACATCGTGACGATCGTGAATCCGTGCAGCACCATCGCCGGAATCATGAACCACCAATTCGGCAGAGCGGCCCAAACGAGCCATCCCGTCGCAGCCATCACCAGCAAGTGTGTGCCGAATCGCAGGAATCCATGCGCGTCAGATTTCTGACTCAGCGATCGAATGGCTTCGATATCGAGAACGTTTCGGCCCGGAAGGTCCGACGTCCCCATGTCCGTAGACTCAGAGGCTATCCGAAAAGGTTTAGGCTGTTTTTCAAGGATTTCATACGGCGAGCTTCGCCTCACGATAACGGAACTTCGGTACGTCAGCTTTAGGAACCAGCCGGCGGAGCATCAAATGGCAGGCGCTGATTTGCAGCATCGCTTCACTCGACGAGACAAGGCGTTCGTAATCTTTGCTGTTGCGGCGAGAACGTCCTTCCCACGCATTGGTGCGTTCCACGACCCAACGTTTGTGAACGGGCGCGAAGCCTGTGGCCGACTCGGGGCGGGATTGGATCTCGATGTGCCAGGTCGGACGTTCCTTCGCCAACCAAGCCTCCAAGGAATGGTTGTGATACTTGTTGTCACCGAAGATGGTCGTCAGTCGCGGAAAGTCTTTCGTCGTGCCCCGCATCAGCAATTGTGGAGCGGCG
>JAPLNX010000356.1 GCA_026400935.1 Planctomycetia bacterium | reverse complement strand
TTGCGTGCCCAGTTCTCTCAGGTCGTGACTTCATTGCAGACTGCGCTGCCCGGTGTGAGCTTGGGTTTTGGTGTGGGGCGATTTGAAGCGAACCCCGTTGGTCGAGGTGGCAGGCTTGGTCGGCCATTCATTCTCAATCAGCCAATCATCACGACTGACACTCCGCAGTTTTCACAGGCACTCGATGCGGCGTTGGCACGTGGTAATCCAGGAATCGGCGACGGCACATCAGTGATGATAGACGCCCTGCATCAACTCGCAACGGGAGTCGGCGTTGATGGAAATGGTGACGGCGACATTACCGACAGCAGCATCGGCACGCTCTACAACCAACAGATTACTCGGTTTTCGGAAGGTGACGTTCCAGCCTTCAATCCGACCGCTCAAGATTTGACCAGCGATCCGAACGGACCGATCTTGGCCTCGTCGGGAACGATCGGCGGCGTCGGCTTCCGCCCCGGTACATACCGAATTGTGTTCGTCGCGGAGGATCGTGGAACGCATTATGTCCCGGATGGTCTCGCGACCTATTCGACGGCGTTTGCCACCGTTCCCGCGAGCAGCATTCAAGTGGGCGGCAACAATCGCAATAACCTGCCGACAAGTCCGTTGACACAAGCCACGATCGACGAGTTGGTCAGCTTAGGAGTTCACATCGTCGGCTTGGGTGCAGTCTCTCGCGGTAACGGTGATCCGACTAACCCTGCGATTGAACCGCGCTCACCACTCGAAGCGCTGGCGAGATTGACGAACTCGGTCAATAACTCGACTGCGGACCTCGACAGCCAAATTCCAGGGGATCCCATTGCTCCCGGTGAGCCGTTGTATTTCGCGATTGATCCCGATGCGGGGCAAGAATTGGCAGATGCCATTGTGCAAGCAGTCTTCGGCTCGGTCGGACAATTGCCACCGCCGCCGCCGCCAGCGCCGCCAACACCCGCTCCAAACAATGGGCCGCAAGAGGACACACTCATTGGTGGCGAAGGCAACGATACGATCTTGGCCGGAACCTCGAACGACTTGCTCAACGGCAATGACGGAGTGGATTCGATCGACGGTGGCGACGGGGATGACAGCCTCTTTGGCGGTTCGGGAAACGACATACTCAATGGCGGTAGCGGTAACGACCTGATTGACGGCCAAGGTGGCATCGACCTCGTCAACGGCGGAGCGGGCGATGACCAATTGATTTGGAACGGGGCTGCCGATGGCAAAGACACACTGTCGAACTCTGATGGCTTCGATACGGTTGTTGTCAGCGGCAACGGTGCGAGCAATGCCTTCATCGTCGGCAAAGATGCGTTCAATCAACTGACCGTTCGCGAAGGAAGTGCGACATTGGTTGTCACGTCGAGCGTTACGTCAGTCAGCATCAACGGCGGAACCGGCGATGACTCAATCACAATTGGCAATCTCAACGGCGTTGTGCCAACGTTGCTCACTGTTGCGGGCGGATTAGGTGATGACTCGCTTAGTGCGGCCGGGGCGGCGATTGGCTCAGTTCGCTTGAGCCTCGACGGCGGAGTCGGCAACGACTCGGTCACGGGGAGCTCCGGCAACGACACACTGCTGGGCGGTGACGGCGATGACGCTGTCTCTGGCGGATTCGGCAACGATTTGCTCAATGGCGGTGCGGGCCAGGATCGCATGAACGGAGACGCGGGTGATGATTCGCTCGACGGTGGTGACGGTGATGACTCACTGCGTGGCTTTGATGGCAACGACTCACTCGTCGGCGGCGAAGGGAGTGATTACTTGATCGCCGGCAAAGGGAACGACACCGTGTCGGGCGATGCGGGAGCAGACTCGATCGTCGGTGAATCCGGCGATGACTCGCTCTTCGGCGGAACCGGAGCGGACACGATCAACGGCGGCGACGGAGCAGATACCATCGAAGGGAACGGTGAGTCGGACTCACTGACGGGCGATCTCGGTAACGACCTCATTCGAGGGGGTGACGGGAACGACACGATCGACGGAGGCGATGGCAACGACACCATGATTGGAGGTGACGGCGACGATTTACTGACAGGTGGCAACGGCGATGATGGGGTCAACGCCGGCCAAGGAAATGACACGCTCAATGGGGGAGCGGGTAACGACACGTTGTATGGAAACGACGGCAACGATCTGCTGATCGGCGGCGCGGGCAACGACACATTGCTCGGCAACGACGGCGACGACACGCTCAACGGTCAAGGATCGACTGACACGATCTCGGGCGGTGAGGGGAACGACACGATCAACGATGTCTCTGCTGTGATTGATGAGACATTCGTTCTACCCGACAGCATTCTGGCTCTGCTGGAGGTGATTTAAGTTTGGGGATTGTTGAGCTTGGGTTTGGAGAACCGGCGTCTTGGGGAAGATGTCGATTCGTAGTGCGGGCGGCTCGTTTGCGAATGTCTGTGCTTGGGGTTTACTTGGAAACACTTGCAGACGAGCCACCAGAGTGACACAAAGAACCCGGCTTTCTTGGGGAAAGCCGGGCTTCTTCAGGTAAGATCGTGTAGGCAATAGCTTGGGACTTACCATAATCCCAAGACTTCAAGAGTTCGCCCTATACCAATTCGTGCATCGGCTGGATGCCGTCATCCACGAGGTACTGTGGAACTCCGGCACCGTCGAAGATACGGACTCGGCCAACATCAAGGCCCGCGTTTTTGTAGAGCGTCGCGAAAACTTCTTGGAATTTTACGGGCCGATCAACGGCGTACTCGGCGAAGCGGTTTGTCTTGCCGATGACTTGTCCGGTTTTCATGCCGCCACCAGCCAGCATCGCACAAGAAACTCGCGGCCAATGGTCACGACTGTTGTTGTTGTTGATCTTTGGGGTGCGACCAAACTCACCCCAAACGACAACGGAAACGTCGTTTTCCAAACCTCTTTCGTGCAGATCAGTCACCAGCGCGGATAAGCCTTGGTCGAGCAACGGAAACTCTTCGCGTGACATCGGGAAGTTCATGCCGTCGCCGCCATGCCAATCCCAGCGGCTGTAATTCAGCGAGACGTATCGCGCGCCGGCTTCGACGAGGCGACGTGCCACGCAAAAATTCTCGATCATGCGCGGCGCACCGTCACGTTGAAACTTTTCATCGCTCTTGCCGTATCGGGCGAGCACTCGTGGATCTTCCTTCGAGAGATCGAGTGCCTCAGCCAACTTTGATGTGGTCAGAATGCCGATGGCTTGCTGCGTATAGACGTCGATGCTCTCCATCACACCTTTGCTGTCCGCCGAGCGGCGGAAGCCGTCGAATGCCTGCATCAACTGATTGCGGTCCTGTAGTCGTTCCAGCGTGATTCCTTGCAGCACCATACCCTCTGGTGAACTGCGAGCTTTGCTTCCCAGCATGTTGAACGGCGTGTGCGAGACACCCAGAAAGCCGCCATCAGCCGGTTCGCCCCACGTCCGATTGCCGACTGTGTACATGAGCGCGACGTTAGGTGGAACCGCTCCATTCGTCGGACCTTGCAACTTTGAGAGCCACGAACCAGCCGCCGGCCAACCACCAGGTGGCTTGCGATCCGACTTACGATGTCCGGTCATGCACTGATAACCGTCGTGCAGGCCGTCGGCGTCGGAGATCGTCCGCACTGGGACGAACTTGTCCATCATCTGTGCCATGCGCGGAAACAGTTCGCAGATTTCAATGCCAGGAACGTTGGTCGCAATTGGACGGAACTCGCCCCGAATTTCAGTCGGCGCATCCGGCTTTAAGTCCCACAGATCAACGTGCGATGGTCCGCCCGGCATGTAGATATTGATGATCGCTTTGTGAGCTGAACCGCGACGCGATTCAGATTCCGCTCGCAACACTTGCGGAAGTGCCAGTCCACCCATTGCGAAGCCGCCGATTGTCAGAAAACCGCGACGTGACATCCGATCGCAGAAGTCCGTTCCATTGTTCGTTGCGCGTCCCAAAATCGTCAGCATGGCAGGTTCCAATAGGGAGAAGACGGGGCGGGGGGCAGTCAGACAACCTACTCATCGGCAGGCTTTGATGTTCGGAACGCATTTAAGAGTGAAAAAGAAAGGGAGTCAACAGGCTCTCCGACACAGAACACTACCCAAGAAAGACTGATTAGGGTTGCACCGGGTAGTATTGACTGACGCTGCCGAATCCTGGCTAATTCATCGGTTCAGCCTTTGCCTTTAACCGGAGAGATGTTCAATGACCGTCTGCAAATCAACCGTTGATGAAATCCGCCAGCGTTTCGATGCGGAGACCGATTGCTACACAAACTTAGACACGGGGCAAGTTGCCACCGTTGATGCTCTCATCGCGATGAACCTTATCGCCGAGGCGGCGACCGTAACGACTCCTCATGCGGCGACAATGCTGGATGTCGGATGTGGCGGCGGGAATTACACGCTGAAGCTCTTGGAGCGACTACCAAATTTGAATGTCACTTTGACCGATCTGAGCCAAGTGATGTTGGATCACGCCGTTCAAAGAGTCCATCCTAAAACAACTGGTTCAGTGGAGGCGATTCACTCAGATATCCGAGAACTTGATCTGGGACAGAATCGTTTTGACATCATCGTGGCATCGGCGGTCTTGCATCACCTGCGAACCGACGAAGAGTGGCGATCGGTCTTCCAAAAGTTGCATGATGCCGTGAAGCCCGGTGGTTCGTTTTGGATCTTCGATATTGTCGAAAGCCCCGTGTTTGAAATCCAAGCAATCCATTGGCGGCGCTACGGCGAATACCTCGTCGGAGTTGGTGGTACAGCCTATCGCGAAGAATTATTCAATCGAATCATCGAAGAAGACACGCCCCGCTCTGTGCCGTATCAGTTGAATTTGCTTAGAGAAGTCGGCTTCAATGAGGTTGAGTTGCTTCACAAGAATTCGTGTTACGCAGCGTTCGGTGCTCTCAAGCGATGAATTGAGGCTTGTTATGGTCAAGCGACAACCAATGGGCACAACCACGGCAAATTTCCACGACACTAATCCTCAAACAAGCAACTGCGATCGCGAATTTGTCGCTTTTGCGAGCGCACACTCCGAGCGTGTCCGACGTCGTCGGCGATGAGTGTTGGGCGGTGGAGTTGTCAGTGAGCGAGGCTTTCGGTTCGCAGAACCAGT
>JAPLNX010000587.1 GCA_026400935.1 Planctomycetia bacterium | reverse complement strand
GGCTCCCCATCGCCGCGCCTTCGACGTCGGAGTGATTTCCATACCAAGTCCCGTCCATACGCGATGTTTAGCGACCGCTGGCGGATAGCGCCAGTCTGTTCTCTATGCTATTTTACAAGGGTGCGGAAAATGGGGTTAACCACCGTCATCTTTGCCGGTGATGCGGACGCTGCGACAAAGGCGTCGGACGAGGCCGATCGGCAACTCAATCTGCAACAGGCGATTCACAGCTACGGCGATGTGATCCTGACAGCGGGCGGTGCGGTCCGCGAAGTGAGTAACTCTGATTTAGGCGTGGATGTGATCGCCGACATGCTGACGATCACCAGCGGCGCGGGAGTGAGCGGGATCGAAACGTCGCTCGACGTGATCGACTCCATCAACAACACCAACGGTGACATCATCCTCAGCGATGTCGATTCGATCGGCGAATCTGCTTCCGGACTGACGGTGAATCAGATCACGAACACCAACGGCTCAGTCTACATCAACGCGCCGGGGAGTCTCGACGTTCTGCGGATCAATGCACCTGGAGCATCGGCAGACATCACACTGCATTCCGGCGGTGTGATGAATTTGTTGCCGGTCAGCGGAGTCCCGACGACAGTGACTGCCGGGCGTAACCTCATTATGTCGGCGGACGGAGTGTTGTTCCTCAGTAGCGGGTTCACTGCTCCGAACTCGGTCAGTTTCTCGTCGTTGGCGGATGTGAAGCTCAGCAGTACCACGCTCAACTTGAGCACCAACGAAGCGATCACTCTGCAGTCGAATAACTCGCTGATCATCAACGGGTTGTTGGAATCAGCGAAGGGGATCACACTGATTTCTAACCACGGCAACGTGGTCATGAACGGAATCATTCGAGGCCGCAACGGTCAGCCGCTCGATTCTCTGACTGTGATCGCTCGCGGCAACTTGATGACGTCGGGGAATTATCAAGGACAGTACCGCTTCCGTTCGTTGATCGATGACGCGACCTACTACGGCGACGCCCCGGAACTGACCGGGACCAGTCACGTCATCAACGCAACCGGCCAATCGGTCTCGAACTTCGAGTCGTTGAATCTCGTGCCGTTCACGACCACCGGCTCGGCGGTTGCGAAAGACTCGGCCACGGGTATGGACATCTTCCGCGATCCCACGGACAACCAACGTTATCTGCGTTATATCAGCGGCCAGGGAGAACAGTTCAATCGCAGCAACGATCCCGTGACCGGTTATTACCCGTTCTCGGCAGTCGATCTGACGACTGCCCAGTTTATCCCCTTGTTGTATTCGACGACCGCGGACCCCAAGGCTGGAACCTTGTACGCCGCCGACAAGACGACAGTGATTGATCCCGCGACAGTCGCTTCTTTTGAAACCGAGCTTGTTCCACTGACCGACTCGGCGGTCATTTCGCGGCTTGTGCCACTGACGCAAAACGATGTCAGCGACAGCCAACCATCCGGGACATCGGTCACGTTGATCAATGCGGCCATCGGCCCCGTTGCCAATTCGGTAACATTCATCGCTCAAGGACAAGTCCAAGCACCGTCCCTCACGCTGACAGGCGCCAACAGCACGATCTCCGTACTGACGAGCGACAACCTAACGACCGGTGCTTGGCGAGCAGCCAACATCACTGCGACATCGCAAGGCTTGTTTGATTCGACAGGGAAATTTGTCGGCGGAAACATCATCGTTCCGACCAGCTTCAAAAATTCCTCCAACGGCAATCCGAAGACAGTTGCGCTCACGACGCTCAATGACCTCACGCTGGATGCTCCAGTCAGCCCAACGCTCAGCCTGTTGATACATGCAGGGGATGCGATCGTGAATCCGCTGTCGTCGATTACTGTCGGCGGAGCCGGAAGCTTTATTGAACTCGCCAGCGGTAGCGATCTGAAGATCACGGGAGACTTGACCGCAGCAGGGCCGATCACGCTTGTATCGCGCGGCCTCTCAACTGGCGGCGGTCCGCTCACCGGTGGATCGGTGATTGTCAGCGGTAACTTGACGCTCGGTAGCGGCAAGCTCACGGTTCAAACAACGGACAGTGACAGCGAGATATTCGGAACGATCACCGGATCAGGCGGACTCGAATTGCTCGGCACCGGCGTTCTGACGCTCGATGGGACGAAGACCTTCGGCGGCCAGACGACGGTCACTGGCGGAACGCTGAATGTCACAGGAACGACAACCGCGAGCAGCCCGGTCGTTGTCTCGGCGGGTGCCTCTCTGGCCGGAACAGGAACGGTCAAAGGCCCGGTCACAGTGCAAAACGGCGGAGCAATCGGGCCTGGTCCATCTGTCGAACAACTGACGGTCAACGGCAATGTCAGCTTTGCAGGCGGCTCGAACTTCGCGGCCAAGATCAACGGCACGACGGCCATCACCGACTACGACCAACTGAATGTACTCGGCACGGTTACGATCGGGGCCAACGTCCCGCTGTCTCTGACGTCACTCAACAGCTTTGTTCCCGCTGACGGCAATGCGTTCCTGATCATCAGCAACGATGGCAACGATCCGGTCGTCGGGACGTTTATGGGACTGCCGGAAGGGGCGGCCGTGAAGAACATCTTCGGCAGCGGAGTGAACGCCTCGATCACCTATCAAGGGGGGACCGGAAACGATGTGGCGCTCCTGGTTGATCGAACGCCACCCGTGGTCAACTCGATCGTGCGTTCTGGAACGAATCCCTCCAAAGCCTCAAGCGTGAACTTCGTGGTGACGTTCAGCGAACCGGTGACCGGTGTCGGCGTCGGTGACTTCGTGATTGATCAAGTCGGCGTCCCTCAAGCCACAATCGCCAGCGTCTCTGGCAGCGGCTCGACTTATACTGTGACGGTCAACACAGGGAACGGCGAAGGAACACTGTCGATCGACTTCGACAAGAATGCCGATGGTAGTGTGCAAGACGCAGCCGGAAATCTCTCTGTCGCTAGTTTCACGGCGGGCGGAACATTCAACGTTGACACGGTGCTGCCGCGTGTCACTTCGATCGTGCTAGTGAACAGCAATCCGACAAAGGCCGGCCCTGTCGCGTTCACCGTGACCTTCAACGAGCCGGTCACGGGGCTGGCGGCCAATGATTTTGTCATAGATCAAGTCGGCGTCACGGGAGCGACGATCACGAATGTGACCAGTAGCAGCGGCACGACCTACACCGTGACGACAACCACTGGCACTGGTGATGGAACGTTGTCAATCGACTTCAGTGCGACCGCCGGCGGTGGAGTCCAAGACGCCATCGGCAATACCTCGACCGCCAACTTCACGGCGGGAGAAAACTACATCATCGACCGCACGCCACCGGTCGTCTCATCGATCGTGCGAGCCAATCCGAATCCCACCAATCTCAACAGCGTTGATTTCACGGTCACGTTCAATGAGTCAGTGACCGGAGTCGGCGCGAATGACTTTGTGTTGCATCAGACATTGCTGACCGGCGCTTCGATCACCGGTATCTCCGGCAGCGGCACGACCTACACCGTGACCGTGAACAGCGGCACCGGCGAAGGATCGCTGTGGATCGACTTCGATGCGACCGCCGGCGGAAGTGTCTTCGACGTGGCGTTGAATATGAGCGCGGCCAACTTCACGGGTAAGTATTCGCCGAAGGCGTGGGCAGGGCGCACCGAGAGCACAGCCCATCGGGTCACAAGGTGAGTCAAGGAATCGGGCGTCAATGGGGTGAAGTTCGGCAAGCGAGATTTCTTCAGGAAGTGTTCGACGGAGAGAGT
>JAPLNX010000209.1 GCA_026400935.1 Planctomycetia bacterium | reverse complement strand
AGTTCTGGACTGCGACGCCCTCACACCGAGTGACCAGCAACTGGACACGGTTCATCCCGTGAGCCCGCTTTTTTTGAATCCACCGGATGGTGAGGTACGAAAGAGTTTCTAGGAGAGTCTGAATCACCGCGACTTCTCGAAGAGCCGCTGGGTTCGTGTTTGCCGGATGACGTCGGATTCCGATCCGCCGTGCCGGAGGCACTCCCGGAACATCGACTCAAGAGAAGGAGCGGCGACGGCTGAAACACCTGAGCGACGCGAGCGCCTCTGGCTCCGCGAGCGCCTCTGGCTCGCCGGTCTTTTCAGACAGCCGCCTTGATCGCGAGATCACTTCGGTCGAACCCTCAATAGATGTTTGGTGCGTCGCACCGGAGCGATCCGTGGCGCAATGACACCGCTTGCAGAAGCCACCCCGTACGCGACCCGCACCCAAAACGAACTCAGTGATCTGTCATCCAAACTCGTGAGGCTTAAAATTTCTCAAATTCCCTCACCGCGTTCGCGGTGCGCTCTGTTGACAGAGTGGGGCCATATAGATGGCTCGACCACTCGGACAGTAGTTGAACGACGCTTTGCTGCTTCGCCAAGGCGCGAACCGACGCCAGCAACGATCTTCCGCAGCCACGTCGCCGCAATTCCGGCAGCACAAAGACCGTGAACCGAGCGCTGCGGTCTTGAAAGACACGCACCGCAGCAGTGCCGACAATCGCAGCGCCATCTCGCTCGACGACGACAAGCAACTGCGCCGCCGGTGTTCCCACCAATGTGTGGGACAACCACGCCCGCAAGAATTCCGCATCGCCCTCTTGAGCCTCGCGAATCACAAACGAAGCAGATTCAACCGTCGACCGCGGTGATGTGTTCTGGATCTCGTTCGGACCTTGCGGCAGTTCAGACGTTTGGCCCGCATCCAATCTCATGTGCTTGCCTCTTGTCAACAAATAGAAGTTGTGCCGCTTTGTCTCGCAGAGCGAATCACTCGCCTCTTTTATCGGACAACCGTTTCAGACCAAAACATTCGAGCGGTCATTTAGGTAAAATCCTTGAGAACGTGAGGCGGAACCTGATCGCACTGGTCATGCAGATTTCGGGATTGTGAAAATGACTCACTGATAAGACTGGCGTCGCCAGAAAGGGCCGAAAAACTCAAACAGCGTCAACCTCAATGTGCATTCTAATAACCAATAACTATCAATCACTCGACCTTGGAACTTGTCCAAGAACAACTCCGTGATTTTGTAGCCTGATTTTCTAAACCGGGGCGTCACTGTGACCGGTTTGAAAATCCGGTCTACAATCTTGTCCTTAAGACACGTTCTCTTGGTTCACACACCAGCTTGACCGACAGAATCGGACAGCTCCGCAAGGCAGGCTTTTTGGCATTCGGCGGAAACCTCCGCAGGACGGCGCTGTGCGGCGAGTTGTGCAGACCCCGCACAGGGCGGACGACGGGCGCATTGCCGAACAACGGCGGTTTCCTCGCGACAAGCGTGTCCGACAGTCGCTTGGTGATTGCCTCACATTCGAGTGACTTCGTTTGCTTTTGAACGGAACCGTCTGCCGATTCTCTTCTCGCCGACGCAAGACACGGATGCAAACAAACGCCGAAAGGAATCGCGAGTTATCGAAAGACCAAGCCATGCCACTCCGATCAACAACGCTCGTCTTTATGACAAGTGGATTGCTCGCGATGGCAGGGATCAGCGGGTGCCAATCATCGGGGATCGGTTTTAGATCCATGCGAGTGGCTTCTCCCTGGCAACGAACACAATCACAACCTCGATCACCCATCGCTGATGAGCCGGTCGAGTCTGAAACTTACGTTCCACAACTCAGAGAGACCCAACCTCGTCTCTCTTTGCCACCAGAACCGGACTATCCAATACCAACAGGGCCTCAAGAAAAGCCACTACCGGTTCCTCCGGCGCTCGACCTCGAAACGCCACCCGCTTCGCAGAATCCACAAACACGACGCTGGGCTCCCTCAAGACCGAATACTTCTTCTGACCGGTATTCGGGATTGAGCCAGACCAGCGAATCTGAAGAGAACGATCTCCCTGCTGCTCGTGTCACGTATGACGGGAGTCATACTCAAACCGACGATCCAATCATCACACCTGCCCCCGAGCATTCCAGCAGTTCGCAACCGCGGCTGTTTCGCCCGGCGGGAAGTGCCAAAAACGTGTACGAGGCCATGAAACGAAAGTTGTCTCGGTCAGATAGCTCGCGGTAGCCCGCCGGTGTTCTGCCGATACCAACCAAATAATCCGAATACCAAGCGTCCTTGGGGCTGGGAGGGTTGAGGTGTGTGAGAGTTCGCTCTCACCGCCTCAACCCTTCTCTATTTTGCAGTGGACGGCTTTCGGCATCTTGTCCAAGGCCAACTTGGCACAAAACCAGGACTCTTTTCATCGAGACCGGTAACCTCGCCAGCATTTTCAAAACTTCTTTCGATGAGCCGTGTTGAATGTCTCGTCCAAGTTCCGTTCCAACCTATTGGGAGTTCGCGACTACTCCCACTCGTTGCCCAAGGGATTTGAGATCGAATTCATTCCGACGAAGTACAGCAGAACGCTAAACTCCGCTCGAAATCTCACTGGCCTGCCAGAAGAAGCCTTAGAAACGCTGCCATGAACAGTCCATTGGACGACATTTCTGAAACAGAAGCCGAGATTCCCGTTGTCGGTGCCGACGAAAGGTCGTTCACCCCGGTAAGACCCACGTTTGCTCGCGTTCCACAACCGCTCGCAACGGTGATGAGCCTTCCCGAGGTAGCTCGGTTGGAACAGGCAGTCTTGCCGTCGGAGATCGCCGAATTGGCAGTCGCGTTCAAGGAAGAATGGGAAGCTGGCTTACATCCTCGAATCGAGGATCACTTAGAGGAAGCCGCGCCTGAACTGCATGATAAATTGTTGTCTGCATTACTCCGCATCGAACTCACTTTCCAAGCGGATTCGGACGAGCCACTGTTCCTGTTTCGGAAGCAATACTTTGAGCGCTTCCCGAAACACAAGATGCTGGTCGATCGCCTCATCGCTGAAGTTGATGGGCAGGACTCGGCTCGCGAAATGAACATCGCGACGGTCAGTCTAACCGAGACCTACCAGCATGATGGCGACCAGTCAGACAACGCAGAATCAGACTCCTTCGCATTTGCGGTAAAACCGACGCTCGGCCGATTCACGCTCTTGGAAGAACTTGGTGCCGGAACTGGTGGGCGAGTCTTTCGCGCCCATGACCCGAAACTCAGCCGCGACGTGGCGATCAAGGTACCACATCCGGATCGGATCAGATCGCCACACGACATCGAGCGATTTCTGCGAGCGACTCGAGCGGCCGCACAACTGCGGCACGACAACATCTGCCCAATCTACGAAATCAACGATGTACCGGGACAATACTTTGTCGTCATGGCGCTGATCAAAGGGAATTCGCTGAGCCATCATCTCGATGAACACACTCGCTTGCCAATTCGCCAAGCTTTGCTGATCGCCAAACTGATCGCGATCGCCATGCAAGACGCCCACCAACGAGGGATTGTGCATCGTGATCTGAAACCGGAAAACATTCAGATTGATGAAGAGCGTCATACGCCCGTCATCATGGATTTTGGCGTGGCTCACTTCGATCAACCCGATAGCCCACAACTGACTCAAGCTGGACAGCTCTTCGGCACGCCATACTACATGTCGCCCGAACAAGCGCTGGGCGACACAGATGAAGTTGGTCCGGCCAGCGACATCTACTCGCTGGGCGTAATCCTCTATGAGATGCTCTGCGGCGTCAGACCAATCACCGGTCGCACCGTCGGCGAAGTTCTGGCGAACTCGCATTACCAGCAGCCAATTCATCCCCAACAACATCGGCCGCAAGTTGACGCCGAGTTGGCCAACATCTGTTTGAAAGCGATCGCCAAATCAACGACCGACCGCTTCGCGACGATGACCGAGTTCGCCAAAGCGATCTCCGCCTGTCTGAGACGCGCCTCGTAATCGCGACACAGACTCTCTCTATTTTAACGGCGATGAGTGGATTAGGTGCTGGGTCAGCACGGATGATTCACATCAATGTTGATGTGCAAGTTCTTAGAAACCTCTGCTTGCGCCACGACGGCAAAAAGGTCACTCTCGATCGAACTGCTTGTTGAAACTGAGCAGTTTTAGGGGTGACTTTCAACGATCAGTTTCAGTGGTTATAGCGGTTCCAAATTGGATGTAGTTCCGAGTCGAAACCATGCGAGTTTGGTTACTTTTCAACGCTACAGCCACCCGTAACCGTTCTAGGCCACTTCAAAAGAAACAGCCCGATTACTTTTGGTAGCAATCGGGCTGTTTCTTCTGAACTCGACCGTTCTGAACTCGACTCACGAACCTACTTCGATTCGGACGTCGCTCCTGAATCTGGTGTCGTTGTCTCGGGATGTACTGCGTGAGTTTCAGCATGTCCGCCAACATGCTCCGCCGCATGAGCGACCGCTTCGGCGTAATCATCCACTTGTGGAACGTCGGGCGTGTAATAGTGCTCGCCAATGTCTGGCATCAGTGCGAGTGGCAGTCCCAGCGCCAAAATAGTAGTCGGTGCCAGCAGCACGTATTTCCAAGCTCGCTCGTACTTCAAGTGCATAAACCAGGACATCACGCACAACGCTTTACATGTCGCGACTGACAACACGGCTACGATCTTCACTCCATATGGCAACGTCACAACATCAGCCATGATCGACAAGCCTGTGAATCCGCACAGCGCGGCGAAAACCAGAAAATAATTTGGATGGCCGTGACCACCATGATCGTCATGCATATTCAATTTCCCTCAAAACCCCACCGACCTTGCGTCGATGGCTCGCAGACTTTTTGCACTACGAGGTCAGGTCAATTACTACAGGATGTAAAGCAGCGGAAACAAGAAGATCCACACCAAGTCCACAAAGTGCCAATATAGGCCACTGTTCTCGACGAAGTCGGTCCACTTGCCATCCAAGTTCGAACCTTGCTTCAGCACGATCACAAACAGGATCATCCCGACAATGACGTGAATTGCATGGAAGCCGGTCATGATGAAGTAGCACGACGCGAAAATATTGCCGTACAGAATCGGGTGCGGTTCGTGAACCGACTTAAAGACCCAGCCCCACTGAGCGTTCGCCTGCAAATCGGACAGCTTCTTGCCAACTTCACTCGATGTAATTTGCTCGGCGAGAATCGCCTGCTTCATTTCACCGAAGGCTTTGTCCATTTCGACGAAGCCTTCGTAATCTGCGAGCGCCGGACTGTTTGAGGCTTTCAGTTTACCGACCGCGTCTTGAATGACCGCTCGTTGCTTCCCTTGATCGTTAGCTGGTTCCGGCTTCGCGTACTCAATCTTCAAGCTATTGAGTTGCTTCACCAAGCCTGTGAGCCGATTCGTCACCGCTTTTTCAGATTCCGACAGCACCTTCTTCTTCGCTTGGTAATCGTTCTCAGCAATTCGACCCGGCAGAATGTCATGATCGATCTTGCCGTAGTACTCGTAAGACTTGATGCCCAGGAAGACGATCGCCAACGCGAACGTCATCTGCAAGAACTTCTGAGCTTTCGCAAAATTGTGTTGATTCATCGCTTCGTGACAAACCACCACAAAGTAACTCGACAGAATCAACACGAACGTGTTGAGCCCGCCCCAAAAGACCTTGATGTGGGTGACATCCGGACTCGTCGGCCAACCCTTCGACCCCAGTCGCAGCACGATGTACGTGCCGATGAAGGCGGTGAAGAACATGATTTCGGTACCGAGGAACAGCCACAAACAAAGCTTGGAGTTGGGAATCGCTATCCCCATCTTGATGGGCGGAACAGCGGAGCCAGGTGTAGGTGAGTGCGACATGTTTTTGAAATCTACTAACGGAAATTTGAAACTCAGAACGAACCGATGACACACTAGCCCAACGCGCAAGCCAGGAGTGATGACACCAAACTCTCTCGCTTGCGCGCCGGACTAGTGAAACTTCTCAACTCAGCAATCGCCAATGATCCCAAGTCAAAATCAACAACAACGTTGGCAGGTACACCAACGAAAACCACAGCAACTGCCGAGCGGTTTGCACTGATTCATTCAGCAAAAAACGCACGGAAAATACGACGTAACCAAATCCCAAGACGAACGCGACAACGGCAAACAAATCCCCCGCCAAAGCCGCGTCTTTCAACAACATGCTGACCGGAATCAGAGCCAACGCATAAACCACGCACATCCAACCGGTGACTCGCGGACGCGGGTCCGCTTGCGGCAGCATCCTCAAACCGGCCGACGCATATTGGTGCCGGTACAACCAAGCGATCGCCAAGAAATGTGGGAACTGCCACACGAACAACGTTGCAAAGAGCGCGAACGCCCCAGCATCAAGTTGTCCGCCCGCCGCTACCCAACCAAGCACCGGAGGCATCGCACCGGGAATCGCTCCAACCGCCGTGCACAGCGAAGTCTTTCGCTTGAGTGGCGTATAAACCGCGACGTACAGCAACAACGTCCCAAACGCCAGCAGCGCAGTCAGCACATTGACGGCCAGCACCAAATCGGCCAGACCAACGACACCGACTAACACCCCGAAGCCCAACACTTCATTCGCCGACAAACGACCGGCCGGCAGCGGACGATTTGCCGTCCGAGCCATCAGCCGATCGGAATCTCTCTCCAACCACTGATTCAGCACACTGCAACTCACTGCCACGAGGCCGATTCCTAACAGCGCGTGAGCCAACCGCTCCGCCTGCCATTCGCTCGTTGATCCAAGCATGAATCCCAGCGCGACGGTGACCAATCCCATCACGGCAATTCGCGGTTTTGTCAGCGTCAGATAATCACGCCAGCGCGCGATGGACTGTGAGGCTGATAATTCGATGGTTGAGACAGGGGGATCAACTGCGATACTCATCGCACAGCACCTCCTGCCAAAGAAATGCTTACGCTGTCCCCCTTGTAACCCGAAGCGTGAGTGAGGGTGAATGCTCCAGCAAGCTCCGAATTCGCAACCAATTGAACATCTCGCTCACGCGTCGGATTACTAAGTCTCACACTCCGCAGACGCAGCACGCGCGCCGCCAATTGCACGGACGCCAACAACGCGAACATCGCCACGACCGTGTGCAACGATCGAATCACAATCTGCTCAGGAGCCTGCTGCACAGCGACATATCCCGCAGGTGGAAATCCAAAGCGAGTCACCCACGCACCTGCCCCAAGGCTCAACTGAATCAACAAGACCGCCAATAACCCCAGCGTAGCCGATCGCAACCAACTTTGTTTCGTTCGCCAACAAGCCAAGGCACTCACTAGGCACAATCCCGTGACGAGGATCGCTCCGCCCAAATGCTCGTGCAACGCGCCACCAAAATGTCGAATGAATCCACCAACAACCGATTGCCCCAACATGGCCAGCGGAGTCAGCACGGCGAATCGCACGAGTCCGGTCGAAATCTCGGCCGCCGAGTCACAAGGCTCAGCCCCAATCTCATTCCATCGTCGGCTTGTCACTAACGCGAAAACGCCAATCGTCGAGAAGATCAGCGAGGCACACACGCCATGCACTAATGCGGCGACTCGATCATCGGCAATGACTCGGAAACCGCCGAGCAATCCTTGCCCGACCACCGCACACAGAATTCCGATTGCCAATCTTCGCACCCAAGTCCGCGATTCCACTCGAAGCGTCCACGCGACCAAGCCAATCGAGAACAGACCAATCAGGCTTCCCGCCAAGCGATGTCCGTGTTCGGCGAACTTGAGGGGCTGCGCGCGAAAGTCACTGAGCCACGGATACAGAAACATGTTCTGCCCGTCAGAGGTCGGCCAGTCCAGAAACGCCATCCCCGCGCCGAGCGTCGTGACCAACGCTCCCATTCCAATCGGCAACAGCGCGACTATCGCCGTCAGGACGGCGTAGCGATGGAGCCAGCGATTGTGAACTTGCGAAGTCATGGTGTCCCAAGGTCTCAAAAACAAACTCAACCCGGTTCCACCGAGCTTGTCTCGGTGGAACCGGGCTTTTGCACTACAGGCTTATTCACTAGCGAGTTTAAATGTCGTCATAGTGCAGAAGCCCAAATCCACCGAGACAAGCTCAGTGGCGTCTTATCAGTGATGAACCGCCGGAGTCGCCGCAACCGTACTCGCCGTCTTGCGCAACGGTGGATCAGTCTGCATCAGGAAGTCGCGATCGACTTGCCCCGGTGTCGAATACTCATACGGCCCGCGGTAAACGACAGGCAGGATGTCAAAGTTGCCGTGACCTGGAGGCGATGGGGCGGTCCATTCCAAACCGTTCGCGTTCCAGGGATTTCGACCAATCTTCTTACCGTTGAAAATGCTCACGAAGAAATTACCCAGCAACAGGAATTGCGAGAACCCCATCAGGATTGCCGAGTACGTGATGAACTGATTCAGCGGCATCAGGTGTTCGAGATACGGATGCAAGTATGGATCGGCGTAACGTCGCGGGAAGCCGGCGATCCCCAGCATGTGCATCGGGAAGAACGTGCCGTTGAACCCAATGAAGGTCAGAAAGAAATGCCACTTGCCGACCGTCTCGTTCATCATCCGGCCGAACATCTTCGGATACCAGAAGTGGATGCCGGCGAACACACCAAACAACGTTGCGCCGAAAATCACGTAGTGGAAGTGAGCTACGATCATGTAGGTGTCGTGGAAATAGATGTCAGTCGGCACCGACGCCATAAAGATGCCGCTCAATCCACCGACGACGAACATTGATACAAACGCCACGCAATTCAACATCGGTGTGTTGAATTGCACGCGACCGCCCCAGATCGTGCCGATCCAGTTGAAAACTTTCACTGCGGAGGGCAATGCAATCATCATCGTAGAGACCATGAAGGTCATGCCGAGCGCCGGATTCATTCCCGACGTAAACATGTGGTGGCCCCACACGATGAAGCCCAAACCTGCAATCGCCGACATGGAATAAACCATCGGCTTGTAACCGAAGATCGGTTTGCGACACATACACGAGAGCACGTCGGAAACCATACCCATTGCCGGTAACAACATAATGTAAACGGCGGGGTGCGAGTAGAACCAGAAAAGATGTTGCCACAACAGCGGCTGACCACCACCAACGGTCGGTTCAGCATTATTGACGACCAATCCCGCCGGGACGAAAAACGTCGAGTGAATTCCCTCGAAGTACCCGCCGAAGTCCAACCGATCGAACACCAGCATGAACCCCGCCGCCGTCAACACGGGCAAAGCGAACGCCTGCAGAATGGCCGTGATAAACATAGACCAAATCGTCAGCGGCATCCGGAACAACGTCATGCCCGGGGCACGCATGTTAATAATGGTGGTCATGTAGTTGACCGAACCCATCATCGACGAGACGCCGACGAACGTCACACCCAGCAGCCAATACGTTTGAGCCGATCCCGAATATGGAGCTGACTGGCGCAGATCTGACAACAGCGGATACGACGTCCAACCGGCAGCCGCACCACCGTGATAGAAGCTTAGACCGAAGAACAACATCGCCGGCCACATGAACCAGTAACTCATCATGTTGAGCTTCGGAAATGCCATGTCGTCCGCACCGACCATCAACGGAATCAGAAAGTTACCGAACGCTCCCGCCAGGATTGGAATGATGACCAAAAAGATCATCACCGTCGCGTGCATGGTGAAGAGCATCGTGTAAAACTCGGGCGACATCTGCCCGCCCGCTTCGGGAAACAGGATCCGGCCCAAGATCGGCAGGTCAGTCCACGGGAACGCGACTTGCCAACGGACACCCAACGCCAAGCCTCCGCCAAGGAACAGCATCAGCAAAGTCGTGAATAGAAACTGCAAGCCGATCATCTTGTGGTCTTCGGAGAAGACGTACTTTTGGATGAACGACAGCTGGTGATGACCGTGTCCGTGGGCGTCGGGAGCGTGGGCATGATCGTGATCATGATCATGACCCAAGGCGACTTCCGCAGTACTCATGATTATTCCTCTTTCTTCGCCACGCTGTCAGACGTGGGGAAGCCATCGTAGTTTTGATCGGTCTGCAACTTTTTTAGATAGTCTTGGAATTCGACCTCGCGCTCGACCGTCAGTTGTGCTCGCATCTTGTAGTGACCCCAGCCGCAAAGCTCGGCGCAGAGTAACTCATAGATCCCTTTTTTCTCCGCCTTAAACCAAATCGGGATGATTTGTCCCGGAATGGCGTCTTGCTTAATTCGCAGATGCGGTAGAAAGAAGGCATGCTGCACATCTTCGCTGCGAAGCTGGATCATGACCGCTCGCCCAATCGGTGCGCGCAATTCATTAACAGCGTACAAGTCATCCGGTTGCGGCTTGGGTTGCAGTTTCTTGCCCGGAGCCGGGTAACGAATCCGCCATTCAAACTGTCGAGCCGTCACCTCTGCGATCGGTGTCTCGATCGTCCCTTCCGGAAAGTAAGCCTTCACGCGGAAGTCCCGCCACACGTCCATTTGATAGAGCGCGAGGAACAGTAAAATCACCGCCGGAGCAACGCTCCAAATCACTTCCAGATTGTGGCTGCCGTGACTGAAGTGTGCCTTCTCATCTTCATTATGAGCCGCCTTCCATAAGGCATAACCCAACGCCATCTGCGTCCCGATGAAGACCACCGTGATGATGATCAAAATGAGATAAAACAAATTGTCGATGCGCTGTCCCAACTCGGTTACCGAATCACCGGGAAACCACCAGCCATAAGCTGGAGACATCGCCGAATAAACGATCGCCGCGATCGGCCAAAACATGAAAAACAAACACCAAAACTTACGCACGATGACTACTCCAATAGGCCGGTTGTCAGGCCAGCCGGACGGCAAAATCCACGACCGTCCTGCAAACTAATTCGCGTGTCCGTGTTCCGTCGAATACTCGGCCACACTGTGAGGCTTCGGCAACTTCGGTGCTTGTGAGTCATACGGAACCGACAGCGCGTAGTTGACTAAATCCCAAATCTCATCTTCCGACAATGCCTGCGAGTTCCCCGGCATCGGCGTCCCCTTGATCCCTACATAGATGCGGCGGTAAATGTCGATCGGTCGCCGACCACCTCGATAGATCCCGCGGGTCAAATCTCGCGGCTTGATCGGCTGATCCCAAACATCAAACAAGCCTCGCTCGGCATAAACTTCATTTGTCGTGGGGTTCTTTTGAAAATCTTCCGTCATCGGACCATTACCGCGACCAGCGGGACCGTGACAGTTCACGCACTTCGCTTTGTTCCCCAGGAATAATTCTTTCCCACGATGACGAGACTCGGCAGTGTCCTGAGTTCGAGGTTTCTTCGGCGTGATCGCGGTCCCTTCTTCTTCAGCACCGGACCACTTCTCACCCACTTCGCCCGCGATCTCGTTGACAAAGTTTGGGTATGCCTCACCGAGATACGTCTCCAGCGATTTGTCGATCCCCTCATCCTTGGAGCGATCTCTTGAATACTCACCCTTCAACTCGGTAATCAGCCCCTTCTCGATCTCGCCGCGCATCGCCAACCAGCGAACGTACTCGATAATCGCCGTCAACTCATTCTCCTTGAGCATCGGCACGAACGAAGGCATGTAAGTTCCCGGAATCCCCAGAGCAATCACTCGCTTGAGGTCATCACGCGTTGCCTTAATCGGGGCCGGGAACGAACCAGTTGAAGTGAACTTGAACACGCCTAGTCGATAATCGCGCGGACGTGGATTGAGATACTTGGCGGTCGTTCCGTCGCCATCGCCGCTCACTCCGTGACAATGCTGACAATGTCGTGCATACAGCTTGCGGCCATGTCGCAAAAAATGCCCCGCTGCAACGAACGTGTCGTCTTTCGCAGGAGGTGAATCTAGAGTTTGCAAAGCCTCGAAAACATTCGTCTTGGGATCAAACTTCGCCAGCAATACTTGCTTCCCGGCACTTACTCCCGACGTAAACAACAATCCTGCACGAGCCAATTCAGGCGAAGTCAGGCCGTCAACATCCGACGCTTCCTTGTTGAATTCGACCGAAAGCTTCAGGCCATCAACCGACTTAACGGTTCCTTCAGCCTTGCCGTAATTCACGGGCAACTTCAACCACGCGACGCTATCTAGCGGCGCACCGAAGTGTTCGTCCAATGTCTTCTGCACGGCCTTCCGAGCTTTCGGAAGCAACTGCTTTGCCAGGGCCGAGTTCTCAGCAAAGCGGGCTTTCGACGCATCGCCACCACAGCCCGCCAACAGACCGGCCAACATCACGGCGATCAAACTTTGCCAACGCACACTCACTGGAACATCCTCCGCCGTGGCGCAGGCGACTCGCCTGCGATTCCGGCTCATACAGCAGCCCACTATCGACAATCACTTTGAACTACAAACCAAACTTCGCAGCCTCAACCGCGATCTCAATCGGCGGCTGTTCGCCACCCTTGATCGTCACCTTCAGCTTGCGTTCGAGGAAACCACCTTTGCCACCTTCAGCTCGTTCATGCCAAAGTCGAAACTCGTGAGTCCCGGTGGGCAGATTCTTAATTTCAAACTTACCGTCCTTACCGGAGACAGCACCAAATGGATGATCCAAAGGCAAGTGATACGCGATCATCCAAGCATGCAAGTCACACTTAACTGGGAACGGATTCTTTTCCGCCTTTTTGTAAACGAGATCGAGTCCATCACGATCCTTCGGCTTGATCGTGGAGTTAAACGGATCGTTGCGACCCGGAAAGGTGTGGGTGTTGTGTGCGAGATCGTCGTCACTCAACACCTTAATGGTTTGCCCCACTTGGCAAACCATCGCATGAGTCGTAAAGACACAACCTTTTTGATCGAAGGCTAAATTGGCGCTCGGCTTCTCAGCATTAAAGCCAGCCGGTGCCTTATCAAGAAACACAAACACATTTGCCACACCGCCGTCACCACCGACGATCAACTCTTCGCTCAGAATGGCACCATCCGCCGCGCAGACAGAGCCGTCTTTCGTCGATTTCCCCTTTTCAAAAACCACCGTCTGAGTCGGTTTGTTCCCTTTGAGCGTGACTCGTCCAACTAGCGAACCCGTCCCACCCTTCTCACCACCAGCCGCAACTTCCACTTTCTCACCACTGACTGAAGGAGCCGCAGCGACGACCGCTTCGGCAGACTTCAGTCGCACAGTCGGCTCGGCGTGAGCGCCCGATTCCAACTTTCCACAGCCAGTCACCGACGCTGACACCAAGGCGATGCCGCTTAGTGTGAGCAATGTTTTTTTAAAGATGTTTGTTTTCATACTTCACTCAACGATTTCATGATTGTGGCGCGACGCTCCGCGTCGCGATTCACGACGCGGAGCGTCGTGCCACACTATTTCTTCTCAGCATCAGCCGGCTTCGCATCCGCCGCCGGAGCCAACGCTCCCGCAGGCAGTTCAGGCAATCGCCCTTCGCGCTCCATCAAACGGTGGTAGTTCAACAATGCATCGCGAATCGCGATTGTCTGCGTCTTCCCATCACCTCCAAGCAGATCAGGCAACTGCTTCTGATTGGGCGGATAATTCACCGGCATCGACGTGTAAGGAGTGATGAAGCTCGGCTTGTACAACCACAGCATCATCCAGTCCGGCCGCAAACGATTCGCCACGTGGTCCAAATTCGGTCCACGAATATCCTTCTTGGGATCAGTTGATTTGTACTCGCGTCCGCCAACTGCATGGCACTTGCTACAGATCGGTGCACCGACCACTTTCCAAGATTCCTGTAAGTAGCCACCAGCCGACTTATCAAACTCTTTATCTTTCCCTGCGAGATACGGCGACTGACGCTCTTCGATGTCCTGGTAAGGGAACTTCGCTCCATCATAAGCCGCGAAGTAATTTGCCAGCGTCTGCACTTCGGCATCACTCATGTTGAACTTAGGCATCCGCATCACCGTCGTATGCCGAATCTGATACGGATTCTTGAGGAACGAATGCAGCCACGGCGTTTGCACTTTCAACCCTTCGAGGTACAGCGACGGTGGCGACATTTGCATCGACAAGAACCGATTGTTGTCCGGCGACAATTTCATCAGATCGCCAACCAGCCATTCCGCAAAGCGACCTCCACGGGCCGGCTTCTCCGACACCAACCGGGCGGCCGGAACCAACATACGCGCTCCTGGATTCAGCATCTTCGTCTGGAGATCCAGAGACTCCCAAAGGTCATAGCCATACTCGGCTTCTTCCGGTTCGTCGTCTGGTGCTGGTCGCGATGAAACTGTTCCTCGGAATGTCATCAATCGCTGCTTCTCAATCACATCACCAGATTTGAAGTCGCGAGTTTCCTTCATCAGTGACTTGCGATGTGGCTTCATAGACGCCAACTCGCCCAGTGCCGCAAGGTGATCTCCAGGAGTCCAATCCATGAAGACCAATTGCTCCAAAACTCCCGCAAGACTGTTGGCATAGTCCGCATAAAACTTCAGGCGTTGCTCAGAGAACTCTTTCGCGTCAGCCTGATCTCTCAGGTTGCTAAGTTCCTTGAGAAGTGCGGCGAATCGCTTCACCTGCTGAGTTTCGTTTTCAGCTTCGGTCCATAGCGGTTGGAAAGCAGTGCCCTCCAACATCGTGACCTTGTTGGAATCCTTCGCCTGCCCAATTTCCTTAGCCAGCAGGTTCAAGCGATCGACAGTTCGACTCCATTCCTCGGCAGAGTTGGAACTGATTGCCGCGTCATCGGCTGAAATAAAAGCCACTCGCTCAGGAGCAATCCCTCGCACGGAGACCAGTTGCTTCAGGCCTTTCACGTTGTCGGCCATCTCGACGGTTCGTTTGACAAAAGCCAACAACTGGTCGATCTGCTGCTCGCGTTTTTCTTTGACGGTAGGTTCGGGCTGCCCCTTTGCTGTGACGATTGGCAACAGCAACTCCGAGAACCCAGGCGCATACTCTTTGGTTGCCATCCACTGCGTCACTTCCGGAAGATCGACCATGTGGCAGCCGGTGCAATTAAATTTCTGCAACAGCTTCTCGCCTTCGACCTTGGCCAACTCGGCCCCCTTTGGTCGGTACTGATATTTTTCTGCGGGCGGGCGAGCCACGAGTCCCAACACGAACGTCGAGATCGACTCAATCTCTTTCTCGTTCAACGGGAACTTCGGCATCCGCAGTCGTTCGTCGTAGAACTTCGTGTCAATCTTCTCGTAGTCGTAGCTACGTGGGTCGCGAAGCTTCTGCCAGATGAAGCCCGCTCGCCCGTGATGAGCCAAGCTCTCATAGAAGAACGCAGCACCCAACTCTTGCTCTTCTTGTTCGTGATTATCGAAGTCATCCGACTTCGCGCTCTTGATGGCCTTTTCAACACGAGCACGAGTCGAGCTTCCATCCGGCTCCCCGTGATGATGCAAAAATTCTTCGATGTGCTCCGGCGCGAGACGCGACGGATCCTTTAGACCCCAATCCTGCAACGCCGTCCCAATCGGGCGAGCGTTCTCAAACTTCGGGATGTCGTGGCAACCGTAGCAGCCGTAACGCGAGATCGTCACGCGACCGAGATAGTTCATCTTGCGATTGCGCCATTCCTCGTCGCTCAATTCAACTCCCGGTGTCGAAGGAATGAGTTCAATCTCATCCCCTTTCACGACATCGACTGCCGCCGCATATTTCTGCTCATCCTTGCCAACTCCATCAAACGTCTTGTCGCCAACGCGAGCCTTGAGATAACCCCTCGTCGCACCATCCAGGACTTCGTTGCCGTTGATATCTTCGCCGGGGTCGAGCATGCCGTTGCCGTTCACATCTTCGCCAGACACAACAAGTCGTGCTTGAGCCGGAGTGATCGTCTTGCGGCGAGTCAGTAACAGTTGCACCAACTCATCGAGTTGCTCGTCGGTCACGTCAATCGCTTCGTACTTCTGCGGGCCATCTTTCAATAGATAGGCGGCAATGTCCGCAGCCGGATCAATCGTGACGTCCCCTTGTTTGAACGGATCAATGAACAAGTCCGGCATCCGAGTTCTCTTGTGATGTCGTTCCGGCTCGCGAATCCAAGTGTAGAGCCAGTTAAATCCATCCGCACCCGGCTTGATCTTCGCAGCCACTTTACTGAGGTTCGGACCAAAGTCCGCCTGACTTCCCTTAAACCGATCCGCGTCATGACTGTGGCACGCCAGACAACCTTTCTGAGCAAAAAACAACTCACCACGCTTCTCATCCGGCTTGTAATCGCCCGGCGTGTCAAGCTTCAGTGGCTCAGACTTGTCAAACATGAAGTGAGCCAACGCAGCGAGTTCGATCTTTGAGAACTTCTGCCCGTGAACGTCAGAGTTGTTCGTGAGATTGAAGAATTGCGGCATAATAGTCGTTGGACGGAAGCGCTTTGGCTCCTCGGTCCAATGCGTCAGCCATTCTTTCGTGGTCTTACTGGCGACGTGTCGCAAACTCGGTCCGACTTTGCGTTCGGTTCCAGCAACGGCTTTCGGATCTTCGGCAATCTTCTTCGCTTCGTCAGCCGTCTGCGGTTCGAGCCTCAAGTCCGGCCCGATCGGCTTACCGGCATCGTAGCCGTTGATTTCGTGACAGCCGAAACAGCCGTACTTCTTAATCAGTTGATAGCCCGCAAACGCTTTCGGAGCAGTCGCTCCAAACTTCTGATTCACACCGAGTTCTACCACCGAGTGATGGCACTTGATGCAAGCCGATTCTCGCATCCGCGCGGGCTGCATCGGGTACTCCCAAAAATGGTTGTTGAACCAACCATATTGGTGCTCCCATTCATGTGCCTGATGCGGATCGTTGGGCGTGTGGGAGGCATTCGTGAAACTCGTCGCCGAACCTTGTCCGTCGTGGCATGAAGTGCAGCCAAATTCCGGCAGCGGATGCGGACTCGACGCCGACAAGTACACATCCATGCGTGGATGCGTTGAGAACGGATGCCGATAAGTCCCGTCTGTACCGTCACCATGCGGGAAGTCCGGAACATCCCCCGGCCCGACACGCTCAATTCCAAGATGGCAAGTTCGACAACGGTCGTAACGCGCCGTCTTGGCCATGCCCAATGTGATCTTCATATCCGGCAGCCAGTCCTGCTGGATCTTCATGTGCGAGTTAAAACCATCGACGATCGGCTGTTCCATAAGCCAACGCTTGAAAGACCTCAACGGATCAGACGGAGCAATTTTGTTTTTGACCGCTTCCAAGCGAACCATGTCCGCTTCAAACGCCTTGATCTCACCTTTCGCCGCGTCGAACTCTTTCGTCTTCTCTTTCAGGTTCACAACCGCCTTGTTACGAGTCGCGTCGCGAACATCAAGCTCGCCTTCCAAACCTTCGACTTCGCCCTGCAGTTCTTTGAACTTCAGGTGCAATTCGGCGATTTGGTCGCCATCCAACTGATCTCGAATGCCGAGGTCATAGTTCGCACGAGCCACGTCACGAAACGCCCGCTT
>JAPLNX010000526.1 GCA_026400935.1 Planctomycetia bacterium | reverse complement strand
TGGTCTGGACTCCTGCGCTCCAGCCCATAGTCACACGACCAGAGAACTCACGCAGACATATTCCAGGAGACAGAGATACCATACAAACAGAAAGAGCGCAAGTCGCCCTAGATTACCCAGTTATGCGCGCTGGCCCTGGCCATCGCCTCCAGCCTTGATCTGTGCTGGGGAGGAGGGTGTTGTTCTTCCTTTACCGCCAGTCAAGTGGCTGATTGCTTGCAATGCCTTATTACCACCGGCACGGTATGCGATAAACTTCAGCACGTCGTAACCGACCGTCGCAATAAGCCCGGGAACAGCAAGGAGGGGACCACCCAACACCGTCAGTAGCCTAGCGAAAAGATAGTGCTCGGCTTGAGCTAGTTCCTCATTTCCAGCGTACTCCCTCAAGTTGTTCCTGTCCCACAAAGCGAGTTGATGCGCCTTTGAGCACGTTTTTAACACTGGTAGAAAACGTGCCCCACCTTTCGGAGGTAGTCCTACCCCCGTGAGAATAGTCGCACGCCCGTCGTAATACTCGATCCATTCTTCGCGAGATTTTAACGCCATGATTGCCTCCTAAATAATATGGGGCGAAGACATAGTTTGTGGTCGCAAGCCTTTTGTTGATGTGCCAACCAAACAATAAACAATAGAGAGCCCAGTTTTTGAAAAAGATTAGGGCGATAGGCCAGGAGATTTGCAGAGAAAGCTGCCACTCAACGAGAATAGCAGTCTGGCGATTCTGCCTTATGGGTGCCAACGGCCAGCTCGAAAAAAAAAATGGGTTGGTCAACGGCGGCTCGCCTGCGCTCCGTTTTGCCAATAGACAGTCGTGTCCGCGATCCTGGGAGTTTTGAGGTCGGGGCTGACGATGTCCGGGGACTGACGCTGGCCCGTTCGGCAAGTCGGTTTTTCTGCGCGTCCTGATTGAGTGATTTCCGCCCATGCCTGTTTCTCAAGTGGCTATCATTGGTCGGCAAAAGTTCGATTCTCAATTAGTTCGCCCACAAACGAGTGTTGGTCGTTGATCCGACCCCTGGTGTGACTCGCGACCGCGTCACCTATTTGGTGCAAGAAGGGGATCGCTACTTCGAGTTGGTCGATACGGAGGGCATCGGCGATCGTTGATCGCGATGACCTCTTGGAAAACATCGAACGGCAGATTCAAATCGGCATCGACACGGCAGACCTGATTCTGCTTGTGGATGATGGCTTTGTTCTGGCCGGTCTCCTGACCGAGCCAGGGCTGTTGACCGAAGGTCTCCGTGAACGCACTCTCGGAGTCGCTTGGACGATCGGGGAGACCTGCGGTCGATTCGTGTGACTCGGTCAGGAGACCGGTCACAACAAGAGACGACAGGTCACAACAAGCAACAAGACCAATCGCGACCGTTCTTCGGTTACTTCAGCCCATAAAGCTCGTCGAACTTGTGGTGCAGGTGATTGACGAGCGGTTGGTGAGTGAGTGGTTGGCCGGTGATGGTTTGGACCAAGCTGTTGGCTCGGAGTTGTTTGCCTCGGCGGTGGATGTTCGTGCGGAGCCAATCGAGCAGCGGTTGGAAGTTGCCGTTGGCGAATGACGTCGAAAGGTCGCCGAGGTCTCGTTGGGCGGCGACGAAAAACTGCGCGGCGTACATGTTGCCGAGCGAGTAAGTCGGGAAGTAGCCGATCAGCCCGGCGCTCCAGTGAATGTCTTGCAGGCAACCGCGAGCCGCATCAGGAGGAGTGATTCCGAAGTAGCGTGTGAAGGATTCATTCCACGCCTGCGGAACATCGGCGGGTTTGAGATCACCGGAAATCAGCGGCTGTTCCAACTCAAAGCGGAGCATGATGTGGAGGTTGTAAGTCACCTCGTCCGCTTCGACACGAATGAACGACGGACGAACGTCGTTGATCGCCGCATACCAAGCATCGAAGCTGACGTCGCTCAGTGAGTCAGAGAACGTTCGCTGAGCGAGGCCAAAGAAGTGCTGCCAAAACGGACGACTCCGTCCCACAAAATTTTCCCACAAGCGTGATTGCGATTCGTGAATGCCGAGTGAGACAGTTTCGCCCATCGGGGAACCAAACGCGGCTTTATCGACCCCTTGCTCATACATCCCGTGCCCCGCTTCGTGCATCGTGCCGAAGAACGCGCCGGGAAAATGCTGTTCGTTGTAGCGTGTCGTCAATCGGCAATCGCCTGGACCTAAGCCGCTGCAAAAGGGGTGTGCGGCGATATCGAGCCGACCAGCTTCGAAATCAAAGCCAATTTTGCGAGCCGCCTCTTCAGCAAACTTTCTTTGAGCTTCGATCGGGAACCGCCGCTTGAGAATATTGGCCTCCGGCTGACGCGAACTCCCTTTGATCGCGGCGACCAGTTTGACCAACTCATCTCGAAGTGGTTGAAAGGCGGCCGCAATTTCGATGGTCGAGGCACCCGGTTCAAATTCATCCAAGAGTGCGTCATAAGGGACGCCATCACCGAATCCGATCGCTTCGGCCTGCTGTCGTTTGAGAAGCACGACTTTTTCGAACCAGGGCAAGAACTCAGCAAAATCAGATTTCTTCCGCGCGGATACCCACGCATGTTGAGCCAGCGCTGTTGTCTGCGAGAGTTCTTCAACCAGCTTACGAGGCAACTTGGTCGATCGATCGTAAGCATGACGCGCTTCGCGAACATTCACTGCCATTGGCGAATCGAAATCCCCGAGCGTCCCGCACTGCTCGAGTTCCGACAACAGCTCGCCAATGCGAGGTGACGTCGATCGTTCATGAGTCATTCCAGCAAGCAATCCCAGCTGTTCCGCGCGATGCTGACTGCCGGCCGATGGCAGGTTGGTCTGTTCATCCCAACCTAGGACGCTCGCACACGAACCCAGTAACGCGGCCTCACGTAAGAGGCTCAGTAATTCGCGGTATTTCGTCTCAACATTTGGCATCTCTCGACTCCGTTCGATTTGGGAAGGACGAACTTCGGGGCAACGTAATTGGTTCCGATTGTTCCCGAAAGAATAAGGCTCGGTGAGATTGAGTGACACTGTCGAACGACACATTGGCAAGACACGTGCATGAGAGGTCTCGAATTGAACCACCCGCTGGACTGTCGTGCGATAAAGTTCGCGGCCCTGAACGAGATGTTTGGACGATTGCTGAACCGTGATCGGTTTAACGTGAGCGGTATCAAGTGCCCCGTGACGCCGAAGTGGCGGAGCGTTGTTGTTCAACCATAGACTCGGCCTCCGACAGAAATCATTGGAACGAGCATGAGCAACTCAGAACAAAAACCGACATGGCGGATATTCATTGGCCCGCTGATTGTGGCGTTGATCGCGTTTGCCTCGGTTGGTCTGACGATTGATGCGGCGGGAGATTACCCCCGACTGATGGAAGGGCCGGGAGTCACGCTTGATGAATCGTTCAATGTGCAAATGGGGGTTTATCAATGGAACGCGATCCGCGAATACCACGTGGCGTTGCTGCACCCTGACAGCGTGCGAGAAGTTTTTGGACCGGAGTCGAAATACAATCCGGATCACCCACCGCTGGGTCGAGTCTGGTTGGGAATCTGGCATGACTTGATGAGATGGTTGTTCCCGCCAGCCGATCATCCGACACTGTTTGTGACCGACTGTGCGCGCTTCGGTTCGGCGAGTGCATTTGCTTTGACCGTGTTTTTGATCGGAGCCTTTGCGACCAAGTGGTACGGTCAATTGGCGGGAGTCGTCGCCGCGACAGCGTTAGTGCTCATGCCGCGAGTTTTCAGTCACGCGCACTTGGCCTCTTTGGAAACATTTCTGAATGGCACGTACTCGCTAACGATCCTGACGATCGCCCACTTTTGGAGCCAACATTGTTGTGCCACAAAAAATAACGCAAAGAATCAGTTTGCAGCGGTACATCGTTCGAATGCTGTTTCACAAAAAGTCCCGTTTTCAATTGCCTTTCTAACGGGCGTGCTATTCGGACTCGTGCTGTTGTCAAAGATTCAAGCGATCCTGATTCCGCCTGTTGTCGGAGCGTGGGCGTTGTGGCACTGGCGTCATCGCGCGGTTTGGCCGCTGTTGATTTTTGGTGTGACTGGATTGTTCGTCTTCTTTATTGGTTGGCCGTGGTTGTGGCTCGATCCGCTCCACAACCTCCGCGAGTACTTCGCTCGGACGACAAGCCGCGCGGAGTTGCATTGTTTCTATCTCGGTCAAGTCTGGTCGGACAAAGTAGTACCGTGGCATTATCCATTCGTGATGTTCGCGGTAACGGTTCCGGTGGGACTGCATCTCTTAGGAGTGCTCGGCCTCTTCGGACACGTTCCAACTTGGCGAAAACCGCGTGAGCAGTTGATTCTCGCCGCGACGTTTTTCCCGCTTGTTTTGTTCGCACTACCCGGAGTCGCCGTTTATGACGGCGAGCGACTGTTCTTGATGAGCTATCCGTTATGGGCGGTGTTCGTCGGACGTGGAGCCGATTTCGCTTGGAGTTGGTTTGAGCAAAAGACTCACGAAGGTCGGTTCCCTGCGTTGGCCAACCGCAGTATTCGTGGCACTGCGGCCGTCCTCTTCATAGCCGCTCAAGGAATCGGATTGGTGATGACGCATCCTTGTCAGCTCAGTTATTACAACTTGCTGGTCGGTGGAATGAACGGTGCCGATCGGTTTGGGTTTGAGCGGACTTATTGGAGCGACAGCCTCACTCGTACTCTTCTCACTGAAGTCGCGGCAACCGTTCCGGAAGGATCTACGATCGCAGTCGCGCCGGTGCTGCATCAGTTTCAATTGGACGAACTCTTGATGCAGTCTCCAATTCTGCGAGCTAGTCGGATTCAGTTGGTTGCGATAGCCGACGCACGAAGTAACTCGAATGTTCACATAGAGGGCGAACTCTTCTTTTGCCGCAAAGCGGATTTACTTCCGGGCGACATTGTCGCAAACAGCGATCGAGAATTGATCAACGCTCCGTGTGTCGGATCGCGTGAGAACTGGCTCGCCGTTCTGCGGAGGGGAGCCACCGCGCCTACTCCGTAGTGCAGGCGACGAAACCGATCCACTTTCGACGATTCCCATAGCATAGGAATGATCGATCTCCTTTGCCGACATTCATCCAGCGCGGACAGCAGCGATCGCTTCGGCACGTGTCGGATGATACTTCCAGAGCTTAACCAGGTTCATCGTCTGCAAAACCTCCTGCATGTCGAGAGTCGCATTGCAGAAGGCCGCTCGTCCACCTTTGAGTCCCGCTTTGCGGCAAGTTTTGATGAGCACGCTGAGGATGACTGAGCCGAGAACTTTCTCGCATCCGAAGTCGATCACCACGTGCTGCAGCGTCGCATCGTCGAGAATTTGCAGCGTGGAGTTCGATTCTTGATGCACATCGTTGTAACGGAACCCGATCGAGTCACCTTGTGGGACAACGATCAAGACATCGCCGTCCCGTTCCAGGCGAAAGACTTTGTTATTAGGTGCAGGCATGGTGAATAATTTTTGCGAGGCGAGAGAGAGTAAATGGCTCGGATGACTTCACCGATGCAAGTGGATTCGCGTAGCTGGTAGTACGGGCGGATTATGAACCGTCCGGCTGAGGATTTCCACTCGTCACAAAATCATTCAAAAGTTTTTTCAACATGGCATCTGCGGCGATTTGATGTGCGCGTTCGTTCGGATGAGCGTCAAAACGGTTCACAGTCAGTCCTTTTGCAGCAGATGGAGTTAAAAACGGCTCAAGATCAAGCACCCGAATACCCTGCGATTCGCAAAAATCTACAATCGTCCGATGTGACTCACGAAATGGATAATCCGGTCCTAAATTGTGCAAAAACGGAAAAACGACAACACGAAAATCAGCTCCGTGAGCCAAACAGTTCTGATGCACTGCCTCAATGTGGGTGCTCATCAGTTGCCACGGTTTACCGCTGTAGTATTCCTTCACGAACGAGTAATACCCCTTCACTGCGGGGACGGTGAATTGCCGCAAACGAAAATAGACCCAGTTAAAGAAATAGGTATCGTGAAATAAAAAGAACTGCGGGTTGTGTCGCGATAAATCTTGGTAATAAGTCTCGTGTCGTTCGTGGTACGTCTCGATGTCATTCAGACACAGCACGTAAATCATCGTGTCGATCTTGTGCCCGTTCTCAAACATCTTCGCAGACAAGTTCTTAATCCAATGCAAGTCAGTTCCTGCATCAGCCACGTTAGAGACGACGATTTTGTGGTTTGACTCTCTTTCCAGAACATCACGAACTCGATTGCTGAACCGATCCTTGATCTCATTCACCCCCTGAGCAAACGTGAAACTGTCGCCAAAAAACACGACATGTTTTTGGTCGGGACGAAGTGACTCAGGATACGCTCGATCGTCGCGGTACCAAATCCCCTCTTGAGTCTTGGGATCGACCGTCAAGAACTTCTTCTGCGGTTCGACATGCAGTGCGAACCACTTCTTCGACACATTGGTCATATTGAAGGAATCAGACGCGTCGTAAATCAGTGCAAAATACAACTCGACGGAAGTCAGCGCGGCCAACGTCATCCACAGCGACAACCCGGCGTTTAAGCAGGTCATTCGACGAGGCATCCCACGCCACATCGAGCGGCACCGCAGCAGCAACCAAAACGTCACTCCGCCAATAACCAGCCATAAACTCATGCCGATCAAGTAGCGGTCATCAAGAAACAACAACAACACAGTTACCTTCCTTCGAGAGGAGTCTGCTTTCGTCCGAGCATCTTGGAGAGGGATCCGAATCTCGTAAATACACTCACTCCGACAACGATAAAAATCGAGACCAACAAAGAAATCTTCCAATGACTCAATAACGCGACGCCTGCCAAGCAGACCACAATCAACGCCACAGTCATACCAAACGTGAACCGCCAGGCCAGTCCTTGCTCAATCAACAGCAGTGACAGCACCGCGAGTAACAATCCACGAGCTAGCGACAACGCCTCCACATCACCCTCGACACTTATGATCGGTACAGTAGAAGTCGCATCGCGGGTCGCGATCTTGCCACGTAGCGAATTCGAGTTTGAAAACTCAACGGTATCGAATCGCCGAACGTCACTTTCACGTGGATCGACATTGATCGCGATTCGTTCTGAGTGATTCACTTCTCCTGCGGACGAAAGCAGGTAAAGCCCTGGAGTCGGCGTTTCAGCAACAGTCACCGTCGGCGTTCCGTCAATTTCCTGAGCAGACAACGCTTGCCGATCACCATTCGGCCGCGTCAACGTGATCTTCTCGTTGACGGCCGAACCATGCAGCTTTCGCAGGATCGTTTCGCCAACCAATTGCTCATGCGGTTGCGAACGACCGGCCGCTGCGTACTGCACCAACTCATGCACCAACGGCACAAACCCCGGAGCCCAAATGGCCCACTCTCCCCACGTTTCGTCGAGTGACGTCGTGATCAACACACAGCGACCTGTTCCTCGCGAGGACGTCAGCACCGCAGGATCGCCCGATGAGAAGTTGATCGCAGATTCCACCAGACTTGATTCGCTCGAAGTGCCGCTCGCATTTCCGATTGCTACTGCTCTCACGTAACGTTGAATCAACGCGGCCTCTAAACCCGCACCGGGGTTGCCACGAAACTCTCGCAACAACGGATGCAAATAGTCGCCGGGATCAAACCCAAACACGATCGGCTTGCCGTTCTCGTCAGCACCGCTGATCGGTTCCTGCAAGCGCACCGAGATCAATCCGCGTGGGCTGCTCACGACTTCATTGAATCGCTCCAAGTTCACTGACGAGCCCAGCGACACAATCACACCGCCTCCTGCCTCCATGAAGCGTCGCAGTCGTTCGACATCTGCGTCGGTGAGTAATCCCGTATCGCACAAGAATACGACGTCATGCCGAGCGAGTTCCATGTTCGCCAAGTCGGCCTCGGTGATTGTGCTGACTCGCAGTCCACGAACTGCAGCAACAGAGCTCAACATGCCTCGATCACGAGCATCCAAAGAAATTGGCGACAACGCCTGCTCGACAAAGAACGTCGCCGAATCCCTCTCGCGACCGGTCGATCGACCATTGACTAACAGAATGCTCAACTCTGATCGCACCGATAGTGGCAACCAACGCTGATTGTCTGCAGGCAACGAGTCGTCTTCGAGTCGAACCGACAAACCATGTTCGCCAGACGCCGGTGCCCGAAACGTAAACTCAACGATCGCGTCTTGTCCCCAAGGAACGTCGATCCGTTTTGAGTCCGCTAGTTGTTCGTCGATCAACATTTCCACACGTCGCCCAGTGATCGCTGCCGAGCCGTTGTTCCTAATCGTCGCCATCACCGACATCGTTTGTTCGGCAGAAATCATCGGTGGATCGACCGCGAGGCTGACCACCGTTCCGTTCTCCGGTGCTACCGCACCGACATCGATCAGCGTGACTGCGGCCTTGTCTGCCAAGCGTCGCCAATCATCCGCATGGTCCTCATCCGCATGGTTTGAGGAAAAATTTTGCGAACTCTTCGTTGTTGATGTGCGAAATGACGTCTCCTGGAAGTCCGAGATGACAACCACCTCACAGCGTTCCGCCGCCTGTTTCAACTCCACAATGTCTCTCAATGCAGTCAGCGTCACCGAAACGTCACCACGTTCAAATGTCAGTGGCAAGCGATCGACATCATCTAACACCGCACTTGTCATCAGCGTTGGTTGTCGAATGAGAACTCGCGGTTCGCTTCCCGCAATCCGAGCGAGCACAAAGCGATCCCCCGGCAAAGCTCGTTGTACGGCTTCTTTCGCAGTTCGCTTGGCGACATCGAACAGTGTTTTTCCAAGTGCAGCATCAGATGCCGCTCGTCCCATGCTTAATGACGCATCGATCACCAGCACTCGTAAGGTCGGCGGAGCACCTTTCGCCAACTTGTCGGCATCCGCCCACTGCGGCCTTGCCACCGCCAACACAATCAAGACCAGCACTGCCAGGCGAACCGCCAACAGCAACAAGTGCTCAAACCGAGTTCGTCGTGACTGCTTTCGAACCGCTTCCTGCAAAAACTGCATCGCGGCCCAAGTCACTTCACGATAATGCCGTCGGAACAACCAATGAATCAACAACGGTGCCGCCGCTACCGCCAACCACCCCAACATGGCCGGTGCCGCAAACCCGAAAGCAAGCAGATTGCTGATCACATCGCCCACCGATCACTCAAACCAAACTACAATTGTCATTGCTCACAAACGATTCGCAGGCACATCGAACTAATGTCGGCTCAGGATTAATTCCGCTCGCCGTGATTATTCACGATCAATTTGGTTTTGTTGGCACAAGTCGATTGACCCCAAGCCGCAGGCGTGCGTGTTCACTCGGCTGATGAGTTGCACTGTTTTTGCGAACGCGCACTCCTGCGGCTTGCGGTTAAACGAGTTCGTTTTTGATTGACCTGAGCCATGAATAATCCCCGTTACGGTGCGACATGCAGCCAGACTTCGGGGTGCATGGTGTAGAGACGAAACTTGTCGCCGTCAGCAATGATGATGCCACTCGAACGATTCAGCTCACGAGGCAGAATTGGGTTGTTGCTGTATTTGTGCCATGTCTGCAAGTCGTCGGAAACTGCCACGTTCGTGGTCCAAAGCGACTTTGCTTCACCACGTGCTGAACCGTGATAGTAGGCGTAATAGCGGCCTTTGTATTTCACGATTTGGTTCATGGCGACCATGTCGCGATCGTGAATTCCTTGACCGGGACGAATCACTGGATCGTCACTAACGTTGGTCCAGACTTTGAGATCCTGCGTCGTCGCCAACCAAATACCGAGGTCATTGCGTTCGTAAAACAAATGCCACACGCCGTTCTCCAGCCACACAGTCGGGGTTCCATAGGGCCCAGGTTCGATCGGCATTCCGTTCTTCTTTCGAACATCAAGCTGACCTTCGCGATGCCACTTAATGCCATCGGGACTGGTGAGAAGTTGAGCGAGGTCATCTTTTCCTTCCGCAAACATGTGCCAAACATTCTTGTGCGGCAGGACGATCATATCCTCAACCCAATGTTGATCGTAAATCGGCGTCGCTTGCAGCCGAGTCCACGAGACACCGTCCTTCGAGGTCGCGTAACCCAAGTGCTTCACACCCTCAGTCACGCCGTTGTAGCCGGTGTACCACAAGCGGTATCGCGGATTCGCAGGATCAGAACCATCAGCCTTTGGATCGAGATGAATCCAGCCTCGTTCGCGAATCTTCACTTCCCACGTTCCTGACCCTGCCGCGGTGAAAATCGGTTTGTCGCCGTATTGTTTAAAGAGTACGAGTTCCGGCGGAAAATCGTCCGCGCAAGCGAACGATGTCAACGACGCGACAAGGCTGATCGCCAGAACAATCCAAAGCATTTGCGAAGGCGACCGTTTCAACAGATCTGAAAAGCCTTTCGCCAAGCATTGAATTTGGCACGTTAGGGCGTGATTACCCGCGCTCACAAATCGGGTCGCTTGCATTAAATCAATCTCGATAAGAAGTTGAAGGATTCGCGCATCGCTTCGGGAGCCATGTGACTGTGGCGACTGAGCTCCACATTCACACAGCCGGTGTACTCAATCTCGTGCAGAGCGGCCATCACCTGAGCGAAGTCGATTTCGCCCTGACCGAAAAGTAAATGTTCGTGGACGCCACGTTTCATGTCCTCAATGTGGACATTGTGCAGCCGATCTTTCCAGCGATGGAGATGATCGGGGATCGATCCCGATTCAACACATTGCACGTGTCCGATGTCGATCGTCAAACCGAACTTCGCGGAGCCGATCTTATCGGAGAGGTCACCAAATTGGTCGAGCGTCTCGATCATCATGCCAGGTTCGGGTTCAAAGGCGAGTTGGACGTCTTGCGATTCTGCGTACTCCGCGACCCGACGACAACCTTCGACTAGCCAATGGTTGGCATATTCACGCGGCACGTGCGGCGACAACACACCGGACCAAAACGAGACCGCATCAGAACCGAGAGTCTTCGCAATGTCGATGCACACTTTCAAAAACTCGATACGAGAGGCACGAGATTCGGCGGTCGGCGAAATCAGAGTCGGCTCATGTTTCTGTCGCGGATCGAGCAGGAAGCGGGCACCGGTTTCAATCACCGATCGAAGCCGATGTCGCTGTAGCAACTCGGACATTTCGCTCAACTGTGCGGCGAAAGAGTCATCATAAGGGTTCAGGCACGCATGGTCGATCGTCAGGCCGACCGCGCGATAACCGATCTCTGACAGTAGCTCGACGGCATCTTGCCAACGATGAAAGGCCAAGCCGTTTGTGTTGTAACCGAGCAGCATAAGTCCAACCGGTTCGAGAAACTGCCGGGCGGCAGAACGCAGTGGCGTGATGTCGCCAAGACCCTAATGAGCTTGCCTCAGTAGAATCGGGACTCTGCGCTACGGTGTCTTCAAGACTTAGAATTTAGATTGGATGAATCAGTCGCAGGGGCTAGCCCACGGTTGAAAGCGGACGCTAGCGCGTTCCGGCTAATTCGTCCCAATTTGAAATGACAACTGCCGTAGCGAGATAACCCGATACCACCGAGAAAAGCTCGGTGGTATCGGACTACGGTTAAATTAGTCCGCGAGTGGCTTCACGCGGATATTGCGGAAGTAGCAAACGCTTTTGTCATCGTGAGCTTGGATTGCAAACGAACCCGAGCTGATCTTGCGACCTGGGAATGCCTTGTCTTTGAAGTCTTCTGGCTGTTCCCAATCAACGGTCGTCTTGCCGTTGATCTTGATGGTAATGTGTCGACCGACAACCTTAATGTGGGTCTCGTACCACTCGTCATCTTTGACTTCGACTTCCTCGACGTTCTTTACACCGTACAGGCTGCCTGTCTTGATCTTGTCACCGTGCGAAACATTGACTTGAGCTTCATAACCTTGAGCTGGCCAGCCATCTTCTTGAAACTTCGTGTGGAAGTAGAGCCCGGAGTTGCTTCCCTTGGTCGTCTTGCATTCGACCTTGTACTCAAAGTTTTTGAATTCCTTTTCCGTGAAGAGGTGAGCCCGCTTGCCGCTGACCTTGATGGCACCATCGACGATTTCAAACTTGCCGTCTTCGTTTTTCTTCCAACCGGCCAAATCTTTGCCGTTGAACAGACTGACCCAGCCTTCTTCGACCTTCGCCGGATCAGCGGCATGTGAGGCAACGAGAGCAAACAACGGAGAGACCGCGACGACGGCCAACAGAATCCAAAGCTGACGTTTCATAGAAGCACACTCCTCCGAAATGGGCCTTGCCGCGTGAGCCACTCACAATGAAGCCCACTCAATATCGACAAGACAACGGGAACACGAGCCAATCTAAGGGTGTCAGCCGCGAATGAGAAGTACGCCGCAGTTGCCTGTCGTGCTTGACGCGGCGGAGCTATATACGCCGCAAAGCCAAACCCAACGGAGCCTGCCTCGGTAGTTACAGGGCTTTGGCACTACGCCATGTTTCGTATGGAGTGAATCTACGCGCAGTGCAAAAAGCCCGAATGCACTGAACCAAGCTCGGCGGGGCGAGAGCGATTGTCCTTTGCAACTGGTAGTGATTGTCACCAATACGTTGTTCGGAATCTGCGTCGTGTCTTCGACTCGCTCAACATCCAAATTCACTGCCGGGCAAACGCACTTTGGAGCGGTGTTGCTGGGGTTGGGTATTGGTGTGCTGGCCTTGATCGCTTGGGAGAACAGTTCCGGGCTGCCGTGGAACATGCCTCGGTTTTGGTACGGTCAGCGGACGAGTTGTCTGGGAATTGCGTTGTTTTTCATCGCGTTTGGCTTGTACGTCATGAGTTATGGTCCGCGCGAACTGCCGGTCTCTATTAGAGGCACGCTGTGGCAGCCGACTCGACGAGGGCGGCGATTTCAAACGGTGATTCTCTACACGCGCGAAGACTGTCATCTTTGCGACGAGGCGTTCGACTTGCTGCAAAATTACTCGGCCTATCTGCCGATCATCCGCGAGGTTGATATCGACCTCGAACCTTCACTGCGACAGCAATGGAATACGTGGGTGCCCGTTGTGGAGATCGACGGAAAAGTTCGCTTCAAAGGCCGAGTTTCGGAAATGCTGCTACGACGATTGATCGAAGGAAGCCCGCTGGTATGACTTCCACATTCGGTCTGTTCGTGAAATATCCGGAGCCTGGGCGAGTGAAAACTCGCTTGGCGAAGTCGCTTGGCGACGAACTTGCCGCCGAACTTTACGAGGCGTTCTTAAGCGACTTGGTCACACGATTTTGTGACATCAACGCGCGGCGAGTTTTGGCATACACGCCGGACGATGAACGTAGCCGACAATTCTTTGAACGACTGGCTAGCGGTCAGTTCAAGCTATGGGCACAGCCGGACGGCCCGCTTGGAGAGCGAATGCAGAATTTCTTCGAGACATTTGGCCCTGAGCCGATTGTATTAATCGGGTCCGATAGCCCAACGCTATTGCGTTGTGATGTGGAGCATGCGTTGGCCGCTTTGAGCAACGACGTTGACTGTGTGCTTGGTCCGGCGACAGACGGCGGTGTTTACTTGATTGGCCTACATCGACAGCCTTACTCGCTCTTTGATCGGGTTGAATGGAGCACGTCGAGTGTGTTCGAACAAATGATCGCAGAAGTTCAACATGCTGGCGCTAGTCTTGAGTTGTTGCCGTTGTGGTACGACATCGACACGTTGAACGACATTCACTTTCTTCGCGGTCATCTGGCGGCATTGCGAATGACTCAACCTCAGCTTTGGGAAGAGGTTGCTCAGACAAGGCGTGTGCTTGATGTCATAGCGATGGTCCGCCACTATAATCCTTACCCAGCAAACGCCGCTCACACTTCCCCGAGCACGTCCAGAGATTCTTGAAATGTCCAAAACACAAACACCACCAACGAGGCCGTCGAAGATTTTGATCTCCGATGACAACGAGCAAAATCGTGAGTTGTTAGAAGCCTATTTGTTAGACGGTGACTACGAAATTGAAATGTCGGTCGATGGTCCGAGCACACTGGAGAAGGTCAAGTCCTTCGAACCTGACATCGTGTTGCTCGATATCATGATGCCGAAACTGAGCGGTTATGAAGTCTGTCAGCGTTTAAAGGCTGACGCGACGACTCACGATATCCCGATCCTCATGGTGACTGCCTTGAACGAGATGGGCGATATCGAGAAAGCGGTCGCTGCCGGTTGCGATGACTTCCTCACGAAGCCGGTGAATCGGCTGGAACTGACGACGCGAGTGCGATCGTTGCTGCGCGTGCGGCATCTGACCAACGAACGAGACCGACTGCTGGCGTATCTCGCCGAAGTCGAATCGGCCATCGGGCCACGAGGAAACGCCAAGAGATGAGTGATTCGCGACCTGACGGTCAATTGGAAGAGATGTCCGGAATCACTTCATCAAACGAGCAAGCCACTGCTGCCAGTTCGTCTGCGCGAATGCCGGCAGTTGTGAATCTCAAGCCCCGCCATGCGCTGCCGTTCTTCAAGCGTCATCCGTGGGTCTTCGCCGGAGCGATTCGCACCGTGCGCGGGAACCCGCAAGCGGGTGACGAAGTTGTCCTGTATTCGCACGAAGGGGAGTTCATCGCTCACGGACTGTTTAACCCTAACAGCCAAATTCGTGTGCGGCTCTATTCGTGGAACGAGCAGACTCCGATTGATCGTGAGTTCTGGAAAGCCCGTATTCAGTCTGCTGTGCAATTGCGAGCAAGCTTGTTTGGCGCGAATAACGACGTCACTGCTTATCGGCTCATCAACAGCGAAGCGGACGGGCTCTCTGGGTTAACTGTCGATCGATATGACCGTTGGCTGAGCGTGCAATTCACGAGCTTCGCAATCGCTCAACGTCAAACGCAGATCATTGAATTGCTCTGCGAGTTCATTCAACCGGCGGGCATTGTGTTGCGAACAGAAAAAGGAACACTTGACGCCGAAGGACTGGAAATCACCGACGGACTTCTTTTCGGCGAACCTCCGCCGCGTCCTCTGGTCGTCGTTGAACACGGGTTGAAGTGGGAGGTCGATCTGACAGAAGGGCACAAGACCGGCGGATACCTCGATCAACGAGACAATCACCGCGCGCTGGCTCAGTACGTCAAGGGACATCGAGTTCTCGACGTTTTCTGTTACACGGGTGGCTTCGGAATCGGCGCTCTCGTTTGGGGCAACGCGGCAGAAGTGCTGGCGATCGACTCCTCTGAGCCGGCGCTCGCGACGGCTCTGCGAAACGCCGAACTCAACGGCATCAGCGGACGTTGGCGCTCAGAAAAGGCAGACGCCTTCAAAGCACTTGAAAGCCTGCGAGACGCGGGCGAAGTCTTCGACACCGTCGTTCTCGATCCACCTAAGCTGACTCGCACGCGAGCCGCGTTGCCGCAAGCGATGCGAGCCTATCACAGTCTCAATCGACTCGCAGTTTCTGTGTTGAAGCCGGGCGGTTTTCTGGCAACTTGCTGTTGTTCTGGTTTGGTTAGCCACGAAGACTTCGAGCAAATGTTGGCCGACGTTGCGATTCAATCTGGTCGCGATATTCGGATCGTCGATGTCCGTGGAGCAGCAGCGGACCATCCAGTTTCACCGTTCTGTCCTGAGAACGACTACTTGAAGTACTACCTCTGCTACGTCGCGTAGCTCCGGTGGCTCGCCTGTGAACCTACCGATTGGCAAGCAGTCAAGCCGCGTACTCGACGAGGTTACTCATTTTTGAGCGGGATGAAGTCATCACCGGCGTCCGTATCTCCGCCGAGCGGTTTTTGCTTCGGTGCGGGGACGGCGAATCCATCGTCTTCTTCGTCATCATCAATCGGGACTGGGAACTCCATGCTCAAGTCCATGTTCTTTGGACGAACAAGTGGTTTGCTGCGCGAGGTCGCGACCTCAGGAACTCGCGATGATTTCGCCGGAGCCAGCGGTGTCTCGGCGGCAATCGGCCCTGCGGAGGCTCCCTTTGATTTCCTCTCGGAAGTCTTCTTGTCCGCTTCGAGAACGAAAGCCACATCGCCGATCATTAGCTCGTCGCCAAAAGCGACCGAAGACTGCGTTTCAACGCGCACACCGTTGACCCACACACCGTTCATGCTGCCGAGGTCGCGAACAACGAAACGATTGTTAACCAGCGCGATCGCGCAATGTTTGCGCGAGATCTTGCGGCTGTTCAAGATGACTGCGTCACAATCAGGATGACGGCCAACCAGCACAATCGGCTTATCGAGCACGATTGATTTTCCCTGATTGACTGGCACCAATACAGCAGGCATGAAACGACTCCAGACACACCGCGATCCGTCGCTCCACTTAGTTCGCAAACAGCATAACCTCGGCTTTGTAATGACGCGACCGAATGTGGTCGGCATCGACTGAGAATCCTGACGATTACACTACCGGGGCCGGTCACGACGATAGCACCTATTTTTTTGCGTTCTGCCGAGCGACATCCAATCGAGGTTTTGCCTTATCGACAAACTCGCTCTTGGGGAACTCGTTCAACAGCGATTCGTAATCCGTTACCGCCTTGCCCCATTCTCCGAGCTGTTCGTCACACAGTCCAACCTGAAACAACGCCGCAGCTTGCCAATCTGGGAATTTGTAGAGGATGTAAACCTTCAAGTAATTTTCCAGCGCGGCCTTGAAATCCTTTTGGATGAAGTACGTCTCGGCAATCATCAACTGAGCCTTCGCCGCCGTTTCGGTGCGAGTGCCGTTCGGATCATCAATGACCTGCTGGAAGACAACGCGGGCCTCATCAAACTTGGTCTGTTGCTTGAGCGCTCGGCCGAGCACTTCGTCCCCTTGATAGAGCAGCCTGTTTTTGCCGTCCCAAGCCCGAAACTCCGCGATCGTCGCCACAGCATCCAGGTATTTCTTCTGCTGATAATTGATCTCTGCCAAAAGCACGAACACGCGCGGGAACCACAGCTTGGCCGCTACATCAGGATCGGCTTTTGCGGAGGTAAGTGGCTTAAGCAGCTCAAACGCCGGCGCGAGTTGCTTGCGTTGCAGCAATGACACTGCCAGATAAAACGCCGCGTCCGTTTTGTAGCGACCTTCAGGAAATCGCGTCTGCAGTGAGTCCGCCGTTTTTGCGAGTTCATCCCATTGCTGTTGTTCTTCAGCAACTCCCAACAGCCTGAGCAACGAATCCTGCTGCACGTCGGAGTCTGATTTGGGGTCTTGTTCTAACTGCCGAAATGCGGCTTTGACTTCTTCCAACTTCTTGTTTTTAACCGACACATCTTCCTTCGGATCTATTGCTGACATCTGGCTCTCAACCAGACTGAACCGAGCGTTGTCGACGAGATCACTACCTGGTGCCTCCGCGATCAAGCGTTTGAAGATTTCGTCCGCGCGGGTGTATCGCTCCGCTTCGTAGTTAAGCATCGCCCATTCGTCGAAAAGTCGATCCAAGCGTTCGGGCTTAGGAAACTTCTCCAACAACTTTGCATACGCCGCATCCGCCTCGGGAACTTGCTTTAGGCGACCGAGTACACGTGCCGATTGCAAACCCGACAAGTACGCAAAGCGATTCGGAGTGTACTTGTCGAATGCATCGCCAAACGCTTTCGCTGCTTCAACCAGTTGACCGACAGCTTGCAGCGAGTCGCCGAGCATGAAGGCCGCTTCGGGTGCAAGCTCATGTTGTGGATGATCCTTCAGCAGTCGAGCGAATCCCACTGCTGCCAGCTTGAATTGCTTGCGATCAAACTGACTCCACGCTTGCCCAGACAACGCGGCCACAAATTGTTGCGACGGTCCCACACTCACGACCGCACCAAACAATTCCAGTGAGACTTCAAACTGCTTTGCGGCATAAGCAGCCTCGGCCACTTGCTGAGTCGTCACCAGTACCAAGGGATTGCCCGGTACTGATCTCTGCAGTTGAGCGAGTGTCTGCTTGGCGATATCAAACTGGCCGAGATTCGCCTCAGCAAGTGCTTTCGTAGAATGAGCCTGTGCGACTTGCTCACCAGTCGGGGTGAGCTTCAAGTAGGAGGCTGCGGCATCGACAGACTCCGCATATTTCTTCTCAGAGAGCAAGCTGCTCGCTTGCAACACGAGCGAGTCGATGAACTCTGATGCAGCCCCTTCTTTGCGAGCTTGCTCGACAATCGGCACCAATGTTTCAAGGACCGCAGCATGTTGCTTCAACCGCTGCTGTGCTCGCGCCAAATGAAACCGCGCTTGTGCCTGAGTCTGCGGCCGCTGTGCCGTCGCCAGCACCACTTTAAATATCTCCGCTGCACTGGCTACTTCTGCATCGCTTCCCCGAACCAGCAATACTCGCCCTCGAAGCAAGTCGATGTACAACTTCAATCCGCTGCTGCCATACGAGGCCAAGAATTGCTGCGAGATCGTTTCGGCTGACTGAAGTGCCGCCGTGCGAGCTTCAGGTGTTGCCGCGCGATTCGCTCGCTGGAGCGCAGCCTCGCCAGCGAAGTACAACGCATCGTCGGCCCACTGACCTTGAGGCCATCGCTTGGCGACATCCACGAAATGCAACTCAGCCGCTTCAAATTGAGCTTGTCTCAATTCGCAGTCTGCCCACTGAAACAAAATCTGCTCTGCGATCGGGTTCTCTTCGTGAGCGACAAACGCAGCCTTCAGCGTCAGGGCGGAACCGGCAAAGTCACCGAGTTGTTTTTGTGACATTCCGCGCCAGTAACTCGCCGTAGGAGCTTGCTCCGGATCCTTCGAGGCTAGTTCAAACTGTGTCGCCGCCGCCTTGAAATCTTTCAACTCATAGAACGCATAGCCGGCATTCAGTCGCGAAGTCGAAATATATTTGCTGTCTGGAAAATTCTTCTCCAAATCAACATAGGCTTTCGCCGCCTCGACATAGTCTTTCATCTCAAACAGCCGAACGCCGATCTGCAACTGCGACAACGCCGCACGCGACCCCGTTCGATTCGCAGCCATCTGACGGTAAAGGTCCAACGCCTCCGCAAACTTCTGCTGAGCCTCAAGTGTCTTCGCCAATCCATATCGCGAGTCATCGAACATTTTGCTTTGTGGATACAGTTTGATCGACTGCTGAAAACTCTGAGAGGCTTGCTCGGCATTGCCCAATCGCAACTGCGTATCGCCAAGGTACGGCAACGCATACTCGCGGAGCGCGTCCTCCGGTGACTTCATCAAGAACGCGATGAATTCTGCCTCCGCAGCTTTGAGGTCGTCGAGGAAATAACTCGCTTCAGCGACCCGATACATCGCCTGAGCGACCTGTTGGTTGTTTGGAAAATCCTTCACAAACGCTCGCAAGATCGTGCGAGCGCCGTCGTACTTTTCCAAATTGGTCAACGACAGTCCGAGATACAACCGAGCAAACGGCACTCTCTCGTGTTTTGGATTCTGTGTGAGAAATTTCTTGAATGCCTCGGCGGCAAGGCTCCAGCGACTTTGTTTGTAGAACCCAACCGCTACCGCATAGTCATCAGACGCTTGGTCGGCACGAGCAACACTGTGCGAAAACAAGTTGCGCAATCCGACTAATGTCGATCCTTGAAAAAGGTCACTCGGCATGACCACCGACCAACCGGCTAGCGCGATCACAACCAGCCAGCTTCGCTTTCCCAAACAAACAATCCCACCGAGCTTGCCTCGGTGGTTTCCAGGCTTTTGCACTACGCCCCGATAAACCTTAAGTAACCATGTTCGTAGTGCAGAAGCCCGATTCCAATGAGACAAGCTCGCCGGGGTGCGGACGCCATCGCATGGTCGAAATCGAGTGGTGGACTTAGATGTGATTTGTTCTGGAGTAGCCATCATGGAAATCCTTTGAGTCCTCGCCAAAGTCGAACCGGTTTCGACAGCGGGATTATTCAAAGGACACGGCTGTGGCGAAAGCGACTTCATGTTTCACGACTCGACCGGTTTTCTTTTCGCTCTTCACAACACGCTCACTTAGCCCAACTTATCTGCGGTCTGTGATAACAAGTGCAAATCACCGTTCGAGACTTGCGAAGACTTCCGTGTTTGTGACGATGTCCGTTGTGTCTTGAATGAAGGAGAAGTCATGGCGGCACGAAAACGAACGAAGACTGTATCTGTTCCTGGTTTGAAGCCGAAAGCGAAGAGTTCACCGGGGATTCAACCGCGAGTGAAGGTTTGGCTGGAGGTCGGTGACGAATACGTCTTCGGCTGGGGCATCTGTGAAATTCTGCTGGCTGTGCGTGAAACTGGGGCGATCAAAGATGCGGCAGCTCGGTTGGGCAAAAGTTATCGGTACGTTTGGGGTCGTGTGAAAGATGCAGAAGTGACGCTGCAACAACCGCTGGTCGAAACGCGCGTCGGCGGCGACATCGAACAACGGAGCAGTCTGACGCCGTTGGCCAACCAGTTGGTCGAAGACTTCGCCGCGTTCCGTGCGAGAATGTTGGACATCGCTCACGAAGAATTCGCGTCTCGCTTCGCCGCGCTGAAACCGAAGGTGGCCTCTGCCCGGATGCGAGGTCGACGCACTTGACCTGACACTGCTCGCTGCTAGACTCCCGCCGAATCGCACGAGCGTGCTATTTGGTGGCGTGCGGTGAGCCGGTCATTCCGGCTGGATGGCGAGAGCGTCGGCGAGCGGATTGGCTCGTGGCTCGTGGCTCGCGATTCAGCCGCCGCCGTTTGACCGGCAAACAACTTGCTTCAACGTTTTGCCAGCGGCGGCAATCTTGCAGACGGGGACAACGCGCACTCCGTCCGAACAGGAGCCCGCCATGTCTCGCAAAGGTTTCACGCTCATCGAATTGCTGGTTGTCATCGCGATTATTGCGATCTTGATCGCACTGCTGTTGCCGGCGGTGCAGGCGGCTCGCGAAGCCGCGCGGCGGACACAGTGCCGCAATAATCTTAAGCAGATGGGATTGGCGCTGAACAACTACCATGACCTGTACAACGGTTTTCCGCCGGGACTCGTCTCAGGTCTGGCGAACCCTGCCTGGGTCATGGCTCCCGGAGCCTGCAATTCGGCACCGGATGATCTCGGTCCTGGCTGGAGCTTCTTCGCCCGGATGTTGCCCTACTTGGAGCAAGGCAACTTTCACAACACGATCAATTTCAATTTGCCACTGACTGCCCCAGCGAATGCCACCGCGCGGCGAACTTCCGTCAGCGCGTATCGCTGCCCCAGTGATGCCGGTCCTCAAATGATTCAAGTGTACGACTGCGGCTCGCCCCCGTCCGTGGTCAATACGCCGACAGTTCTGACCGACGCCGCGGCGACGAGTTATGTCGGCTCTCTCGGCGGAGGGAGAGCCGGCGACCCAGACTATGGCTGCTACGAGTATCAGCCGTTCAACGGAGTTTTTCATCGAAATAGAAACATCCGAGCGGCAGACATCACGGATGGCCTGTCGACGACGATCGGGATTGGTGAACGACATAGCGGGTTTGTGGAAAGCGCATGGGCAGGGATCGTCGCCGGTCAAGAGGTGATCTACAACTCGGCCACTCGACCGCCGCCGTACAATGCGGCGCTGCCCCAGTGTCAGAACTGGCGTCCGACAATTACAGCGGTGCTCGTTCACAGTCGGCAGTACACCCTCAATGCTCCCAGCGGCAGTCCGGCCAGCTTCTACTCACCCCATGTCGGAGGCGGCAACTTCCTGTTCATGGACGGCTCGACACGCGCCTTGAATGCCAGCATTGCGTTGTCCGTTATGCGAGGACTCTGCACGCGCAACAATCACGAAGTGATCTCGGGTAACTTCTAACGGCTGCCTGCTAATCTTCTCACCGCCAGCCGTGAGGGTCACGTTTGATGCCGTTTGACAGTGACTCGTTTCAGTCGATCCTACTGCTCTCGCTGAGAGTCTCTGGGACCGCCACGCTGATCAGTACGCTGCTGGGCGTTCCGTTGGGGACGTGGCTTGGCCTGTCTCGTGCCAAGCGGAAATGGATTCTGACGTCGCTCGTTCACACGGGGATGGCCTTGCCACCGGTGGTGGTCGGGTTGCTGTTGTACGTTTTGCTTTCGAGAAGCGGACCACTTGGAGCATTCGGCTGGTTGTTCACTCCGCGAGCGATGATCGCGGCCCAGATTTGCCTCGCGCTTCCGTTTGTCGTGGGCATCACGATGTCAGCCGTTTCCGCAGTGCCAGAAGAATTGACGGTTCAACTTCGTACGTTGGGGGCCAGCGCGGCTCAATGCCGGTGGACGATTCTTCGCGAGGCACGACAGGGGATGCTGCTGTCCATCGCGGCGGCGTTCGGACGCAGCCTGTCGGAAGTCGGAGCCGTGCTGATCGTGGGTGGAAACATCGAGGGTCACACGCGAGTCCTGACGACGGCGATCGTGCTCGAAACTAGCAAAGGGAACTTCGACTTTGCCCTGACATTGGGGGCCGCGTTGCTGGTGGTGGCCTTCGCCGTCAATGCGGCAATGGTCCGGTGGTGTGGAGGACGAGTTCCGGCATGACACCCACTCCGCTGTACCGGTTGCGAAAGGTTCGCAAGTCCTACAAAGCGTCTTTCCGTTTGGAGATCGACGCATTGGAGATTCGCACGGGCGAAGTGCTCGCTCTGTTGGGACCGACCGGTGCCGGCAAGAGCACGTTGTTGCGACTGCTCGCTGGAGTTGAGATTGCCAGCGGTGGTCGTGTTGAAATTGGCGAACCACCTCTGGACGCCGCGAACCTGCCACTGCACTGGCGGCGGCGGATTGCGATGGTTCATCAGCGGCCAATGCTGTTGAACCGTGACGTGCGGTCCAACGTCGAGTACGGATTGCACCTTCGGGGGATTACTGCGTCTCGCAAGAAGGCTGACGTCGATCAAGTCCTCAATCGCTTTGGGCTAACGAAGATCGCCTCGCAGGCGGCACGAACTCTCTCCGGCGGACAAACGCAACTCGTCGCGTTGGCCAGAGCGTTGATCGTCGATCCGGACATCCTGCTGTTAGACGAACCGACCGCCAATCTCGATCCCGCTCATGTGGAAATCGTCGAGACCGCGCTGCGCGGCATTCAGGCCGAGCGACACGTCACTGTGGTCTGGGCGACTCACAATCTGTTTCAGGCTCGCCGTGTCGCCAGCCGAGTCGCTCTGCTGTGGAGCGGCCAACTGATTGAAGCGACGGAAACAAATTCGTTCTTCGAGACTCCGGCCGATCCGCGTACGGCCGATTTCCTTCAAGGAAGGATGATCTACTGATGACTTCGTTATTTCACCGATTGGCTTTTGTGGTCGCTTTGTTGTCGATTGGCTGTTCGCAACCGGCCAAGCCGCCCGGCGCAATCACTCTGGCAACCACGACGAGCACTCGCGACAGTGGTTTGCTCGACGTGCTGTTGCCAATGTTTGAACGCGAGTCCGGCGTCGCAGTCAAAGTCGTTGCGGTCGGCAGCGGACAAGCCTTGGAACTCGGACGGCGTGGCGATGCGGATGTCTTGCTGACTCACTCGCCGAAAGCCGAGGAGGAATTCATGGCCGATGGTCACGGCGACTCACGACAGCCGGTCATGCACAACGACTTCGTCATCGTCGGACCTGCATCCGATCCCGCCGCCATTCAAGGCGCGGATTCGGCTATCGAAGCTTTTCGCCGAATCGCTGTGACGGAATCGAAGTTTGTTTCGCGCGGCGATGAATCCGGCACTCACGCCAAAGAACTCTCGATCTGGAAAGCTGCCGAGACGTCTCCGCACAGAGGTTGGTATCTCCGAGCCGGATCAGGCATGGCCGCCACATTGCGAATCGCCAACGAGAAAAATGCCTACACGTTGTCAGATCGTGGAACATTCTTGGCACAAAGCAAACAACTGGACTTGGTCATTCTGAGCGAGGGTGATTCATTGCTGCGAAATCCGTATGCCGTGATCGTCGTCAGCACCGCGAAGCACGCGCATATTAACCAAGCCGCCGCCAAGCTCTTCGCCGGTTTCCTGTTGTCGCCGACCACCCAAATAGCAATTGCGAAATTTGGAATCGACCGCTACGGACAGCCACTGTTCTTTCCAAATCCGACTCCGTGACTACTCAAAAGAGTGCTCGGTTCACATAGGCGTGGCACTCGGTCACGACGCCTTCACTGGCACGCGATGCCAGCCGTTGAAGAGGTAGCCTTCGGCATTCCAACGAGGCATCTGCGGTTGCGTTTCGCCGCGTGAGTCGGTGGCTCGGACGATCAGTTCGCGCGTTGTGGATTTGAGCGAGATGTCGGCAGACCATCGCGCGTTGTGGATTTGAGCGAGATGTCGGCAGACCAGAGTTGCCAGCAAAACTCAGCGGCGGGTGATGTGAGCTTGGCCTCGGTCCACGACTGGCCGTCGTCAGCCGAGACTTCGACTTTGCACATCTACACACCCGGCACTCCGGGCGGCAACGCATAGCCCGTGACTTCGATGCGTTCGGACTTGGCCGCCACCGTGCAGATCGCCGAGTTCAACGGCATGCGATAGATCGGCGCGTTCTCAGCGACTTCCAGCAGGCTTCCCTCATCGACCAATTTGTAAACGTCCGCGACGAAATGGTTCGGTGATGGTCGGTCGCTGACGACGATCTTGCTGAGCCACTTCATGCTGCGAGCACCGATGTAACCAGGGACGATCGACCGGAGCGGGAAACCATGATCGGCGGTGAGCGGCTTGTCGTTCATCATCGTGGCGAGCATGGCTCCCGGTGCGGCATCGCGGTCGAACAACGCTTTTTCCAACGGGATCGAGCCACCGAATGCAAACGTCTTGCCGCCATCTTCGACGGCATCCAGCCCCTCGAACCAAACGTGTTTCGCGGCGTCTCGCAGACCGGCTCGCTTAAGTATGTCAGACAGTCGAACGCCGCGCCATTTCGCGTTCCCGATCGCACCTTCACGCCACTGCACCCCTTTGAGCATCTTGATGCGGCTGTGTTCTGATCGGCGATTGCCTGCACAGGTCAGCGTGGCTGAAAGCTCGATCTGCGAAAGTTGATTCAGCTCTGCGAGCGACAGCGTCAGCGGTTTCTCAATCGTTCCCTCGACCGTTAGCCGGAATGAGCCGGCGTCGAGCATCGGCGTGTTGCCATGACTGCGAATGAAGAACGATTCGATCGGCGTGACCCACGACTTCACAAGGTTCGGCAACAACGGTTCGGCATTCATCGGGGCTTTAGAATGTACGAATAGCCGACTGTCATCCGCCGCCCAGAGCGTTCGGTTCCAAGCCGCCATCGCAACCAATCCGACCGCTCCGGCGTAATCGGCCCTCATCCCCGAACGACGACGTGACGGTCTCGGTGAAACGGCAATAAAAACTCACCTGCCTCAATTATCAAGACAGGCTCCTAGCGGTCTAACAACCGCAGCAAGCATCAGACGCACTCCCAATCCTTCAAAAGGACTCGCGAAATTTTTTCGCCAACACAAGGCAAACACCGGACCGAACAGAATTGAGACAAGCTCAGTGGGGGTTTGTGTCACTGTTCTTTGTGCGAACTATCACTCGCCGCTGCCGCCCATTCGATTCCCAGCATGATTGAACTCAGCCCGCTCCCGATTCCTAACATGGCCACGCGATCGCCAGCGACGACGTGTCCTCGTTCAATTCCGATTGCGGCGGCTGTCGGCAACGCGACTGCGCCCGTGTTGCCAAGAAACTCAACCGTGGGAAAATCGATTGTCGGCGATAGTCCGACTCGATCGAACAGCAGCTTGCGATGTGCCTTGCCAACTTGATGCGTGAAGACCTTGTCGATGTCGGACGGTTGCCACGAGAGTTCCGTTTGAAAGCGGTCCCAGGTTGCTCCGGCGAGTTCGATTCCCGCGTGCAGTAGCGCTTCCGAATCAGTCTGCATGCGCGGTCGTCCGTCGTTGTTTTGAACTTCGACACCTCCGGCGCACAGCCCGTGATGACTCGTGTCCGTCAAACAAACGCCGCCCAGCAATCGATTTCCTGTGCGACTGAGATCTCGATGACAAAGCACGAACGCCGCCGAACCAGCTCCGATTGTGAGCGATGCAAAATCGAGCTTGATGCTCTGCCGCGTGATGTTCGGAGTTTTCAGCAGCGAATCAATCGTCCCTTCCACCAAGTCACGTCCGTCTTCGGTTCCGACAACGATCCCCGCGCGGACTTGCCCCAATTCAATCATGTTGGCCAGCACGAGCAAACCGTTTAGCAAACCGAGGCACGCATTACTCACATCCAAAATCGCTGCCGAGCGAGGCAGTCCGACACCGTAATGAACGCTGCTCGCCGTCGCTGGTTCGAGCTGATCGCGACAGACCGATCCGTGAACGAGCAACCCGATGTCATCGACCTTCAAGCGGGAAGCGGCCAGTGCTTTGTTTGCGGTAATTGTACTAATCTGACTGGGCTTGATGCCGCGATCAAAGAACCGCCGCTCCCGAATGCCAGTCATCAATTCCAGTCGGCCATGCGGCAGCCCGAGTCGTTCATAGACCGGTGCGAGTTGTTGTTCAATGTCATCCGACGTCACGACATGCGGGGGCAATTCGTAAGCCAATGCTTCAATGCAAACGTGCTCAAAACGCATGAGGCGGTCTACCAACGTTTGAAGCCCGACTTCCTGAAAAGCCGGGCTTCTGTGTTTGTTGTTCTGTTGCTGTGACATTTGCCTAATGAGCCATGACCGGTTTGCGGCTGAGGTGTTCAGTCAGTTCGGTCACTTGTTGCAACTTCGCACGACGCTCTTCTTCGGAAGCTGCTGTCGGCTGATCGTTGATATCCAGCATGATTTGGCTGCGGACAAAACGCAGACCCTTCATGATGATTTCTTTGTTTTCTTTAGTCAGATCGAGAGTAATCGTTTCGTTCATTCTGGAAGACCTTGACGATGAATGGTTCGCCCTACATTCCCGGCAAAGTCGGCTGCCGTAGCAAGACCGACACGATGGGATGATACAAGTACGATACCGGGTTCTCAACTCGCGAAGTTCATCGTCAAGTCCAGTTTCTTGGCTTGCCGCCGTTCGCTTGGTCACTGCGAAAATGTGCGGCAAGTTTCGCCGAACGCCGAAAGACTGGCATCGCCGCTGTGCTGAGTTCGTTTGGCGTTTGAAGATCACTCGGAAGGAATTACCCCACCGGTGCGTTGATCTGGCCGGTTACGAAGACTGTAGATTGTCGCACGTGCGAAGGTCTGCCAGCAGGCTCGTTTGACGGTTTACATGATTTGTTGTGGTGGCCTGCAGAACCACGACAACGCACAAACGACATGACCTTGGTTCATAGGCTGAGTTGCGAAATCGACTTACCTACGTTTCAGTGGCACTGCCACGTTCGCTGGTTACTCAAACGCGAACAGTTTGGAGAACGCTTCGTTGATGATCTCAGCAGAAATGAGATCGCCGATGTCGCTGTGACTGTTGCCGCCGCGAGCGGTGCTCCCTTTGCCGCCGAGTGCGGTGTCTTTGCCTGCCTCACCGTCGATATTGTCGATTCCGGCACCGCCAATGAGTAGGTCGTTGCCGCTGCCCCCTTTGAGCGTGTCGTTACCCAAGCCACCGAGGATCGTGTCGTTGCCATCGCTGCCGAGCAGCAGGTCATCGCCCGCTTGTCCGGAGATGGAATCGTTTCCGGCACCGCCATCAATGGAATCATTGCCGAGCCCCCCTTGGAGAATGTCGTTGCCGAGTCCGCCGCTGATGCTGTCGTTGCCCGCTCCACCTCTGATGGTGTCGTTGCCATCGCCGCCGCTAATAGTTTCCGCCGATTCCGAGCCGTAGATCGCATCGTTGCCCGCATCGCCATTGATGATGAAGCTCGTCGAGTTCGGGAAGAGGCTGCCGGGAAGTCCGGCGAAGTTGATGACGTCGTTTCCAGTTCCGCCGTTGACGGTCACTGTGAGCATCGTCGTGAAGGCGTTCGTGGAGCTGGCCGTCATGGTGATCGCGTCTTTCCCAGCACCGCCGTTAATGACGATGCTTTTTAGCTTGGGATAGACCGTTGGAGACAAGCCGATGAGGTTGATCACGTCGTTGTTCGAACCGCCATTGAGCGTCAGCGTTTCTACGTGCGCCGTTTGATAGCTCGAATAAGGGACGCCTCCGATCTTAATTTTCAGTTCGCCGTTGACGACCTTCGTTACCAATTGAGCGGATTTTGCGGAGGTATAGACCAAGTCTTTAACGACCGACGTAATGGTGAAAGTCTGAGCCATGCTCGTATCCACTCCGCCGTTTGCGGTGCCGCCATTGTCGTGCAATTGGACGGAGATCGTGGCGGTGCCGCCGAAACCATCCAGCGGTGTGAATCTCAACGTGCCAGTCGTCACGTCAATTGTGGGCAGAACGCTGAACAAGCCGGGGTTGTTCGTCGTGATGATGAAGTCCAGAGCTTGGCTCGATTCATCTGCCGGACCGGGACTCATGCCTGTGACCCAACTCGCGATCGTATAAGGGCCGTCGTTGACCCCCACGAGCAGGTCCGCCCAGTTGGGGCCTTTCGCAAATGAGGGTGCGTCATTAACGCTGAGGACCGTGATGGTAAATGTCTGAGGGTCAGTTGTGTCGTCGCCGCCGTTGGCGATGCCGCCATCGTCTTTCAGGACGACGCTGAATGTTGCCGTACCGCTCAGGTCAGCGGTTGTCTTGTAGGTCAACGTGCCAGTCAGCGGATCAATGCTCGGTGCTGTTACGAACGTCAGTCCGCCGGTGCTGGCGGTTTGCGTGACGAGGAATGTCAGCACTTGAGTGGACTCATTGGCCGGACCAGCGCTAATGTTTGTGGCAAAGTTGACGACCGATTGGGCGCCTGCATCCTCGATCACAGTTGGAGGATTGGCGGTGATGGTGAACTTGGGGACGTCGTTCACGGCAGTAATTGTGACCGTAAAGGTCTGTGTCGCGCTGGTATCGCTACCTCCGTTGGTGGTACCTCCGTTGTCCATCAAGCTGACGCTGTAGGTGGCTGACCCGTTGGCATCGGCGGCGGCTTGATAGGTCAACGTCCCGGTAGTCAGATCAATGCGAGGAGCCGATAAAAACGTCAGACCGCCCGTGCTGCTCGTTTGGCTCATGAGGAGCGTCAGCGTTTGGCTCGACTCATTCGCTGGCCCGGCACTGAAGCTCGTTCCGAACAAGGCAATCGACTGCGCCCCTGCGTCTTCTGAAACTGTGGGTGGATTGCCAGCCAACACGAACGTTGGCACATCGTTGACCGGCAAGACGTTGATCATGAAGAACTGCGCGGCGGACGTGTTCGTACCTCCGCCGTTGTCCGACAACGTCACGCTGTAGCTGATTGTGCCGTTGGAGTTCTGGTCTGCCTGATAAGTCAGACTGCCGGTCACCGGATCGATCGTAGGTGCTGCAATGAAAGTGAGACCGCCTGTAATCGTGATAGTGGTCAGATTAAACGTGAGGATTTGCCCTGATTCGTTCGGCGCACCGGCACTGACGTTCGCCGCGAATCCGGGAACGATCTGTAGTCCCGCATCTTCCAGTGTTATCGGGGGATTACTGGCAATCAGAAAGCTGGGGACATCATTGACCGCCGTCACAGAGATGATGAAGGTCTGCGTCGAACTGGTATCAATTCCACCGTTGGCCGTTCCTCCGTTGTCCGTAACGGAGATGCTAAACGTTGCTGTTCCGTTGGCGTTGGGGTCCGATTGATAGGTCAACGTTCCCGTGACGGGATTGACGCTTGGTGCGGCGAGGAACGTCAGCCCGCCAGTTGTGGCGACTTGAGTGATTGTGTAATAAGCCACGGACTGTGATGCTTCATCGGTCGGCCCGACGCTGACGCTGGTGACGAAGTTCGGAACCGTCTGCAAGCCGGCATCTTCAAGAACTGTCGCCGGATTACCGGCGATCGTGAATATCGGCGCGTCATTCACTTCGTTGACGGTGATCGTGAAATACTGCGCAGCGGACGTGTCAGCACCGCCGCCGTTGTCCGACAGGACCACGCTGAAAGTCGCGGTGCCGCTGGAATCCGGATCGGCTTGGTACGCAAGATTGCCAGTGACTGGGTCAATGGTCGGCGTCACAAAAAAGGTCAGACCGCCGGTTGTTACCAAGGAGGTCAACGTAAACGTCAGAGTCTGTCCCGATTCGTTGGGCGCGCCAGCACTGATGTCTGTGGCAAAGGCGTTGACGATTTGCACGCCCGCGTCTTCTGCGGAGGCCGCAGGGTTGCCGTTCAACACGAAGGTCGGAGCATCGTTGACCGCCGTGACGGTGATGACAAAGGTCTTTGACGAACTCGTATCAACGCCGTTGTTGGCAGTTCCCCCATCATCAGAAACGATGACGCTGAAGGTTGCCGTTCCACTGGAGTTCGCTGCCGGTTGATAGGTCAGCGTGCCGGTCACCGGGTTGATGGTAGGGGCACTCGAAAACATCAAGCCACCAGTGCTAGCGATTTGGCTGATGGAGTAGTTCGTGATGACTTGGCTGACTTCATCCGCCGGGCCTGTGCTGACACTCGTTACGAAACCGGGAATCGTTTGCAGAGCCGCCTCTTCAACGAAGGTGGCCGGATTGCCGACAATCGTGAGACTCGGAGCATCGTTGACCGCCGTGATGATGATGTTGAACGACTGCGAAGCACTCGTGTTGATCCCGCCGTTCAACACACCACCGTCGTCAACCGCAGTGACTGTGACGACGATCGTGCCATTCGCATTGGTAGCAGGCGTGAAGGTCAAGGTGCCATTCGCGGAGACAGCCGGCAGCACGCTAAAGAGCGCGTCGTTGTTGGTCGTGACGGTGAAATTTACGGTCTGAGTCGCCTCGTTGGGGCCACCGCTGATGTTACTCCCCCAACCGGCGACCGACTGACTGCCGGCATCTTCCAACACAGTCACGTCCGCCCCTTTGGTGAACTGCGGCGTGTGGTTCAATGGCACGATGATCGAAAACAGGTCAATTGCCGCTGCTTGATCGCTCAGTGTTGTCGCCGTGAGCTTGACATCGACTGAGCCGACGTCGCCATCAAGCGGCGTGCCAGAGAACTCTCCTGTTGCCGGGGTAAACGTGAGCCACGACGGCAATGCGGTCCCATCAGCTTTAGTCGCTGAGAGCGTGATGGTATCGCCCGTTGAATCGGTAAACACGCCGAGTGCTGATAATGAAAACGGCGTGTGAACTCCCGCCGTTTGGTTGGCGAGCGGAGAAGTGGCGGTCAATGTTCCCGCTGCTGGTGTGGCAACAATCGTGAACGTGTCCGTGTCCGTCGCACCGGTCGAATCGGTCGCGGTCACAATAACGTCAATTGAGCCAACCGTGCCGGTACTAGTAAAAGTTCCTGTTCCGGTACCAAAGCCTGCAGAAAATGTCAGCCACCCAGGCAACAGGCCGCCGTCCGAAAGTCGCGCCGAAAGATTGACGGGATCAGTTCCGGCGGGGACGTCATCGGTATCTACTGCCGAGACCGGCAGTACAAATCCAGTGTTGACCGTCATGTATTGATCCGCGATCGGAATAATCACCGGAGCGGCGAGTAGCGTGCGGTCTTCCAGAAGTTCCAAAACCATCTGCCACGGACGACGAGCAAAACGTCGTCGTTTTTTTTTCGTCGAGAACTTCATGGACCGAACTCCTGGGGCACGGTGTGGCGAGTGCGATTGGGTGATCAAAGTTGGCGCTGAAGCGAATCAAACAGCGGCGAATTCCGCCGAGGCGCACCGGCCCTTCAATCACGAGACCGCCTGCCAAGGATCGTCAACTCAGGACGTCTAACACGATCATCCGCGCGAATTGGACCAGTGCTCTGCGGACGAAAGCTGAGAACCACTGAAATACTCCGTAGCACCGGAATGATCCGCATGACCGCACAACGAGTCATTCCCAGCAATCACAACCAAAGAAGCCGTTACCGCATCGACACAGTCGTCACGACCGTCGCAAGCGACATCACGTCACGCGAACCCTTTCGAGCGTTCCGGCGCACGGCTACGCTCCGTCACGTGAGGGGTCGAGCGTTCAAAATTCAAAATTGGCGGAACACGGATTGTTTGAGCAAATGCCGTAACCCAATGAATTCTTAAATTTTGAACGCACGACCCTTTCCCTGCTCCTACTTCCCTTCGAAAGACGTCATCCATGAGTCAACCCATTCAAGTCGCCATTCACGGCGCAGCCGGTCGCATGGGACAGCGATTGGTTTTCTGCACGCACAGTGATTCCGAACTGCAATTGGCCGGAGCTCTCGATTCCGCGAAGTGCTCTCGACTCGGTGAAGACGCCGGCGAAGTCGCAGGCTGCGGAAAAACGGGAGTCAAAATCACGGCCGAACTCGCTTCGGCTGTTGATGTGATCATCGACTTCTCAGTTCCTGATGCGACCGAGCTACTGCTTCCCAAGTGCGTTGCTGCCAAAATTCCGCTGGTCGTGGCAACGACTGGACTGAGCGAGGCTCAACGAGAAGCAGTCACTGCGGCGGCGGCTCACATTCCGATCGTCTGGTCCCCCAGCATGAGCGTCGCAGTAAACTTGATGATGAAGCTCGTGCGGGAAGCGGCTCGCGTGTTGAACGCGAACCCAGACGGCGTCGATGTTGAAGTAATCGAGCGGCATCACCGTTTCAAAGAGGATGCCCCAAGCGGCACAGCATTGCACTTCGGCAAAATCGTTGCCGAAGAGATGGGACAGACAAATCACATTCACGGACGCAGTGGTCGTCCCGGCCTGCGGCCTCAGAACGAGATCGGCTATCACGCGCTCCGGACCGGCGACAACGTCGGTGAGCACACGATTGTCTTCGGTTTGATGGGCGAAACGATCGACCTCACGGTACGCAGCCACACACGCGACTGTTATGCCTACGGTGCACTCGCCGCTGCAAAGTTCATTGCGAAGCAAGAACCGGGTTTGTATTCGATGGTCGATGTGCTTGGTCTGTAGATGTTAGCCAAACTGGCATCATGCCTTCGTAGACCGATTTTCCAGACCGGGTGTATCTGACACCCGGCTTAAAACCGGGCTACAAAAATTGGTCATGCGACAACTTAGCTGTTCTGCTCTCCCCTCTTTTCTGGAGCCGATTTGATGGAACTCTTTGACGGAATCGGAGCCTTCGTGCTCGCTTTGGGCCTGGCGACGATCATGGTCTTGGTGTTGCTGATGAAGCAGAACCGAGCCAAGAAGGATGTGGCGATTTGGCTGACATCGGGCGTCGTGGGCATTCTGCTGGGTGCTGCAGCGTCAGCCGCAACCGCGCGCGGAATGGGTTACGAAGTGGTCATGAAAGCCCAACCGGTTCCAGTCGCAGCGGCCAGTTCGCCTGGTGCCAATGGTGCCGCTCCGGCAGCGGGAATGCCCGGCGGTGGCGGAAGCATGGGTTCTGGAATGGGGGGCGGCGGTAGTGGTGGCATGGGCGGAATGATGGGCATGATGGGTGGCGGCATGGGGGGCCAACCGCAGCCGAAACGCCAACTCACTACGTTGGTTCGCAAGCTCGAATTGCTGACCGGGGATATCGCCATCGCACTCACACCTGAGCAAACCAAAGCCGTGCAGACGGCACTTGATGAACTGAGCGCAATCGAAAAGCTGACCGATGATGAGGCCAAAACGAAGCACGAAAAACTACTCGCGCTATTGGATGAAAAACAACGAGCCCAGCAAGAGGCAATCGGTCTTCCGTTCCGCCGCGGTGGTGGCGGAGGAATGGGTGGTGGCATGGGCGGCGGTGCCCCACCTGATCCAGAAGCGAATCCGTTTGCTGACGAGGCGAATGCAAACGCTTTGAAATCGTTGCGCGAGCGATTGAGCGGTGTGAAATCGGCAGAAGCCGTTTCCGAAACCAAGGAATCAACCACTCCAGCCGAAGACAAAAAGAACTGACACAACGATGCAATTTCCGCACGATCATGTCGTCATGGGGCTTGGAGTCGCGGCTTTCAGCCTTGCCTGTCTGACGCGACATCACTGGCTACTGGCTCATACGAGCAAGGGGCAACGCTTGATTGGCTACTTCGGTGAAGCGAAAGCGCGTGCGATCGTTGCATTCGTGTGTCTCTGCGGCATCACGTTTGGCTCGTTGTTGGCGAGCGGCGTCATCCGCCCAATTTCATGGTCGGGATAGTCTTTGACCAAGCAATGCTTACAACCCCCACCGAGACAAACTCAGTGGGGTTGGTTGGATCAAGCGGGACTCACGACAGGATCGTCTGCTCGCGATCAGGGCCGACAGAAACGATCTCAACGCGGGTCTGCAATAACTCCGCAATCGTGTCGATATAACGGCGAGCATTCGGCGGCAAGTCGGCTAGCTTGCGGACTTGCGTGATATCGGCCGTCCAACCAGGAAGCGTGCGGAAGATTGGTTTGACCTGAGCCAACTTCTCGACATGGCTCGGAAAATCGGTCGTCCGCTCTCCGTCAAGTTCATACGCCTCGCAAATCTTCAATTCGTCTAGCCCACTGAGAACGTCGAGCAGCATGACCGAGAGGCAATCGACTCCGCTGATGCGTGCTCCGTAACCCGCAACGACCGCATCAAACCAACCGCAGCGTCGAGGACGTCCCGTCACCGTGCCATATTCGTGACCGACGTCGCGAATGCGTTGTCCTATCGCGCAGGTCAACTCCGTTGGAAACGGGCCGCCGCCGACACGAGTCGTATACGCTTTAACGATGCCGATCATTCGCGAGATCGTCCGTTCCGGCACACCGCTACCGCTGTGAATGCCGCAACCAGAACTGCTCGAAGAAGTCACATAAGGGAATGTCCCGTGGTCTAAATCGAGCAAGCTCCCTTGAGCACCCTCAAACAACAAACGCTTCTTGGCAGAAATCGCATGGTGCAGGAACGCTGTTGTGTCGCAGATATATGGTTTCAATCGCTCGGTATAAGCGGAGTACTCGGCGAAAATCGCATCTGCATTGAACGGCTGGAAATTCGGGTCGAGCGCTGCCAGCATCTGATTCTTGTAGGCGACGATCTCATGCAGGCGTCGTCGCAACAAATCCGGATACAGCAGATCGCCGACTCGAATCGCGTGAGCGCGTCCTGCTTTTTCGCGGTAGCACGTGCCGATTCCACGCATTGTGGTACCGATGGCTTCGGTCTTGCGGCTGTTTTCGAGCACCGCTTCTTCGGCCAAGTGATACGGGAAAATGACGTGAGCCCGATCACTGATCCGCAACCGCTCCGGAGAGACTGGTCCTCGGCGAGTGACGATGCCATCCAGTTCCGACAGAAAGGCCTTCGGGTTGATGACTACACCAGTCGCCACAACCGAGACAATGTGATCTCGCAAAATTCCAGCGGGCATCAAGGAAAGTTTGTAGGTTTCGCCATCAAATTTGACGGTATGACCGGCGTTGTTACCTCCTTGGTAGCGAACGACGATGTCATGCTCCGAAGTGAGCAGATCAACGATCTTCCCTTTCGCTTCATCTCCCCACTGCAAACCAACGACTGCTGTTGCCGACACGGTGCTGTTCCTCAATGCGATCGAATCAAAAATGACTTTGGACAAACGGGGCCAGTGTAACGGCGAGGTTGTCGCGGTTCGATGCAGTGAGAACCGATTCACGTAAAGCCAAAAATCTCTGATGCTCACGGTCAGTTAATGGGATAACCGCTTCGATCGGCGGAAGTTCGTGAATTAGTCGCCGCACAATTTCGTTCGACAGTTCGGAAAGCCCAGTTCGCTGCAAGGACGAGACGTGAATCGAATCCGACGGCAGTTGACCTAACCAGCGATCCGGCAAGTCCGTTTTGTGAGCGACGATTAGGGCCTGCGGCCACTCTTGTAACAATTGAAAATCGTCCGACTGTGGTGGCTGGCTCACGTCGATCACCAGCACGGGACAGTCCGCAACCGACAACGCTTCGCGAGCCCGCGCGATTCCCGACGACTCGAGTTCATCCATCGATCCACGTTGACCCGCTGTATCGCTCAAACGAATTGGCCACCCATCGAAGACAGTCTCCACGGTCACGACATCGCGAGTCGTCCCTGGGTGATCGAAAACGATCGAGCGTTCGTATCCGACGAGCGCATTGATCAAGCTCGATTTCCCAACGTTCGGCCGCCCGGCCAACACGACCGACCAAGGCAGGGTGAGATGTCGCCCGAATCGTGACCAACGCAGAATGCTGTCCAATGACGCATGCAACTCGTCCCATTTGCCAAACGCGATGAGATCATGCAGCTTGGTGATCGTCTCTTGCAGCCGCCCCGCTTGTCCGACGATCCAAGCGGCTGTTCGCGCTGTCGTCGCCTGAGATAGAGCTTCGGCGATTTCTCGCTCAAAACCAACATGCGTGCTCGCCTCGTTCGCCAATTGCCACTGCATTGGCCAATCAACACGTTCACACCCAGCTCTCGTAAGATCACTGACAATGCGCTGCACTGCTGCGTGTCCGCCGTGACAATGGACTTCAAACGAATCTTCACTGTCTCGACAGAGCACGACATCTTCGACTGGCTCGTTGCCCCATTGTCCGAAGCAAAGCCGCTCCAGTGGTAGATCGTTCAACGCTCGACGATTGGCAGCACGAAACAGTTCGTTGCATCGTTCACTGAATCGCCCAACAACTCGAACCGTCGCTACAGCACCACGTCCCGACGGCGTCCATACCGCTACCGACGGTGCATTGTCTGTTTTTGAATTGTCAGTAAACAGTGGCATTAAGCGACCTCAAGAAATCAAGTGAGCCGGATGACGTCAGCCCAACGGTACTTACTTTACCAGTCCTGTGAGCGGCAAGGCGCAAGCCGCCGGTCGGAATCCAGGCAAGACCGGCGGCTTGCGCCTTGCCGTTCACTCACGAATAACGCTGCGATGGATGATCGCGTTTTCCGACTATTTTGCCAGAGATTCCAAATACGCCAGCAGGCCCGCGAGTTCCGCTGGAGTCAACTTACTGACCAACTCCACCGGCATGATCGAAATAGTTCGTTTGCCTCGTTCGTCGATCTCTTTGACGGTGATCACGCTGACGATCCCCGCCGCGTTGCGGAGTTCGATGTCGTCTCCCGATTCGCGGACGACGAAACCTTCCAGAACCTTGCCGCTGTCGAGCACGAAGTATTGTGACTCGAAGCCCTGAGCGATTTTCGCACTCGGCTTGAGGATCGACTCGACCAACTCGTCGCGTTTGTATCGCTTGGTGATGTCTTGCAGCAGCGGGCCTTTGAGCGGTTCGTCTTTGCTGACGGTGTGACAGGCGACGCAGCCTTGTTTGAGGAACAGCTTGCGGCCGAGGTTCGCGTCCCCTTTCGCCTTCACGGCGTCGGCGACGACTTGCTCGAACGGCAGCTTGCCGATGACGACGCGATGCGGGTCCGGGTTCTTGTCGAGGCCGAGTTGATCGGCGGCGAATGTCGCCGCCTGTTTGACGGCATCGCGCTGGTCGGCCAGATGCGCGCGGACTTGCAGCTCATACGTTTCGAAGCGCGCGAGTCCGACCGCTCGCAGCAGGCGGATCGTCGTCGCCTCCTTCTGCCACGCGGCCTCGACGGTTTTCGACGCGAGTTCGCGAGCCTCTTTGGAAACGCCGCTGTTCTGGCTCAGATGCAACAACGTCGCGAAGGCGAGTTCCGAGACGACATCAACCGCATCACGTCGCTTTCCGGCTGGTGACGTCTTCGCTGTTCCGCCCGCGGCAAGAGCCGGATCGACGGCCAGCTTGATCAGCGCGGCAACACGCTCGGCATGTCGGTTGTCTTTCAGGAATTCGTCGCGGACGGCGATGACATCGTTCGAGGAATTGTCGTCGGCCCATTCGGCGTGAACGCGGAACGCGACTTCGGTTGCTTCGGGACTGCCGACTCGTTGCAGCAAACGGACGGCTTTCGCTCGCAGCGGCAGCGTGTCTTTCGACGCTTCGGCAACCGATCGAAGCAGCGGCAACATCGCCGCATCAGCCGGACGTGAGGCAATCACATCGAGCGCCGCGGGGCGAAGTGCGGCATCGTCCGCCGCGAGATGTAGGATTAACTCCGCCGCTTCCGGCAGAGTCACCTTGTGACGCCGCAATTCGGTCAGCAACCACCGTTGCTCGGTCTTGTTAGCCTTGAGCAATTCCGCTCGCAATACGGCTGCGATGCGATCGCTCTCGGACCAAGTTTCCGGTTTGTAGTACGGCCCGCTGGTATCGGGCCGAGTCGTCCACCACTTGCCGTCCCAGTCCGCTTCCCGCGTGTGCAATCGTGCGAGCGTCGTGAGAAACGGGCGGCGTTGCTCGTCGGTCTTCGCTTGTTCGAGTTTCGCCAGGACGCCTTCGACGACCGACTTCTCGTGTATCGCCTGCAACACCAGCCCACCGCGTGCGGCCAGTTCGGGCTTCGTCGAATCAATCGCGGCGAGGACAGCGGCGGACGCATTTAGATCGACCAGCGATTTCACGGTCGCATGAACGACGAGCGGATCGGTTTCGAGCAATCGCGCGGCCAGTTTGTCGGCGGCGTTCGCATTGCCAATGCGGCCCAAGCCGATGACCGCTTGCAATCGAACTCGCGTCATCGAATCGTCGAGCGCCGCGATGAACGGTTCGGTCGGCACATTGTTGTTTTGAGGGACTCGGTCGGCGAGCGCTTTGAGCGCGGACTCACGTAATTCCGGGAGTTTGCTCAATCGCACCAGTGGCTCGACCGCTTTGTTACCGAGCAATTGTTTGAGCGTGAAGATTGCGGCGACTCGCGCGGGTTGTGGCTTGTCTGAGGCTGCGAGTTGTTCGAGTTTGTGGAGCACGTTTTCAACGTGTTTCTGTTTTTCGGGCACGTTGGAAACGTGCCCCACGGGATAACGCCGCAGCAATTCTCTTTGGGCGTGCAGACGCAGCACGTGACTTCGCGACGCGATGTGCTCGACGAGTTTCTCATCGCTCGCGGCAGTGAGATCGGGGAACGTTGGGGCCTCGACCGAGGGGTCGGTCACTTGCACGACGTAGCCGACATCGGGGCGTGAGAAAGTAAAGCCGCCGTCTTTCCACGTCGAAATGTAGAAGCGACCGCTGCCGTCGATGTCCATGTCGGTCGGTCGCGGGACTTCGACGAACGGTTGCTGATCCGCCTCGAATCCCGCACCTTTTTGAGTCAGCGGGTGCCGATAGACGACGCTGCGACCCCAGTCGCAGGTGTAAAGCGAATGACCGAACGGCTCGTTGTGCAGCCCCTCGTCCACGAACAACGAACCGCACGGCGAGCCCCCGCCGTAGTCGGCCAGCGGTTGCACGATCTCATCAGGGAAGTTCACGAACAGCGACGGATAACCGATCTGGGCTCCGGGAATGACGTGACTGAGTCGCACGTTCCAGCCGCCACCATCGTTCGTATTGTCGCGCGTAAAGAGATCAAGGTACGGGCTGACCGCCACGTCATAGATGTTGCGCTGTCCGCGCGAAACAATTTCTAATTCAGTCCCGTCGGGCCGCACTCGAGCAATCCCGCCGCCGCGCAGTTGCACTTCTTTCTTGTCGGTGCCGACCGCTTTGATGAAGCCGTAATCACCGACTGCGATGTAAATCCAGCCGTCGATTCCCATCTGAATGCCGTTCGTCGTGTGATCCGCTCCGCGAAACTTGAGATCGAAGCCGATCCCTTCAACGAGCGTTTCGTTCCTATCAGAAACACCGTCGCCGTTGTCGTCATGAAACACCGAAAGGTTCGGCGGCGCGAGGCAGTAGACACTCACCGGAACCATGACCCCACCGAGCTCGCCTCGGTGGTTATCGGGCTTCTGCACTACGTCGCCTTTGTTGTTCGCAGTCTCTTTCGCCGTCGCATGATCGCCGTTGTGCAAAGGCCCGTTTCCACCGAGGCGAGCTCGGTGGGGTTTGAGATCAACAAATAAACCGCGCGGGCTATCGACCTTCGCAAAGGTCGTGAATTGATCCGCTTTGCCGTCGTTATCCGTGTCGATGCAGCGAACGATGCGACCTCGTTCCGGCTTCGAATCGATTGAGCCGTTCTCATCAACGCCGACAAACATTTCGCCGGTCGGTGCGGCGGCGAGGCAAGTCGGATACGTCACATTCGGCGGGGCGGCGAACAGCGTCGCTTTCCATCCGGCGGGAACTTTCACACCGCTCAACGCCGCATCCTTCGACGCTTTCAAGAGTCCGGTGGCAGGAGAGATCGTTTTCTCGATCATCTGTTTGCCGTGTGCTTCAAACTCGAAAAAACTTCCCCACTTGCCCGCTTCGAGTCCGGTGATACTGACTCGCAGGAAGCGAGTGCCCGGCGCGTCGAATTTCAGCGTCTGCGTTTGATCGGCGAGTTCCCCCTTTGTCTGATCGGACAACATCTTCCAAGATTTCGCATCGGTCGAGCCTTCGACCTTGTAGCGGTAATGCGTGTTGTCCGTTTCCCAAGTGATCTCGCAGCCGGTGAGGTCTTGCGGCTGTTCCAAATCGACTTGCCACCACTGCCCCGGCTCACCGTTGGGCGAGCACCAGCGCGAATCACCTTTGCCGTCCACCGCATGTTCCGGCGGATGTCCGTCCTGCGATGCAGACGCCGTTGCCGGTTTCCCCTTCGCCAGATTCACGGGGACCAGAACTTTCTTGACGGTTCGCTTCAACGGTTTTGAATAGCGTGGGTCATCGAGCTTGCCGACCGACCAGAGCAATCCGCGCGTGACGTAATCGAGGAAGACCGGGTCTTCAAACTCTTCGTTGTAATGTCCGATCGTCGTGCCGAAGACGCGAGTCTTCTTCTCGCCGTACTCATTGGTCCAAACGCAGGTCTCCATCTTTTTCGTCTGCGTGCTCATCGCCTGAGCCAGCGGAGTCGCGGTGTCCCACAGCTTGGTGATGAGATACAGCTCGCCGTTCGGCGTGCGCCACTTGTCGCCGAAATTCTTCAAGATCGGATGCGATTTGTTCGCTTCGACCGGAACGACGTCGAACGCGTAATGACTGCCGTGCCCGTGTGACGTCACGCCGAGAAACTTGAACCACTCGTCGGTCCCGTCGCGGTAGCAGTGCATCGAACAATGAATGACGATTGCCGGCAGACCTTCCTTGTGCGGCTTGAGCACTCGCTTCGTCCACTCCGGCTCTTTGATTTCGGCGAAACACTCGTTGTGAACGATGACGTCAAAGCCCTTCGCCCAATCGGGGTTTTCGTAGAGCGGGATCTTCGAGTTCGTCGCGCTCCCGCCTTGTTGCACGATGTGCCATTCGACATTCGCTCGATCGGAAACCCCTTCGCTGAGGATGACCTTCTGCTTGGCGTAGTCGTGACAGCACCCCCCCGTCACCAACAACGCCCGAATCGGCTTCACCGGCTCATCAGCCCCCACGGCAGATTGAGCGATCAACATCACAACAGTGCCAACAAAGCCGTTCATAAAACACAGACGCATAAGTCAAACTTCTTTCATCTCGCGTGATCTCAGTATTCGAAGTCGATCATTTGTTATGGGTGAGTCGCACGGAAGCAAGTAATCCGACAATCCAACTTATGGAGTGGCCGAACCTCACAGAAGCTGGGCGCCATCGTCACATGATATTCGGAGCTGCCAATGAACCGAATTCATGGCTGACGATTGATATTAGATGTCATCCTCAGATTTCTGGAGTTGCACACAGCTTGCTGCATTCGGTGCGACTGACGCCGATTCTGAGGGTGTTCGTTTGCAAGATCGAAACACCGCCGGGTGTGTTACTAGATTGCCAACTGGCCCGGCTGTCGGGGATGAACTTCAAGAGGATCTGTTATCGCCGACTAACGGAAAAGTACACGGAACGCATTGATGCGAGACTCGCATACGTTTATGGCCTGCTGCCGATTGCACGACCGTCGTTGTACCTGACAACATCGCGGCAATGGCTGATGAGTTGGACACGAGGCTGATCGTGCTGGATTTCATCCAACGGATTCAACCTCCCTGCAAACACTACGACAGACATGGCATCAGTCGATGCGGTGTGTCCAGTTTGCGAAGAGGTGGTCATGAAGTTGAACGGAACCTCTCTCACCAAGTTTTAAAGCGCACCTTTTCCGGTCAACACCACTCCGACCGTGCGAAACAAAATTCTGAGGTCGTTCTTGATCGAGCAATTTCGCAAGTAGTGGAGGTCGAGTGTTACCTTCCGCTTGAAACCTTCGAGTTCGTTGTCGTAACCGTTAACGATCTGAGCTAATCCGGTCAGTCCCGGTTTGATGCCAAGTCGAACTAGGTAATTCGGAATCTGTTCGGAGAGTTGTTCGATAAACTCAGGTCGTTCCGGTCGAGGCCCGACCAATGACATTTCGCCTCGGAGAACGTTCCACAACTGTGGCAACTCATCGAGTCGAGATTTCCGCAGAAAGCGTCCAATCCGAGTAACGCGAGGATCACCCTTCACGGCGAACTTGGCCCCATCTTTCTCTGCGTCTGTTCGCATCGTTCGGAATTTGTAGAGCACGAAAGGCCGACCATACGCTTCAGACAATCGCCGATCGGAACGACGGTCTCGTCGTTCATTTGTGTGAACAGCGCTGCTGGCCGCTCGCCGCTCTTTTTGCTGACGCAGGTTGAGTCCCGTTCGAACTTGTCGAAACAAGACAGGTCCAGGGGAGGTTAGCCTGACAGCCAATGCAACGAGTCCCATGACTGGAGTAAGCAGAACCAACATCACTGCGGCTCCCACAACGTCAATCATTCGCTTGAGTCGTAGTGTATGGCCTTCGACGCCAGAGATCGAAGAGATGGCATCATTTAACTCGTGTTGCTCAAGCCAGTCCGCCTGTTCGACAACGCTCGATTCAACAAGCTCAGAACGACATTCGACTAAACAATCAACGTGCGATGCACTCATGAAAACATCCCTAGACGCGACTTCACCGATCAACTCGGAAGGACTTCCTCCATCTTGATCAACACCTCTTCTGCGAACGACATATAGTTCGCCGCGAACGGTAAGGGTTAGAACAATCTGGCGGATGGCTTCGCTTCAATTCCACGTGACGCCAGTGCGATTGATCATGTCGGTCATACCAGCTTCAAGGACTTTGCTGATCGTATCCATCTTGCATGGGTGTTTCCTTTTCGCCACGTTTGTGTGCTTGGTCATAGTCGCTGGATTTCAAGCACAAACGGCTCTCGAGGTCTGACACGGGCGCAGCCTTCAATGCCGTCCTTTCGGCTTGACAGACTGTTGTGCGTTAACTACAACAGCTACAACACAATCATGCATCTACAACTCAACCCACATAGCGGCGAGCCTATCTATCGGCAGATTGTCGAGGCGATCAAATTTCAGATCGCCAGCGGACGATTGGCCGAGGGGGAGCAGTTGCCGAGCGTGCGGGCAATGGCCGGTGATTTGAAGATCAACATGCGGACCGTCGTCAAAGCGTACGACGAGCTGAGTCACGCGGGTGTCGTCGTGTTGCAGCATGGAAAAGGGGCGTTCGTGACCGCTCCGCAGCGAAGCAGGGCGATGGGGGCTCGGCGGAAGGAGATCGTCGAGTTGGCAAAGCGTCTGTTGGCCGAGGCCGCAAGCATGGGGGCGTCTTCCGACGAAGTCGTGGAGATCGTGCGCTCGGTCGCCAACAACATGGAGCAGGGAAAATGACTGAGCTTGTTATTCAAACCGAATCGCTGGGCCGACAGTTTGGCTCGACGCACGCACTGACCGACGTGTCGCTGAAGGTGACTCGCGGGACGGTGATGGCCTTGCTGGGTCCAAATGGGTCGGGCAAGACGACGTTGCTGAAGCTGATTCGCGGGCTGATTCAGCCGACGACCGGGCGAGCGATGTTGCTCGGCCAGGATGGGCGTTTGCTGACGAATGCCGTGACTTCGCGAGTGGCCTGCTTGTTTGAAGGGTTCGTGCCGCCGCGAACGGCGACGGTGCAACAGCTCTTTGATTTGCAGGCGGGGGCGTCTCCGAAATTCGATCGGGGGATGGCCGAGTGTTGGTGTGCGAAGCGAGAGCTGCCGTTGAATCGGCGGATGTGGTCGTTCAGCAAAGGGCAGCAGAGGTGGGTGTTGCTGGGGCTGACGTTCGCCAGTCGAGCGGACGTGTTGCTGCTCGATGAGCCGGCGGATGGGTTGGACCCATCGGCTCGGCGCGAGCTGTACGACGCGATTCGGGATCACGCGAATGAGAACGACGTCACGGCGGTCGTTTCGACGCACGTCATCGGCGACATTGAGCGTGTGGCGGATGAGTTGCTGCTGCTTCGCAAAGGGCGAGTCGATCTGCACGCCGGATTGGAAGAGCTGCGCGAGCAAGTCTGTGAGGTCGAGACGTCGGCGTCTCATCCGGCTCGGACTTGGTCGTCAGAGTTGGTGTTGCTCGGACAGCGCGAGGCGTCGGGGTCGCGGTTGACGTGGCTGCGAGCGCCGGCGGGTGAGTGCGAGACGCTGGTGAAGAGGCAACTCACGAATAGCGATCTCGTGCGGCCGGTGAATTTGGAAACGTTGTATCTTGCGCTGACGGAGTATCGGGCGACTTTGGATCGCGGCGAAGCCGCTTTCGGAAGCGAACCGGGGACAAGGTGAATCGACTGAAACATATCGGGCGTCGAGTCACGTCGAAGCAATCCAAAGCGGTGCTGACACACCGCACTCCAAAGGGAATCTCACATGACGATCAATCGTTCGTTGTTGGTTTGGCAGTGCCGGTTGATGTTGCCGGTGACTTTGGTGGCGATGCTGTTTGCGGTGGGGTACGCGGCGTTCTTGCCGGGGCTGCTGAGGTGGCATACGGATTACCTCGCGCTGCTGTTTATCACCATTCATGGTTGGTGGCTGGTGTTGTCGGTTGGGCGGCCGACGAGCGGCGGCGTGGCGTTTCTTTATGGGAACGGTTTCGATCGGGACACGTTGTGGAGGCACACGTTGTTGGCCAGCGCTTTGGCGGTGGGAACGGTGTGGGTGCCAGTGGCGATCCTGATTTGGTCGCCGTTGCGCGGGGTGATTCAGAGCTGGCTGTATGACAATCCGGAGTTCTCGCTGATGGCTCCGTTGGAGACGTCATATCCGTGGTTCTTACTGCTGGGGTATTTGGTTTGGATTCCGATGCTGCATTACGCCTGGATTCGTGAGGCTCAGCCGTTTCGCGGTGGGAACAGCGGACATTGGTTGGCGGTGGCGGTGGTGGTGGCCAGCTTCACGATGGGGAATGCGGCTCCGTTGAGGCAGGCTCCGCCGTGGATGATCAATTCGTTTGTTGGGGCGGCGTTGGTGTTGTCGGGGATGTTGTTGTTGGCGGGGCGTCGATTGCATCGTGATTTGGAGGTCCGGGCGTGAGCACGTCTCTCACGACATTGCTGGAGCGAGCGGCTTGGATCGGCGGCGCGGTGACGCTGGCGATCGGAGCGTTCGCGATCGCGCGGCAGTTGACCGTACGGTTCACGGGCTGGCGACCGGCGGAGTTGAGTCTGCCAATTTCAAATAACCTGCCGCCACCCCGCTTGCCGGGGTGGTTCCCGCGCTTCTGCGCTACCCGTAGTGCAGAAGCGCGGGAACCACTGGGACAAGTCCAGGTGGCGTGTCTTCTGGCTCGATGTGTGGAATCGGCAGTGGTGTGGTTGATTGGGTTGACGTTGGTTGGTGCGGGGCTGTTGAACGTCTGGTGGTACGGAGTCGATTTGGATGTTGTGCCGGTGGCTCAGCAACGTCACGAGTTCGTCGTGTTGGCGTTTCTGGCAGTGACGATCACGGGGCTGGCGTTGATCGGCGTTGTATGGCGGATGGGTTTGTCGATCGTCGCAATTGGGGTGTTGTTGTCGGCGTACTTTTCTTTGCTCGATCAAGGGACGATCTCGCGGCGGCCAGCGAATGAGGCGGATCTTGCCGCGTGCCCGATTGAGATTCGGATGGAAGATGGGACGGTTGGTGCGGACGTTTGGGTCAACGGCGTGTTGCTCGGCCAGACGCCGCTGACGGTGACGCTGGCCGATTGGATGAAGTTGCCCAAATGGTTGGATGCTCCGACGACGGGACCGGACGGTCGCGAAGTGCTGACGACACGAACGTCTCGCGGAACACGTTGGCTCACCTGTGTGGTGAGACCGGATCGTCGTTGGGTATCAGCCTCGGTGCCGGAAGGAACGTATTTTCTCTGGGCCGAGATCGGTGGAGAGCCGCTCGTTTCGGCACATGCGTCGCACGCGAACGTGAGTTTTGACGGCGTGCAGTGGATGGCGTCGCCGATTCTGATTCAGGGGCAATCGCCTCGCTGGTTGACGGCGTTGGATCGGCTGCTGGATCAGGCACGGGCTCGCGATTATCGAATCGAATCTCCGGACGAGTGGCTGGCGGCGATGCACAGTTTCGGCGAGGGGGGCTGGCGACAAGCCATGCGAGCGGCGGAGAGCGAACCGTTGCTCAACGACATGCTGGTTGAGTTGCTGCAACGCGAGATCGGAGTGACGGCCGCGACAACTCAAGACGAGGCGTGGGCCATCTTCGAGCGGTTGGAACGTCAAGCGACAGAGGCTCGCGATTATCAATCGGAATCGCGGATCGGTCGGAGTTTGGAGTTGTTGTTGCCGCATCTCGATCCGGAGCGGTTGGCTCGATACGCGGCTGGCATCGTGGATGGGTTGCGTTGGGTTCCGTCGGCACGCAGTTGGGGAGTTCTGAGGCGCGGCGAACATGAATCCGTAGGACGGGCACTCTTGCCCGTCGTTTCGCACGAGCATGAATCGCAGACGGATGGGAATGCCCGCCCTACGTTCTCGACGGGCGACCTCACGCTGTCGCATGCGAGCGTGGATGTCACGCACTTTCGGCGGCGCGATCAGTTGGCGCGGTTGAGCTTCCTCGCGCACGCGGTGTGGCGCATGGACGAGTTGCTCGACCGGAAGGAGACCGATGAGGCGGGCGACAACGTCATCGAGCGACTCGTCGTTTCCGCGTTGCTGCGACGGGGGGCCGAACATGCGGACGTCCGGCAGTTGGTGATGCGATTGGGGGGCTCTTTGGAAGACCAGCATTTGCAGCGGTGGTTTCGGGACTGGCGGCGGCGACGTCCCGGTCATGAATTTCAGTTTGGGTCAGAGTTCTGGCGCATGACGCAAGGGGATCAATCGGAAGCGGCCCGGCGTTGGCGGCGACAGCATCCGGACGAAGTGTTGTCCTTCGCCGAATCGATAGGCTTCGAGGAGAACCAGGACTTTTACTTCGGTTTGTCCGATGCCGACGTTTCGACCGAATCGTTGGCGGTGAGGTTTTGGCCGAAGTACCGCGAGCACACGATGTCGTTGCAGGGATGGCCGCCGGTCAGAAAATTGGCGGCGATGTGGCGGTATCTCTTCCGAATGGAACCGTATTCGACACCCGAAATGTACGTCTCGGCTTGGCGAACGTCCGGCATCGAATTGTTCTTGGCGAGTGAACTGCAACTGGACGACTCGGAGATCGCGACGCGGCTTTCGCACGACAAACGAAAAGCAGTCATCGCGGCACTGACAGCGGAGGCTCAGGCCCGGTTGAATTTTGCTCAGTCCGACGAAGCGCGGCGGCGAGTGGCGGAACTCGAAGAGCAAGTTGCCAAGCGAGAGAAAATGCTGCGACACGACATCGCGTTGGGGCCGGACCCCGTCGCGCCGCGTAATCAAAAAGAGTTTCTTGAGACGCTGATCGCCGAGGCTCAATCCGAATTGAAATCCGCTCAGTACGACATCTCGCCGCGGCGATTGGCCGAACTCGAAGAGACACTGCGGCAGATCGCCGCGTTGGAGCGGAACGCGTTCGCGTCGCGTACACAAAGAGCGTTGCAGCGGTTTGAGTACTTCGATGACAAGGAATCGGCGTTCGAGTCGCTGGCCGACGTGATGACGCGCGAAATCCCCGCGTGCCCGGAGTTGCTCGAACTGCTCGATTCGCCGGACCCGAAGAAACGCTTGCTGGCCGCGCGAGTGATCCGCACGCACCCGGCTCCGCACATCCGGCCGCTGTTGGAGAAGTTGCTCGGCGACGCCGATGCCGAGGTGAAGAAGATTGCATCGGAGACACAAACGGAATGGCAACGGTTGGCGACGGAGGAGCCGGGAAAGTGGTTGCGAGTGACGGACCACAAGAAGCGGTGATCATTGACGCCACCGAGTTCATCTCGGTGGTTCCCGCGCTTCTGCACTACGCGAATACCAAAGAGGGTTTCGTAGTGCAGAAGCGCGGGAACCACCGACACAAAGTCGGTGGCGAGGGGGGGGTGAACGATGAACATGACTTGGCAAATGGTTTCGGCCCAACTGGCAATGGGGATCGCGTACGTCGCGGTGTTGCTGCTGCCCGTGTGGGGGGTGAGCGCGTTGGCTCGGAAGTTGACGGGGGTCAAACGAGTCAGCGGGTTCTTGCCAAAGCCGGCTCCGCGAACGAGTTGGTTGGCTCGATCGGTTGAGGCGGTGTTGCTCGTGACGTTGGCGGGCGGAATCGTCGGGACGTCGGTCGCGTGGTATTCGGGGTTCGATCTCTCGTCGTGGAGCAACTCGCATCCGGATTTGATCTCGATGAAGAACTCGGTGGCGATGGCCGCGACGAGTTGTGCTCTGCTGAGCGGACTGATTGCGCTCTGCTGGCGAACGGGTCCGGCGTTGCTGCTGTGTGTTGCTGGGATGTGCGGCTATGGGCTGTTCGCAGACGGCAGCAATCTCACTCGGCTGATCCCCGACAGCCGGCCGCTGCCGACCGAGGCGGACTGTCCGTTCGAGATGATGATCGGCGACAACACAGTCGGAGCCGATGTGTGGGTCAATGGCGTGTACTTCGGGCAGACGCCAGTGAAGACGACGCTGGCCGAGATCCTCAAGGTGCCCGCATGGCGCGACAAAAAGTTGGACGGCCAAGGCCGCATGATTCCCGGCTGGCTGCATCTTGGACTTCGATGGGACGTTCTGGATTGGGACGACACCTCGAATCGCCACGAGCAGAAACGAACCCTGTTCGTGCGGTTCTCGCTCAACGGTGAGCCGATCGAGTTCGGCGGACATTCCAGCGGGCCGACCGCTTCACTCCACAAGCGAGCGCGGAAGTGGAATACCTCGCCGTGGCAAGTCAGCCATGCGTTTCCGAAGTACAACGAAGAGGTCAAGCGGTTGGTGACGTGGCTGCAATTGCATGACTACCGACTCGATGACGAATGGCTCGCGGCGTTTGAATCGCATGGCAATCCCGGTTGGGAAACGCTCAGCAAAGCGGCGAAGAACGATCCTCAATGTCAGGCGGTGTTCAATCAGATCGTCGATCGCACTTACCAACTGGATCAAGTCCACACGCCCGATGAGGCTTGGAACGCTCTGGAACGGATTGCCTCCGAAGCGGATGAGAAGTTGGATTACGCCAGCAACTCGCTCGCCGGCCTCGCGGTGGACCGCGTCGCTCCGAAGCTCGATGCGCGTCGGCTTGCTCTGCTTGTGCGGGATGCGATGCGGCGTCACCCGACGGTCAATTCTGGCAGCACTTCAGGTTCTTTCAGCAAGGACTCGATGTATCTCGCCCCGCATCCGCGCGGCGTAAAACGAGGCTCGCAGGAAGCTCCGACGAGCGCATTCGTCTGGGCACATGCCGTCTGGCGGCTCGATCGAACGCTCGACCAGCTTGACGACTCACGCGACAACCCGCTGGAAGAGATTCTCGTTCCGTACTTTTTGATTGAGCGTGAAGGATACTTCCAGGACTATGCGAAGCACCTCGGCGGCTCGGTGCTGGATCGCTGGCGAATGTCGCAGCCGAATGACGGGCGAGGGCCGAGCGTTCACCTCGGCGGCTCGGAGTGGGTCAGCCAATCCGAGTGGGACGCCGCGAATTCGAAAACCGCCGCGGGCAAGATAATGGCGCGCCGAGCATCCCGACAAAGTGATCAAGTTCGCGGAGTCGGCGTCGGGCGCATTCATTTTCTCGAATTGGGACAAGCTGGAGTTCCTGTTCCTCGACCATGACGGCACCGACCAAAGCGTCGCCGCCAAGTTCTGGCCGCGCTTTCGCGAATTGATCACCCAGAACCACAGCGGCTTCGACCCCTCGAACATGCCGCATCGCTGGGAATACCTCCGCCGGCTGGAGCCACTGCCGACGATCGACATGTATTTCAACTGCTGGCTCGACATGAAGCCGGACACCCATCTCTCGCACGACATCAACCAGATCGTGGGGCGCATTCCGAAAGAGAAATCGCTTCCGCTGCTGCGCAAGATCATCGACCGCCTGGAAGCCGAATTGGCGACAATCACCGACAAGAACGCGAGCCGGTCTTACCAATTGAAGAATCAACTCGGCACCTGGACGACGATCTCTGACGAATTGTCGCTCACCGTCGCCGAACGGTTCGCTCGGTACTGCGAACAAGGCAATCCGTACGCGAGCCGTGAATTGCTCAACCGCCCGTTCGACGACCCGCTGTTCGCGCAGTTGGTCGAGTCCCCATCGGCGAAAGCTCGGCTTGCGTTCGTGAACTTTTTGAAGACGCAGCCCACACCTCGCCATCGCGAGTGGCTGACCAAGCTGAGCACCGACCCCGATAAGTCGGTCAGCACCGCCGCGACGGAAGTGATCGAAAGCCTCAAAGCCCAATCCAACGACCCGCCGCCAAAACGGAAGTTCTCACCACCGGCGGCCAAGATCGGCGACGTCACGTTTGAGGAACCGCCACTGACGAAGGAAT